>NZ_JBEYTS010000008.1:0-147441 GCF_040643155.1 Streptomyces sp. NPDC047453 | reverse complement strand
CCGGCGCCGCCGCCCCCGACCTCCCGCCGGGGGACTCGGGTTAGCCCTCCGCGACCTCATCCCCCCGGCCGTTTGCCGGCTCGGCCGCCCGCTCGCACCGCGAGCGGCCGGCTTTTTCAGCTCCCGGGACGATCGGGATAATGATCGTCCTGTTGTCGGTGCGGCCCGGTACGCTCGAAAGCACGATGACAGAGGACCTCTCACCGGCCGAGCGGTACGCGGCAGCGCGCAGGCGAGCTGCCGAGCAGGCCACCGCGCTCGCGGGATTCCGCGAGATGTACGACTTCGGCCTCGACCCGTTCCAGATCGAGGCCTGCCAGGCGCTCGAGGCGGGCAAGGGCGTACTGGTCGCCGCGCCCACCGGCTCCGGCAAGACGATCGTGGGCGAGTTCGCCGTCCACCTCGCCCTCCAGCAGGGCAGGAAGTGCTTCTACACGACGCCGATCAAGGCGCTGTCCAACCAGAAGTACGCCGATCTGTGCCGCCGCTACGGCAGCGGCAAGGTCGGCCTCCTGACCGGCGACAACAGCCTCAATTCCGAGGCCCCGGTGGTCGTGATGACCACCGAGGTGCTGCGGAACATGCTCTACGCCGGTTCCCAGACCCTGCTCGGCCTCGGCTACGTGGTCATGGACGAGGTGCACTACCTCTCCGACCGCTTCCGCGGCGCCGTGTGGGAGGAAGTGATCATCCACCTGCCCGAGTCGGTGACCCTGGTGTCCCTGTCGGCGACCGTGTCCAACGCCGAGGAGTTCGGCGACTGGCTGGACACCGTCCGCGGCGACACCGAGGTGATCGTCTCCGAGCACCGGCCCGTTCCGCTGTTCCAGCACGTGCTGGCCGGGCGCCGGATGTACGACCTGTTCGAGGAGGGCGAGGGCCACCGGAAGGCCGTCAACCCCGACCTCACGCGCATGGCCCGCATGGAGGCCAGCCGCCCCTCGTTCCAGGACCGCCGGCGCGGCCGCGCGATGCGCGAGGCCGACCGCGAGCGGGAGCGCAGACAGCGCTCCAGGATCTGGACGCCGAGCCGTCCCGAGGTCATCGAGCGCCTGGACGCCGAGGGCCTGCTGCCCGCGATCACGTTCATCTTCAGCCGCGCCGCCTGCGAGGCCGCCGTCCAGCAGTGCCTGTACGCGGGCCTGAGGCTCAACGACGAGGAGGCGCGCGAGCGGGTCCGCGCCCTGGTCGAGGAGCGCACCGCCGCCATCCCGGCCGAGGACCTGCACGTCCTCGGCTACTACGAGTGGCTGGAGGGCCTGGAGCGCGGTATCGCCGCCCACCACGCGGGCATGCTGCCGACCTTCAAGGAGGTCGTCGAGGAGCTGTTCGTGCGCGGTCTGGTCAAGGCGGTCTTCGCCACCGAGACCCTCGCCCTCGGCATCAACATGCCCGCCCGCTCGGTGGTGCTGGAAAAGCTCGTGAAGTGGAACGGCGAGCAGCACGCCGACATCACTCCCGGCGAGTACACCCAGCTCACCGGTCGCGCCGGCCGCCGCGGCATCGACGTCGAGGGCCACGCGGTGGTGCTGTGGCAGCGCGCCATGAACCCCGACCACCTGGCGGGCCTGGCCGGCACCCGCACCTACCCGCTGCGCTCCAGCTTCAAGCCGTCGTACAACATGGCGGTCAACCTGGTCGAGCAGTTCGGGCGGCACCGCTCGCGCGAGCTGCTGGAGACCTCCTTCGCGCAGTTCCAGGCCGACAGGTCGGTCGTCGGGATCTCCCGGCAGGTGCAGCGCAACGAGGAGGGCCTCGACGGCTACAAGGCCTCCATGACCTGCCATCTCGGCGACTTCACGGAGTACGCGCGGCTGCGCAGGGAACTGAAGGACCGCGAGACGGATCTGGCCCGGCAGGGCGCGGTCCAGCGTCGTGCGGAGGCCGCCGTCGCCCTGGAGAAGCTCAAGCCGGGCGATGTCATCCACGTCCCCACCGGCAAGTTCGCGGGTCTGGCGCTGGTGCTGGACCCGGGACTGCCCGCGGGCCGTTCCAACGGCCACCGCGGCCTGGAGTACCACGACGGCCCGCGCCCGCTGGTGCTGACCGCCGAGCGTCAGGTCAAGCGGCTGGCGGCGATCGACTTCCCGGTGCCCGTGGAGCCGCTGGAGCGGATGCGGATCCCGAAGTCGTTCAACCCGCGCTCCCCGCAGTCCCGCCGCGACCTCGCCTCCGCGCTGCGCACCAAGGCCGGGCACATCCCGGCGGAGCGGCACCGCAAGCGGCGCTCCCAGGCGGCCGACGATCGCGAGATCGCCCGGCTGCGCACCGCGCTCCGCGCCCACCCCTGCCACGGGTGCGACGAACGCGAGGACCATGCCCGTTGGGCCGAGCGCTACCACCGGCTGCTGCGCGACACCAAGCAGCTGGAGCACCGCATCGAGGGCCGTACGAACACCATCGCGCGCACCTTCGACCGGATCGTCGCGCTGCTGACCGAGCTCGACTACCTGCGCGGCGACGAGGTCACCGAGCACGGCAAGCGGCTCGCCCGGCTGTACGGCGAACTCGACCTGCTGGCCAGCGAATGCCTGCGCGAGCGCGTCTGGGAGGGCCTGGGCCCGGCCGAACTCGCCGCCTGCGTCTCCGCGTTGGTGTACGAGGCGCGGGTCAGTGACGACGCCATGGCGCCCAAGCTGCCCTCCGGGAAGGCGAAGGCGGCGCTCGGCGAGATGGTGCGGATCTGGGGCCGGCTGGACGCCCTGGAGGAGGACTTCCGCATCAACCAGAGCGAGGGGGTCGGCCAGCGTGAGCCCGACCTCGGCTTCGCCTGGGCCGCGTACATGTGGGCCTCCGGCAAGGGCCTGGACGAGGTGCTGCGCGAGGCGGAGATGCCGGCGGGCGACTTCGTGCGCTGGTGCAAGCAGGTGATCGACGTGCTGGGCCAGATCTCGGCGGCGGCGCCGGTGGAGGGCTCGTCGGTGGCCAGGAACGCGCGCAAGGCCGTGGACGGGCTGCTGCGGGGGGTCGTGGCCTACTCCTCGGTCGGGTAGGCGGAGCCGGACGATCGCATCGATCACATGGTCCCGGTGGCTGCTGCCGGGGCCATGTGGTTTTCGTATGCCCGCACTGCGTCACCGTGCGTGTTCGAATCCATTCGGGGCGTGCAAATCCCCCGAGCGTACTCCTGCCGTGCGCCCCGTTTCAGGCCCTTGCTGAATATGACATGGCGATGATCCGACCGGATTATGCTCGCCCGCGGCGCAGCGAGTTGAGGTTGTTCGTGAGCTTGCTCCCAAGCGTCCTCATACGTGCCGAAATTTCCGTCAGTTTCATGACGTACCCCCACTGGAAGCTGCCCGAACTCAGCCGATTCTTCTCAGAGGGCTTACATGGTGAGTGTTCAATCGCCCCCCGGTGGCCGTGAACTTCCCTACGCGCGCGTGTTGTTGCTGCCCGCCCTGGTGCTGGCGGCGGCCACCGGGGCCTCCGTCGCCCTGGTGACGGACTCGGCCCGCCTCGCCGTCGCCTGTTGCGGCGCCGTCGCCACCCTGCTGGTGCTCGGCACGGGCGCCGAAGCGGTGCGCCGCGGACGCGCCATCCGGGACCAGCGGGCGGAGCACGCCCGGCGCACCGCGGACCTGGAGGGGCGCCTGGCCGCCCACGACCGGGAGATCCACCGTCTCGCCTCCGACATCCTCCCCGCCGCCATCGACCACCTGCGCGGCAGCCACACACCTCCCGAGGTGATGCGCGACATCGTCGACGGCCACCCTGAGTGGCGCCGGATCCCCGAGTCGCAGCGCGCGGTGGTGCGCATGATCCTCAAGATCGTGGACGACGAGGAGAACATCCGCGACTCCACCCAGCGCGCCTTCGTCAGCATCGCCCGGCGCGTCCAGGCGATCGTGCACCAACAGGCCAGGGAACTCAGGGAGATGGAGGAGGACCACGGCCGCAGCCCCGAGGTCTTCGACGACCTGCTGCGCATCGACCACGGCACCGCGCTGATCGGCCGCCTGGCCGACTCCGTCTCCGTCATCGGCGGCGGCCGCCCCGGCCGGCAGTGGCCCAACCCGGTCACGCTCTACAGCGTGCTGCGCGGCGCCATGTCCCGGATCCTGGAGTACCGGCGCATCGAACTGCACTCCATCGCCAAGGTCAACATCAAGGGTGTCGACGTCGAGCCCGTCATCCACGCCGCGGCCGAACTCCTCGACAACGCCACCCGCTACTCGCCGCCGCAGACCAAGGTGCACGTCACGGCCGTCGAGGTGCAGACCGGCGTCGCCATCGAGATCGAGGACGGTGGCGTCAGCCTGAACGAGGAGACCCGTGCCCGGATCGAGCGGCTGCTCGAGGCGGCCAGGGCCGGGGTCGACCCGCTGGACCTCAGCGACACTCCCCGCCTGGGTCTCGCGGTCGTGGGACGCCTGTGCGCGAAGCACAAGATGCAGGTCTCCCTGCGGGCCTCCGCGTACGGCGGTGTCCGCGCGGTCCTCGTCGTGCCCGGCGACATGACGACCACCGATCCGGCTCCGGGACTCGCCCACGGCATCGGCGCGACCTCCGTTCCGGCTCCGGGGGAGGACGCGGTGGCGGGCCCCGAGCGCGCCCCGAAGAGGCGCCGCCCCACCAGCCCCCGCGTCCCCGCCGCGGTGTCCCTGGCGGACGACGAGGTCCCCGAGGTCACCGAGTGGACGGCGGGCGGCCTGCCACAGCGCCGCAGCCGGGCCAGGACCCCGCTGAGCCGGCGCGTCGCCGAGCAGGCCGCCGCCGAGCGTGCCGAGCGGGAGGACGGGACGGTGCGGGCCGTGCCCGGACCCGGGCCCGCGCCCACGAGGAAGGACTCCGAACCGGGCCTGTGGGTCGAGGCGTTCTGGGACGGGCTGAAGAAGGACAACCCGGGCCCGGACCCGACGGGGTTCACCCAGGACCCGACCGCGTATCTCCACCTGATCGAGGAGCCGGCCCGAGCCGAGGCCGACGTCCGGGCCGACGACGAGGGGGACCTCAAGTGATCCAGCAGCGAGCCAACTTCGACTGGATGCTCAAGGAGCTCCACGACAGCGTGCCGGGCATCGAGATGATCGTGGTGCTCTCGGCCGACGGACTGCGCATCGCCCGCTACGGCGGAGACGCCGACGCCGCCGACCGGGTCGCCGCGGCCTGTGCCGGACTCCAGAGCCTCGCGACCGCCGTCGCCGTGGAGATCCCGGGCAGCGACGGCCGGATGAAGCTGGTCGTCATCGAGATCGACGGCGGCTACTTCTACCTCATGTCCGCGGGGGCCAACGCCTATCTCGCCGTGCTCGCCGACATCCGCACCGAACCCGGCCTCATGAGCGCCCGCATGCGCGACCTCGTGGTCCGCATCGGCGCCCACCTGACCAGTCCGCCGCGGCGGGGCGGGCAGACCGTATGACCCCTCCGCGGCGCCAGAGGCGTTCCTCCGGGCACGAACCGCCACCGCCCCCGGACCTCGCCGGGCAGGGCGAGGAGAAACACCCCGAGCGGCTGTACGTGGTCGCCGGGGCGGGCGAGGACGGCGCCCGCGCGGCCGTCGACCTGGTGACACTGATCGTGGCGCGCACCGAGCCGCCGCCGTCCGCCACCCCGGAGCAGGTGGCGCTGCTGCGGCTGTGCACCGCCCCGCTGTCCGTGGCCGAGCTGTCGGCCTACCTCAACCTGCCGTTCAGCGCGACGACGGCCCTGATCACCGAGCTGCTCGCGGCCGGCCTTGTGCAGGCCCGCGCGCCGATCGTCCGCCGGGCGGTCCCCGACCGACACCTCCTCGAAGCGGTGATGCATGGACTTCAAAGGCTCTGACACCATTCCCGGCCCGCGCACCGAGGACCAGCTGCCGCACACGGCACAGGCCGCGGCGAAGATCGTGATCGTCGGCGGTTTCGGGGTCGGCAAGACGACCATGGTGGGCTCGGTCAGCGAGATCAGGCCGCTCACCACCGAGGAGACGATGACCCAGGCCGGTATCGGCGTCGACGACGACTACGGCTCCGAGTCCAAGAGCGCCACCACCGTGGCGATGGACTTCGGCCGCATCACCATCAGCGACCACCTGGTGCTCTACCTCTTCGGCACCCCCGGCCAGCAGCGCTTCTGGTTCCTGTGGAACGGGCTGTTCGAGGGCGCGCTCGGCGCGGTGGTGCTGGCCGACACCCGCCGGCTGGAGGTCAGCTTCGACGTGATGGGCCGTCTTGAGGAGCGCGGCGTGCCCTTCGTCGTCGCCGTCAACTCCTTCCCGGACGCGCCCCGTCACCCGCTCCCGGAGCTGCGCGCCGCGCTCGACCTGTCCGAGGAGATCCCGATCGTCGAGTGCGACGCGCGGCGCCGCGCCTCCAGCCGCGAGGTGCTGCTGACGCTGACGCGCTTTCTGCACTCCCTCGCCGTGACGGGCTCGCCAACCTGATCCGCACCGGCCGGCCCGTCCCGCACCCACACTCCGTTTCCCGAAAGCGACCGCCGTGACGCCTGAACCCCACTCCCCGACCGGTCCGGACGACTTCGCCCTCGACCCGCCCCCCGGCTGCCCCGCGCACGGCACCGGGCCCGGAGGACTGCACCGGCTCCACGAGGCGCGGGACCTGAGAGCGCTCTACGAGCAACTGCGCGAGCAGTACGGCCCGGTGGCGCCCGTACTGCTCCACGACGACGTGCCGATGTGGGTGGTCCTCGGCCACGCCGAGAACCTGCACATGGTGAGCACCCCCTCGCAGTTCACCAAGGACAGCCGTATCTGGACGCCGCTCGGGGACGGCACGGTCAAGCCCGACCACCCGCTCATGCCGCACATCGCCTGGCAGCCGATCTGCGCACACGCCGAGGGCGAGGAACTCAGGCGGCTGCGCGGCGCCGTCCAGGGCGCCCTGGAGTTCATCGACTTCCGCGCCCTGCGCCGCCACATCGGCCGGGCCACCCAGCGCCTGGTCAACCGGTTCTGCGAGACGGGCCGCGCCGACCTCGTCGCCCGGTTCACCGAGCATCTGCCCATGGCGGTGATGTGCCAGGTCCTCGGCATGCCCGAGGAGTACAACGACCGGATCGTGCAGGCCGCCCGCGACATGCTCAAGGGCACCGACACCGCGATCGCCAGCAACGCGTACATCATGGACTGCCTGCTGCGGGTCACCGCCCGCCGCCGGGCCCGGCCCGAGGACGACCTCACCAGCCACCTCATCGAGCAGCCGGCGGGCCTGACCGACGAGGAGGTCGGCCAGCACCTGCGCGTCGTGCTCATCGGCACCTACGAGGCCACCGCCAACCTGCTGGCCAACACCGTGCGCCGGGTCCTGACCGAGCCCGGCTTCCGGGCCCAGCTCAACGGCGGCCAGATGACGGTGCCGGAGGCGGTCGAGCAGTCCCTGTGGGACGAACCGCCGTTCAGCACCATCTTCGGCTACTTCGCCAAGCAGGAGACGGAACTCGGTGGCCGGCGCATCCGCCGGGGCGACGGGCTGCTGCTGGGCATCGCTCCGGGCAACGTCGATCCCCGGGTGCGGCCGGGCCCGACGGCGGACATGCAGGGCAACCGCTCCCATCTCGCCTTCGGCGGCGGCCCGCACGAGTGCCCGGGCCAGGACGTCGGGCGCGCCATCGCCGACGTCGGCGTCGACATGCTGCTGACCCGGCTGCCGGACGTCCGGCTCGACTGCGACGAGGCGGAGCTGCGCTGGACGGAGTCGATCGCCTCCCGCCATCTGGTGGAGCTGCCGGTGCGCTTCACGCCGCGGCCGCAGCAGGACGAGAGATCGAAGCCGAGCCACACCCCGCACCCGGTTACGCCGCCGCGCCCGGCCTGGGAGGTCGGTACCGCGACCGCTAGGCAGCGGCCCGGGCCGTCATCCGTGTCGTCCCCCGAGCTGCCGCCCGAGCCGTCATCCGTGCCGTCCTCCGAGTCGCCGCCCACGCCCCCGGCGGCGCAGGAGCCGCCGGGCGCCGGGGAGCCGGACACCGCACCGGCCGCCGCCGACGCGGCCCGCCCCCAGGGCGCCTGGCAGCGCTTCCTGCGCTGGTGGCGCGGTTACTGACCGGCCCACCCGGCGAAGTCGGACCAGGCCTGGAGCACCCGCCCGCTGGTGAACCGGTGCTCCGCCCCCGTGACCGGATCCGTGAACTCCAGCGTCCGCGCGAGCAGTTGCAGCGGGCGCCGGAAGTCGCCGGCCGGCACGGGGGCGGTCACCACCGGGTAGAGCGGGTCGCCCAGGATCGGCACGCCCAACGCGTTCATGTGCACCCGCAGTTGGTGCGTCTGTCCGGTGGCGGGCGCCAGCCGGTACCGCCCGAGCCCGTCCGCGCGGTGTTCGGCCTGTTCCACGCGTGTGACGGCGTTCTGCTCGCCCGCCACCTCGCGGGCGGCCAGCACCCCGCGCTCCTTCACGATCCGGCTGCGCACGGTCCGCGGCAGGACCAGCGCCGGGTCGTACGGGGCCACCGCCTCGTACTCCTTGCGCACCAGCCGGTCGCGGAACAGCGTCTGGTAGGCGCCGCGCTCCTCGGGCCGCACCGTGAACAGCACCAGCCCGGCGGTGAGCCGGTCCAGGCGGTGCGCGGCGCTCAGCGCGGGGACCCCCAGTTCCCGCCGCAGCCGTGCCAGCGCCGTCTCGGTGACGTGCGAGCCGCGTGGGGTGGTGGCGAGGAAGTGCGGTTTGTCGACGACGACGAGGTGCTCGTCGCGGTGCACGACCCGATGCGGGAACGGCACCGGCACCTCCTCGGGCAGCTCCCGGTGGAACCACACGTACATCCCCGGCTCGTACGGTGCGCCGGACGCCACCGCCCGTCCGTCGGCCCCGACGACTCGGCCCGCGTCGACCATGGCCCCGACCACCCCGGGCCCGGCCCCCGACAGCCGCTCCACCAGATACGCCCGCACGGTGGTCCAGGTGCCCGCGGCGGGCAGCCGCACCCGCACCGGGTCCACCCCGTGGCGCTGGGGCAGGGGAGAGGGCGGGGTACGGGTCTTGCGTCGCATCGACCGAAGCCTACGAGGCCGCCCGTGGTTCGGGAAAACCACTGCGCCGGTGGCCCACGCGTGGGCAGGATACGGGCCATGCCTCTTCTCACCAGCCCGGTACTTCCCGCCGGCACCTTCGCGCGCACCGCGCAGCCCACCCTTCCCACCGGTGACGGTCTCCTCCTGCGGCCCTGGGCGGCCGAGGACGCGCCCGTCGTCCACGACGTCTTCCAGGACCCGGTCATGCACCAGTGGCACGCCAGGGCCGCCGAGTCCGAGGCCGAGGCGGCCGGCTGGATCGAGGAGTGGCGTGCCGCCTGGACCGCGGACCGGGAGGCCCAGTGGGCGGTCGTCGACGCGGACACCGGCCGCCCGGTGGGGCGGGTCGCGCTGCGCGAGGTGCGGTTCGAGGACGGCGCGGCGGAGGTGGCGTACTGGACCGTTCCGGCGGCCCGTGGCCGGGGCGTGGCCTCGCGTGCCACCGCGGCCCTCGTCCACTGGGCGTTCGAGGACACCGGGTTCCACCGCCTGGAACTCCTGCACTCCGTGCACAACGGCGCCTCCTGCCGCGTCGCCACCACGACCGGCTTCGCCCTGGAGGGCACCAAGCGCAGTTCGGGCCTCCACGCGGACGGCTGGCACGACATGCATCTGCACGCGCGCGTCCGCGGGGACTGAGGCGGAGTTCGCGCCCCCCACCACGATATATCGCGTGTATTGACGAAGGGACTCGAGTCGCGATATGTTCGGCTACGGATATTCGGAAGCGAGGTGATCGGGCATGGCCGGCGGGCGCAGAAAGTTGAGCAATCCGCTCGCGCTGACCGTGATGACCACGCTCTGGCAGAAGCCCATGCATCCGTACGAGATCGCGCAGACCCTTCGCCGCCAGGGCAAGGACGCCAGCACCAAGATCAACTACGGCTCGCTCTACACGGTCGTGCAGAACCTCGAGGAGCGCGGCTTCGTCGAGGTGGTCGACGTGGAGCGGCGGGGCAACCGCCCCGAGCGCACGATCTACGCGCTCACCGAGTCCGGCCGCGAGGAGATGACGCGGTGGCTGTCGGACCTCGTCGCCGTACCGGCCAAGGAGTACCCGATCTTCGAGACCGCGCTCTCGCTGCTGGGGGCGCTGCCCCCGGACGACGTCGTGCGGCTGCTGGAGGAGCGGCTGACCGCCCTGGAAATGCGGGTGGCGAGCGGACGGGCGGTGCTGGACAAGCTCTACGAGACGCTGCCGCGCCTGTTCCTCGTCGAGGTCGAGTACCACCAGCACATGGCCGAGGCGGAGACGGAGTGGGTCCGCGGTTTCGCCCGCGAGATCCGCGAGGGCTCGCTACCGGGCGTCGAGAGCTGGCGCCGGTTCCACGAGACGGGGGAGATCCCCGCGGAGTTCAAGGAAGCCGAGGAACGCCACTACCAGAAGTGAACTGCCAATGAGACAGACCCCGGCAGGGCTGTTGCAGCAGCCCCGCCAGGGTCTCGAACCCCGAGCCGAATCCACCGTGAGGCTTCTCCGGGCGATCGAGGTGCGGCACACCCAGGATAGCCCGGCGCTCTCACGTGGATCATTCGGCGATCTTCGCCACCCATCCGCATCCACGCATCCAGGAGAGCTCCGCCATGAGTCCCACCCGTGCGCCCGCCGTCGAGGCACGCCGGCTGATCAAGACCTATCCCGGTGACGTCACCGCCCTGAACGGCATGGACATCACCGTCGAGCCGGGCACCGTCTTCGGTCTCCTCGGCCCGAACGGCGCCGGCAAGTCCACCACCGTCAAGATCCTCACCACCCTGGCCCGCCCCGACTCCGGCGAGGCGACCGTGGCCGGCCACGACGTGCTGCGCCACCCGGACCGGGTGCGGCGTGCCATCGGCGTGGTCGCGCAGAGCTCGGGCGCCGACCCGGTCGCCACCGGCCGCGAGAACCTCCGGCTCCAGGGCAGGCTCTACGGACTGAAGGGCGCCGGCCTGGACCGGCGGGTCGACGAACTGCTGGAGCGGTTCAGTCTCGCCGATGCCGCGCGCCGCCCCGTCAAGGGCTACTCCGGCGGTATGCGGCGGCGCCTGGACGTCGCGCTCGGACTGGTGCACCGGCCCGAGGTCCTCTTCCTCGACGAGCCCACCACCGGCCTCGACCCGGAGGCCCGTACGGCGATGTGGGACGAGATCGGCCGCCTGGCCGGCGAGGAGGGCCTGACCATCCTGCTCACCACGCACTACCTGGAGGAGGCCGACCGGCTCGCCGAGCGCATCGCCATCGTCGACCGCGGCCGGGTCGTCGTCGAGGGCACCCCGGACTCCCTCAAGGGCGAACTGCACGGCGACGCGGTCCACGTGGAACTGCGCGAGGCGGTCGGCGAGGCCGGGCGTACGGTGCTCGGCAGCGCCCTGGGCGCCCTGCCCGGCGTGCACGAGGTGCTGATCGACGGGCGCCGGATCAGCGCCCGCGCCGACGACGGAGCCGCCGCCATGCCCGCGCTCCTCGCAGGGCTGGAGCGCGCCGGGGTCACCGTGACCGCGGCGACCGTGGCCCGCCCCTCCCTCGACGACGTCTACCTCCGCTACGCGGGCCGACGTTACGCCGAGGCGGAAGCCGAGAGCGGGGCCCCCGGCACCGAGGCCCTCGCCCTCGCCGGAGGTGCGCGATGAGCACCGCGATCTCCCAGACCTGGTACATGACCGAGCGTCAGCTGATGGTGTTCGCGCGCCAGCCGGCCTACGCGGTCATCACGCTGATCCAGCCGGTGATCTGGCTGTTCCTGTTCGGCAACCTCTTCAGGAAGGTCGTCGAGCTCGGCAGCTTCGGCACCACCTCGTACCTGGACTACCTGGTGCCGGGCGTGGTGGTGATGAGCGCGCTCAGCTCCAACATGTGGGCCGGTATGGGCACGTTGGAGGAGATCCAGCGCGGCACGCTCAACCGGTTCCTGACCACCCCGGTCAGCCGGGCCGCCCTGATGAACGGCAACGTGGTCCACAACGGCCTGGTCACCGCCCTCCAGTCGGTCGTCATCGTGCTGCTCGGCCTGCTGGGCGGGGCCGACTACCCCGGCGGCGTGGGCGGTGTCCTGATCCTGGTGCTCGCCTCGGTCCTGCTGGGCACGGTCTTCGGGGCACTGTCCAACGCGCTCGGCATGCTGGTGCAGGAGCGGGAGTCCATCATCGGGATCAACACCTTCCTGCTGCTGCCGCTGACGTTCCTGTCCTCCGCCTTCATGGCGCCCGCGCAGATGCCCGCCTGGATGCGCCACATCGCCGACTTCAATCCGCTCAACTGGGCGATGGTGGCGGGCCGTTCCGCGATGTCCGCGCATCCCGACTGGAGTGTCGTGGGGAGCCGGGGCGGCGCACTGCTGGCCCTGGCGGTGGCCGCGGTGTGGCTGTCGATACGGACGTTCCGCTCCTACCAGCGGTCGGTCTGAGCCACGCGGAAGCGGCGGTACCGACCCGGGTACCGCCGCTTCCGTACGTCGCTCACGCGGCCGGCGCCGTGCCCTCCTGCTCCGCCTCGATCCGGGCGTTCCAGTCGCGCTTGGAGGCCTGCCAGCCGTCCTCGTCGTGGCCGAGCCGCCAGTAGCCGGAGATCGACAAGTCCTCGCGGGGCACGGCGTGCTCGACCCGCAGCAGCCGGCGCAGCTCCTTCACGAACCCGGCCTCGCCGTGCACGAACGCGTGCACCCGGCCCTCGGGGAACGGCAGCGCCCGTACGGCCTCCACCAGCGCCCGGCCGACGGGCCGCTCGCCGCGGTGCAGCCAGACCACCTCCACGTCGGAGTCGATCTTCTGCTCCTCCTCGGGACCGGCTACCTCGATGAAGGCGTGGGCCGTCGCGCCCTCGGGCAGTGCCTCCAGGGAGCGCGCGATCGCCGGCAGGGCGCTCTCGTCACCGGCCAGCAGATGCCAGTCGGCGCTCGCGTCCGGGACGTAGGCGCCGCCCGGACCCAGGAAGTGCACGGTCTCGCCCGGCCGCGCCAGCAGCGACCAGGGGCCGGCCAGCCCCTCGTCGCCGTGGATGACGAAGTCCAGGGTCAGCTCGCGGTGGCGGGGGTCCCAGGCGCGCACCGTGTACGTCCGGGTCACCGGCCACTGCTCGCGCGGCAACTCCTCGCGGATCCCCTGAAGGTCGAAGGGTTCCGGATAGGTGACCCCGTCGGGAGGGAACAGCAGCTTGACGTAGTGGTCCGTGCAGGTGTCCGCCGAGAAGTCGGCCAGGCCCTCCCCGCCGAGCACCACGCGCTGCATGTGCGGGGTCAGCCGTTCGGTCCGGACGACCTGCGCGGAGTGGGTCCTGCGCGGCTTGCGCGCCGGACGTTCTGCCATGACGGCCTCCCTGTTCCCCTCGCTTAGGTTTACCTAAGCTAACACCTCGCCCCGGTGAGTTCCTCTCCCGTCCGGCCGCCGCCCGCGCGCGTCGCCACAGCCGTCACGCCGGCAACGTGGCGAGCAGCCGCTGAAGCGAACCTCCCAGGCCCCAGCGGGCCGCCAGTTCCTCGAGCGCCGCCGGATCGCGCGGGGCGCGCGGCAGCACCGTGTCCACGTCCGGCACCGGGACGTCGGCGGCGACGCGCACGACCTTCGGCGCCACCGCGAGATACGGCCGCGCCTCGTCGAGCCGCCTGCGCTGCGACGGCGTGAGCTTCGCCTTCGGGTCGTCGACGGCCGCCATGATCCCGGCCAGGTCGCCGAACTCGGCGAGCAGCCTGGCCGCCGTCTTCTCCCCGATGCCGGGCACGCCCGGCAGTCCGTCGCTCGGGTCGCCGCGCAGCAGCGCCAGATCCGCGTACCCCGGGCCGTCGACCCCATACTTCTCCCGCAGTGCCGCCTCGTCGGTGGCCTGGAGCGTGCCGACGCCCTTGACCGGGTACAGCACCCGAATCCCGCGGGCGTCGTCCACCAGCTGGTACAGGTCCCGATCGCCGGTGACGATGTCGACCGGGCCCGTCGCCCGCGCGGTGAACGTGCCGATCACGTCGTCCGCCTCGTACCCCGCGACGCCCACGCGCGCGATGCCCACCGCGTCCAGGACGGACTCGATCACCGGGACCTGCGGGGACAGGGTGTCCGGCACCTCCTCCTCGTCCGGACCGCCGGCGTGCTCCACGGCCACCCGGTGCGCCTTGTAGGAGGGGATCAGCTCCACCCGCCAGGCCGGCCGCCAGTCGGCGTCCATACAGGCCACCAGGTGATCGGGCCGGTGGTCCTTGACCAGCCGGTCGATGAAGTCGAGCAGCCCGCGCACGGCGTTCACCGGCGTGCCGTCCGGGGCCTTGATCGACTCCGGGACGCCGAAATAGGCGCGGAAGTACAGGGAGGCGGTGTCGAGGAGCATCAGTCGTCCGGTCACGTCTCGCATCATGCCGTACGGCACCGACAGTCACCGGAAGGCCGGGAACCGTGGATTCCACGTGAACGGAAGACGAGGGCGATGTGAAGCAGGCCACGTTTGGTTTGAGCCACATGGGTCTGGGCAGGCGCGCCTCGGATCGAAGGTGGTTGCTTTCTTCAACTGTTAGCGGCCCTCTGCATCCCGTTCCTGGCCCCGAGACAAGAGGTACGCGTGTCTTCAAGACTTCAGGCCCAGCACCTGTTCAAGGTGTTCGGCCGACGACCGGACGAGGCAGTCGAAAAGCTACGGCAGGGTGCCGACCGCGAGGACTTGCGCGCCGGCGGCACCACCGCCGCCGTCATCGACGCGTCCTTCAGCGTCGACCCAGGCCAGATCTTCGTCGTCATGGGCCTGTCCGGTTCCGGCAAGTCCACGCTCCTGCGGATGCTGAACGGGCTGCTGGAGCCGACCGCCGGCTGCGTCAGCTTCGATGGCCAGGACCTGACCGGGCTCAGCGACCGCGAGCTGCGCGAGGTCCGCTCCAGGAAGATCAGCATGGTCTTCCAGCACTTCGCGCTCTTCCCGCACCGCAGCGTCCGTGAGAACGCCGCCTACGGTCTGGAAGTGCAGGGCGTGCCCCGCGCCGAGCGCGAACGCCGCGCCGACGAGGCGCTCGCCCTGTGCGGTCTGGCCGGCTGGGAGTCCTCCTGGCCCGACGAACTCTCCGGCGGCATGCAGCAGCGGGTGGGCCTGGCCCGCGCCCTGGCCACCGACGCCGACCTGCTGCTGATGGACGAGTCCTTCAGCGCCCTGGACCCGCTGATCCGGCGCGACATGCAGGACCAGCTGCTCCAGCTCCAGA
This sequence comes from Streptomyces sp. NPDC047453, assembly GCF_040643155.1. NCBI lineage: Bacteria > Bacillati > Actinomycetota > Actinomycetes > Kitasatosporales > Streptomycetaceae > Streptomyces > Streptomyces sp. NPDC047453. The sequence goes on along the minus strand of NZ_JBEYTS010000008.1, from coordinate 132,336 downwards.
AGACGCTCAAGAAGACCATCGTGTTCATCACCCACGACCTCAACGAGGCCATGCGCCTGGGCGACCGGATCGCCGTCATGCGCGACGGCCGCATCGTGCAGACCGGCACCGCCGAGGACATCCTGCTGCGCCCCGCCGACGACTACGTCGCGTCCTTCACCCAGGACGTCGACCGGTCCCGGGTGCTGACCGCCGAGTCGGTCATGGACCGCGAGGTACGCGGTGACGAGGCGGACTGCGGCTGCGACACCGCGACCCCGCACACCCCGTTCACCGAGCTGTGCGCGATCAGCGCCCGCGTGCCCCACCCGGTCGCCGTGCTGGACGAGCACCGCGACATCGTCGGCATCGTCCCGCGCCAGCGCCTCGTCGGCTTCCTGGGCGACGAGCAGAGCTCCCAGGTGAGCTGCGACGCGCCACGGGACAAGGGCGGCGACAAGGCGGTGGCCCGTGCCTAGGATCCCGCTCGGCGACTGGGTCAACTCCGCGGTCGACTGGCTGCTCGGCCACATGTCCTGGCTCTTCGACTTCTTCAAGGCCGTGTTCACCGGCACCTACGACGGCATCAACGCCGTCCTCCAGGCGCCGGAGCCGCTGCTGCTCGCGGGCATCTTCGCCGTGCTCGCCTGGTGGCTGCGCGGCGCCTTCGCCGGAGTGCTCACCTTCGTGGGGTTCGCGTTCATCGACTCCATGGAACTGTGGTCGGACGCGATGGTGACCCTGTCGCTGGTCCTCGTCGCCACGATCATCGCGCTGGTGATCTCGGTGCCGGTCGGCATCTGGGCGGCCCGCTCCGACCGGGTCAGCGCCTTCGTCCGGCCGGTCCTGGACTTCATGCAGACGCTGCCCGCGATGATCTACCTCATCCCGGCCATCCTGTTCTTCGGCACGGGCGCCTCCGCGGGCATCGTCGCCACCCTGATCTTCGCCCTCGCGCCCGGCGTCCGCATGACCGAGCTGGGCATCCGCCAGGTCGACAAGGAACTGGTCGAGGCGGCCGAGGCGTTCGGCACCACGCCCCGCAACACGCTGCTGCGCGTCCAGTTGCCGCTGGCGCTGCCCACCGTGATGGCCGGCGTCAACCAGGTGATCATGCTCGGTCTGTCCATGGCCGCGATCGCCGGCATGGTCGGCACCGGCGGCCTCGGCGGCGACGTCAACGAGGCCATCGGCCAGCTCAACGTCGGCCTCGGCTCCGAGTCCGGCATCGCCATCGTGATCCTCGCGATCTACCTCGACCGCATGACCAGCGCCCTGGGCACCGAGGTCTCGCCGCTCGGCCGGCGTGCCGCCGCCAAGGCGCGGGCCGCCAAGGGCCTGAAGATCTGGTCCTACCGGCCGCAGCCGCAGATCGCCGTGATCGGCGTGGTGATCCTCGCCCTGGTCGCGGGCGGCATGGGTCTCTTCGCGGGGGGCGGCGGCAGTGCGACGGCCGCCGGCGACGGCAGCGACGTCGGCCGCGGCAAGAAGATCACCATCGGATACATCCCGTGGGACGAGGGCGTCGCGTCCACCTTCCTGTGGAAGGAGGTCCTCGAACAGCGCGGCTACCAGGTCGACGCCCGCCAGTTCGACGCCGGACCGCTCTACACCGCGCTCGCCCAGGGCAACGTCGACTTCGAGACGGACTCCTGGCTGCCGACGACCCACGCCGAGTACTGGAAGAAGTACGGCAGCAAGCTCGACGACCTCGGCTCCTGGTACGGGCCGACGTCGCTGGAGCTGACCGTCCCCTCGTACATGAAGGACGTGAACTCGCTCGAGGACCTCAAGGGCAAGGCGGGCCAGTTCGGCGGGAAGATCACCGGCATCGAGTCCAGCGCCGGCATGATGGCCCTGCTCAAGAGCAAGGTCCTCAAGGACTACGGCCTGGACAAGGAGTACAAGGTCGTCGACAGCTCCACGCCCGCCATGCTGGCCGAGCTCAAGCGCGCTTACAGCAAGAAGGAACCTGTCGTCGTCACGCTCTGGTCACCGCACTGGGCGTACAGCGACTTCGACCTGAAGAAGCTGAAGGACCCCAAGGGCTCCTGGGGCAAGGGAGACGGCGTGCACACGCTGGCCCGCAAGGGCTTCGCGAACGACGACCCGGTCGTCGGCACGTGGCTGAAGAACTTCAAGCTGACCGAGAAGCAGCTCACCGGCCTCGAGGCCGAGATCAACAAGGCGGGCAAGGGCCGGCAGCAGGACGCCGTCCGCGCCTGGCTGAAGGACAACCCGGGCGTCGTCGACAAGCTCGCCCCGCTGCCCGGCGGGGACTCGGCCGCCAAGCCGGCCGAGGCCAAGCGCACCCTGAACGTCGCCTGGTTCCCGTGGGACGAGGACATCGCCGTCACCCATCTGTGGAAGAACGTCCTGGAGCGCCGCGGCTACCGGATGAACCTGAAGCAGATGGACGTGGGCCCGGTCTACACCGGCCTGGCCGGCGGTGACATCGACCTCAACTTCGACGCCTGGCTGCCCTACGCCCAGAAGAACTACTGGGACAAGAACAAGGACAGACTCAGGGACCTCGGCACCTGGTACGAGCCGACCTCCCTGGAGATCGCCGTGCCGTCCTACGTCAAGGACGTGAAGTCCCTGGAGGACCTCAAGGGCAAGGCGTCCACCTTCAACGGGAAGATCATCGGCATCGAGCCGGGCACCGGCGAGATGACCCTGCTGAAGGACAAGGTCCTGCCCGGCTACGGCCTGGACAAGGAGTACAAGGTCGTCGACGGCTCCACGCCCGCGATGCTCGCCGAGCTCAAGCGCGCGTACGCCAAGAAGCAGCCCGTGGCCGTGGTGCTGTGGTCGCCGCACTGGGCGTACAGCCGTTACGACCTCACCAAGCTCGCCGACGACAAGAAGCTCTTCGGCGAGGGCAACACGGTGCGCACCATCTCCAGCGCCAAGTTCCCCGAGCAGTACCCGCAGCTCACCAAGTGGATCAAGAACTTCAGGATGAGCGAGGACGAGCTCGGCAGCCTGGAGAGCGAGATCAACCAGCACGGTCAGGGCCACGAGGCCGAGGCCGTCACCGCCTGGCTGAAGCAGCACCCCGACGTCCCGGCGCGGATGACCCCGCAGTAGCCGCCGACCCGGAAACCGCCGAAGGGGCGGGCCCGCCCCGCATCGCTCTGCGATGCGTGGGACGGGCCCGCCCCACGCGCTTGTCCACAGAAGGAATCCGGCCAACCACGCAGAGCCACCCCCACGCGCCCCGGGCCCGCGCGATCCTTACAGGTACGTGACGACGACAGGAAACTGTTTGCCGGACATGCATAGGGTGCAGAGAACTCATCAGAAGGATTGCGCCCGGAACCGGGCCCACGGGCAGCGGCCCCACGAGCAGCGGACCGACGAGCGAAGGAGGGAGCCGGAGCGATGGGCGACAACAAAGAGCGGCCCCTTCGAGTGGGCGCGGCCGTCCGGCGGCGCCGCCGCGCGCTGGGGCTCACCCTCGCCGTGGTGGCCGACCGCAGCGGTCTGTCGGTCCCCTTCCTGAGCCAGATCGAGAACGACCGGGCCCGGCCCAGTCAGACCTCCCTGGAGAAGGTCGCCGACGCCCTGCGCACCACCGCCGTGGAGCTGCTGGCGGCGGCCGACCCGGCGTGCAGCGTCGACGTCGTGCGCGCCGAGGTCACCGAGCTGGAACCCGAACCCCGGGTGCGCTCCCTGGTGCGCGGCCACCACCAGCTGCACGCCTCGGAGTTCACCGGGGACCACGACGCCGGCCGTGAATTCCAGCACCGCAACGACGAGTTGATGTACGTCGCCGACGGAGCGGTGGAGATCGAGGCGGAGGGCCGGGCCTACCGGCTGGTGCGCGGCGACACGATGTACCTCACCGGCGGGGTGCGCCACCGCTGGCGGGCGACCGTGCCCGACACCCGGGTGATCGTGGTCGCGGTCGCCGAGCACATCGAGGCGGTACAGGACCGGTCGCGCTGATGCGGGTCGTCTCGCTGGTCCCCTCGCTCACCGAGGCGGTGGCCGTGTCCCTGCCCGGTGTGCTCGTCGGCGCCACCGACTGGTGCACTCATCCGGCGGACCTCGACGTCACCCGGGTCGGCGGCACCAAGAACCCCAAGGTGGACCGGATCGCCGCCCTCGCCCCCGACCTGGTGATCGCCAACGAGGAGGAGAACCGGGCGCCGGACCTCGACGCCCTGCGCGCGGCGGGCCTGGAGGTCCTGGTGACCGAGATCAGGGACCTGCCGCAGGCCTTCCGGGAACTGGCGCGGGTGCTGCGCGCGTGCGGCGGGACCGGCCGGCCCCGGTGGCTGGACGAGGCCGAGGCGGCCTGGTCGTCACCGCCCGTGCCCCCGCGCCGCACGACGGCCGTCGTACCGATCTGGCGGCGGCCCTGGATGGTGCTGGGCCGGGACACCTTCGCGGGCGACGTCCTGGCCCGGCTGGGCGTCGACCACCTCTACGCCGGGCACACCGAGCGCTATCCGCGCGTCCCGCTGGAAGAACTGAGGGCGGCGGCCCCGGACGTCGTCGTACTGCCGGACGAGCCGTACCGCTTCACCGCCGACGACGGTCCCGAGGCCTTCCCCGGACTGTCCTGCGTGCTGGTCAGCGGGCGGCACCTGACGTGGTACGGGCCGTCACTGGCGCGGGCTCCACGGGTGCTGGGCGAGGCGCTGCGAGCAGCGCGCCGCTGATCACGCCGCGGGCGGTGTGCACGCCCGCGGCGGCCCAGGCGGTCACGAGGACGGCGTACAGACCGACCGCGAGGGCGCTGTAGGCGGCGAGGTAGGTGTGCCGGGCGAGGGCAGCGGCGCCGGTGACACAGGTGCCCACCGGGAAGGTGAACGACCACCAGGTCATGGCGAAGCCCATGCCCTGGCGGGCGGCGCGCAGCACATGGGCGGCGGCGAAGGCGAACCACATCAGCGCGAAGCCCATCACCGGGACGCCGTACAGCACGGCGAGCACGGCGAAACCGCCGGCGTACGGGGCCGGTACGACACCGGGCGCCGTGTCCGCGAAGGCGCCGACGGCGGTGGTGGACTGCCCGAGCGGGCCGAGGACCAGGAACAGCGTCGGGGTCAGCGCGAGCGGCAGCGGGCCCGCCGTGAGCAGCCGGCCGAAGATCACCGGCAGTACGACCAGGGTCGCGAGCAGGCTGAGCCCGAACAGCGCCACACAGGCAAGGAGCAGGGTCGCCCGGGCCTGCCCGGCCGGCAGGTGCGGTACGAGGGCGGGCCCCAGGGCGGCGGACACCATGGGCGCGACCAGCGGCAGCAGCCATACGGGCGTCGCCTGGTGCGGCTCGATCCGGTGGTGCACGACCATCAGGTACGGCACGGCCACGGCGGCCGCGAGCCCGACGGCCGTACCGGCGGTGAACAGCACGGCGTCCAGGGCGACCGCGGCCGGGGTGCCGATCCAGTCCCGCCCGACGGACAGGGCGCCGCCGCCGACCGCCAGCAGGGCCATGGACAGACAGCCGTAGAACGGCGCCGCCGCCGCGTCCAGCAGGTGTGCGCGGGCCTGGTCGCGGTGGTGGGTCCAGTGCAGGGTGCGGGCGGCGAGCAGCGCCACGAGCACGACGAGGGAGAGCGCCCACACGGCCGTGCACGCGGTGCGCAGTCCCGGGATGTGCGGCGGCAGCGCGGCGCCCGCCGTGCCGACGGCGGCGGTGCCCATGACGGAGGCGTACCAGTTGGGGCCCAGATGGCGGACGGCGGGGACGCGGGGCCGGGGTGCGGCCTGCCGGGGCAGGGTGTGGGCTGCGGTGACCATGACTCAAGCTTTTCCCGGTCCATACGCTCCCACCAGGGGGTTTGTGTCTATCACGGCATAAGCTGGCCTTATGAGGAGCACCGAGAGGACCGAGATGAACGGAGGAGACGGCGCTGGCCGGCGGCCGAGGACCTCGCTGGGGCACCGGGTGCCCGACCTGGGCGCGCTGGAGCTGCTGCTGGCGGTGGCGCGGCTGGGGAGCCTCGGCGGGGCGGCGCGGGAGCTGGGCATCACCCAGCCGGCGGCGAGCAGCCGGATCCGTTCCATGGAGCGGCAGCTGGGTGTGGCGCTGGTGGACCGCTCGCCGCGCGGATCGCGGCTGACGGACGCAGGAGCCCTGGTCACCGACTGGGCGCGGCGGGTCGTCGAGGCGGCGGAGGCCTTCGACGCGGGTGCGCAGGCGCTGCGGGACCGGCGGGACTCGCGGCTGCGGGTGGCGGCCAGCATGACGATCGCGGAGTACCTGCTGCCGGGATGGCTGATCGCGCTGCGTACCCGGCGGCCGGACACGGCGGTGTCCCTGCTCGCCGGGAACTCGGCGGTGGTGGCGGAGCGGCTGCTGGGGGACGAGGCGGACCTCGGTTTCGTCGAGGGGGTGTCGGTGCCGTCCGGTCTCGACTCCGTGGTGATCGGCCATGACCGCCTGCTCGTGGTGACCGCCCCGGCCCACTCGTGGGCCCGCCGCCGGCGGCCGCTGTCCGCGGAGGAACTGGCCACCACGCCGCTGATCCTGCGCGAGAAGGGCTCCGGCACCCGGCAGGTGCTGGACGCGGCGCTCGGAGGTCTGGCGCGCCCGCTGATCGAGCTGTCCTCCACGACGGCGGTGAAGGCCTCCGCGGTGAGCGGCGCGGGCCCTGCGGTGCTCAGCGAACTCGCGGTGGGCGAGGAACTGTCCCTGCGCCGGCTCGTTCCCGTGCCCGTGGACGGTGTCACCCTCGAACGCGACCTGCGCGCGGTCTGGCCCACCGGCCACCGCCCGGTGGGCCCGGCCCGCGAACTGCTGTCCCTGACCCGCTCGGAAAGCGCGACCGGCCAACGCACGAGGCCGGGGGCAAGCTGAGACGGGGGTCGCGGGCCGCGATTGGGAACGCGCCGCGCTGGGCTGGGACGGGGGTCCCGGGGGAAACCGGCCGTGTCGGGGTGAGGCGGTGAGTCCGGGCGGGGGTTGGGAATCCGCCCTGTCGGGTGAGGCGGGTCTGGGGCGGGGTCGGGAATCTGCTCCGCCGGGCTGGGACGGGGGTCTGGGTCGGGGTCAGGATCCCGTCGGGCCGAGCTGAGACGGGGCATCCGGTCCGGGGTCAGAAGCGCTCCAGCCGGGCTTGGACCGGGGTCCGGCCCCGGTCAGGACCCCGCCCGGGCCGGTACGAGGGCCCGGCGGGGGTTGGGAACCCGCCGTGTCGGGTTGCGGTGGTGGGTCAGGGCCCGGGGGGTCAGGAACCTGCCGTGCCGAGCTGAGACAGGGGATTCGGTCCGGGGCCAGAACTCCGCCGTGCCGGGCTGGTCCTGCCCGGCCTGTGGGGGCCGTGGTCCTGTTCTGTGAGGACCGTGTCAGGCGTGCAGTGAGCGCCAGGGGCGGGTCGTGTGTTCGGCGGGTGTGCCGTCCAGGACCTGTGCGGTGCGGGAGGCCGGGTCGAGGACGACGGTGGCCAGGCTCGCCCAGCGGCCACCGGTCGGCCCGTCCATGTCGGGGACGCAGGTCACCGGGGGCGCCCCGGGGCCGGTCACGAGTCGCTGGATCAGTTCACCGGCACGTTCGACGGGGTTGCGCGCGAGCCGGTCGCGGAGGAAGGCGTAGCGCTCGCCGGAGTCGGGCTGGTACAGCCAGGTCTTCTCGTGGCGGGAGGGGACGTCGGTGAGGAAGTGGTTGGTGCGCAGATGCGTTCCCTCGGCCACCTCGGGCACCTCGAAGACCCCCACCGGGCTGAGGTCGAGGAGGAGGGCACTGTGGGCGTCGAAGAGCGTGAAGGACCCGGACGAGGTGAGCGGGGCCTCGCGCAGGATCTCCCGCGCGTGCTCGGCGCTGCCGGCCTCCTCGAGGACGAGCGCGGCGAGGACGTGCACGGGGATGCCGCCGACGCGGTCGTCCCGGTGGCCGAGGATGTTGAAGTGCAGGGCGAGTCCGGCGCTGTTCACGCCGATCTTGGCGAGGATGCCGTGCTCGGTGATGCCCACGTACCGGTGCGCGCCGCCGGCGGATTCGAGGGTGTGCCAGGAGGAACTGAGCTCGACGTGCCAGTCCCAGGTCTGCACGCCGACGTGGGTGCTGCCCCCGTCGGCCGTCCGCAGCCGCCGCACGATGGTGGAGCACTCACCGGGCGGGACGGCGCTGCCGTGGGCGAGGATCTCGGTGCGGGCGTTGAGCGCGGCCACCTGCCAGGGCTCGACCGCGGCTCCCTCGGCGATGCCCTCGATCTGCTCGCGCAGGGCCGGGCGGAAGGCGCCGATGGCGTCCAGTGCGCGGTCGGCGTCGTCGCGGACAGCGGCCGGCCGGCGGCCGGCGAGCGTGAAGAGGCGGTCGTAGGCGTCGAGGGTGCCGTGCAGCCCGTCGGCGAGCTGCCGGCCCCGGATCCGGCCGCGCAGGCGAGGATCGGCGGCGTCGGCGCTCACATGCGGGCGGTGGTCGGGGCGGGGGTACGGTGCGGAGGTCACGAGGCGCATTCCTTGGGCGTGTGCTGGAGGACGGAGCCGCCGACGACCGTGGCGAGGACGGGGTTGGCGGTCTGCTGTTCGGGGGTCAGGTCGAGGGGGTCGCGGGCGAACACGGCGAGGTCGGCCAGGTAGCCCGGCGCGATCCGGCCGAGCCGGTCGGCGGCACCCGCCGCGACGGCCGGGGCGCGGGTCATCCCGGCGTAGGCCTCCCGGGCACTGATCCGCTGGCCGGGTTGGACGGGGGCGGCCGTCAGCTCCTCGACGGGCCGGCGCAACTGGGCGTCGGCGAGGGCCGTTCGCGGGTCCGCGATGCCGATGGGCCAGTCCGAACCGAGCGCCACCACGGCGCCGTGGTCGAGCAGGTCGCGGGTGCGCCAGCCGTGGGCGACCCGCTGCGGCCCGATCCGGCGAGACCAGTTGTCCTGCTGGTCGGCCCTGGTCATACGGGTCGCGTGGACGGGCTGGAGCCCGGCGACGACGCCGAGCGCGGCGAACCGCGGGAGCAGATCGTCGGGGATCGACTCGATGTGCTCGATCCGGTGCGGCGCGGACACGGGGTGGCCGGCCTCCCCGATCACGTCGAGGGCCGTGCGCACCGCCCGGTCGCCGATGGCGTGGGTGGCCGTGGGGATGCCGCGCTCGGTGAAGAACCGGACGGCCTCGCGGTAGCCCTCGACGTCCTTCCACAGAGGCCGCCGGTTCTGGCCGAAGACGTCGGGGTGCTCGAACCAGGCGGAGCCGTTGTCGGCGGTGCCGTCCAGCATGAGCTTGGCGCCGGCGACGTGCCAGCGGCGCCCGGCGAGTCCCTGCTGGTTGGCGACGGCCTCCCACACGTCCCGTCCGGAGTCGGCGGGCACGAGCGGCGAGCAGCGCACCCGCAGCGGAAGGTCCCCGTGCCTCTCGATCTCCCGGTAGACGTCCTCGGAGGGCGCGGTGAAGTCCAGCGCGTGTAGACCGGTGAGGCCGGTGGCCGCGAACTCGCGCAGCCGGTCGGCGACATGGCCGGCCGCGACCGGGAGCGGTACCTCGGGATAGTGGTCGAGGACGAGGTCCATGGCCTGGAGTTCGACGATGAAGCCGGTGGGCCGCCCGTCGGGCCCGACGACGATCTCGGAGGCGTCGTCGAAGGTCTCTGTGCCGGTCAGTCCGACGCGGTCGACCACGGCCGGACTGACCACGAGGGAGTGCGCGTCGCGGGTCATGAGCGAGATCGGCACGCCGGGGAATCGCCGTCCCAGCGGGTGGCCGGTGGGCTCCCCGTCGAAGACGTTGACGTCGAGGTCGAACCCGGTCACCCAGGCCTCGCGGCCCTGCTCCGCGACGCGGTCCCCGATGCGGGAGCACACCGCGTCGAGCGTGGTCAGGCCGCCGAGGTCCAGGCCGCTGCCGACCTCGATCGCCCCCCACACCGGATGGGCGTGGGCGTCGGTCAGTCCCGGGGTGAGGGTCGCTCCGGGGAATTCCAGTACGTCGGTGGCGGCGCCCGTCCAGTGGCGCAGGACGCCGTCCCCGCCGACGGCGACGATCCTGCCGTCCTGGACGGCCACCACGGTGTCCGTGGTCCGGGCGGGCGTGGGGTCGAAGTTCTCGATCCGTGCCGCGCGCACGATGAGGTCGGCGTTCATGGGAGTTCTTTCCGTGCTGAGCGGTCAGTGCTGAGTGGTCAGTGCCGAGCGGTCGTGGGGGAGGACGTCGGGGCGAGGGTGCCGAAGGCGCGGGACAGGGCCCAGTACAGGGCCCCCGAGCCGAGGACGCCGACGGGTATGGCGAGGTTGAGGCCGTCCATGGCCGCGGAGACAGGGCCGGCCCAGAACGTGGAGCTGGCGCACAGCGTCGCCGCGGCGGCGCCGCCCAGGGTGGCGAGCACACCGGCCCAGTTGACGCCCCCGCGGTACCAGAAGGGGCTCGTACGGCTCTGGTCGTGGAGGAGTTCGCCGTCGTAGCGGTTGCGGCGCAGGACGATGTCGGTGGCGTAGACGGTCATGCAGGGGCCGGTGACGATCACGACCAGCTCCATCATGGCGTTGACGGCGGTGAGGAAGTCGAAGACCAAGAGCGCGAAGAGCGTCATGGTGGTGCCGATCACGCCGACGACCAGAACGGCGATCATCCGGGGCAGCCGCACGCCGATCGACTGCATGGACAGTCCGGAGCTGTAGGCGGTGAGGCCGTTGTTCGCCACGGTGTTCACCACCACCGCGGTGACGAAGACGGGCACGAACCAGTGCGGCATGACGCTCTCCAGCGCCGCCTGTGGATCGCTCATGTCGAGCGTGGTGGCCGCGAGTGCCCCGATCGCCGTGAACACGACGCTCGGCAGGAAGGCACCGCACGCGGTCCACAGCGTGATGGCCCGCCCGCTGGTGTGCCGCGGCAGGTAGCGGGAGAGGTCCGGGCTGTTGGAGTACGACAGCGGGGCGGAGGCGACGATCGTGAAGCCGGAGGCCAGGACGACGAGGTGGCCGAGCCCGGTGAGCGGCTCGGCGGGCGTGTACGACCAGTTCGTGTGCCCGAGCACCATCACGCTCAGGGCGACGAAGACCAGGGTGAGGACGATGGTGAGCGCCGTGTACAGGCGGACGATCGTCGCGTGCCCGTAGATCGCGACGAGGATGGTGGCGCCGGCGATCACGCAGACCACGGCGGCGTCCAGCGCGGCGGAGTCCGGCAGGCCGAGCCGTCCGGCCAGGCCGAGGCCGGCGACGGAGGCCGCCGACCAGTTCAGCGCCAGGTAGAGCGAGGAGATCAGCCAGCCGGTGAGGGCGACGACGGCCTTGTTGCCGACGACGCCGTACATGGCTCGGGAGATGACCGAGCCCGAGGTGCCCGCGGCGGGGCCGCTGACGGCGATGAACCCGGTCAGGAGCCAGAAGAGGTTGCCGGTGACGATGACGGCCAGCGACTCCGCCAGTGACAGCCCCATCAGGACGAGGGTGCCCCCGACCACGAAGCTGAGGTAGCTCACGTTCGGCGCGGCCCAGACGGAGAACAGCTCACGCGCCGTGCCGTGCCGCTCCGAGTCGGGCACGCAGTCGATGCCACGGCTCTCGACCAGTCCGGCCCGGTCACGTCCGGGGGCGGGGGCGGCCACGTCGGGGCCCGCCGGGGAACGCGGGGAACGCTGCATGGGTGGTTCCTTCGAAGAGACGAAAAGACGGCACTGTCCTCGCCACCGAGGTGTCCGGGGGGTGCGGCCAAGGCGGACCAGCTTTGTTGGTGTCGGCACCAATAGACTGTTGGTGCGCCATCCAATAGTGTGATCGGCATGACGTCAACCCCCCGGGCCACGCGGACGCGGAAAACCGCGGCCGAGCGACGGACCGAGATCCTGCAGACGGCAGCCCGCCTCGCGCTGGAGCGGGGCCTGGAGCGTGTGACGATGCAGCTCGTCGCCGACGAGCTGGGGGTGCGCCCCGGTCTGATCAGTCACTACTTCGCGACCATCGACGACCTGCTGTGCGACGCGTTCGTGCGCGCGGTCACCCGCGAACGCGAGGCCCTGCTGCCGGAGGCCGAGGCCGGGCTGCCGCCGGTGCGGCGGCTGAGCCGCCTGCTGGGCCGACTCGGCGGCGAGGACTTCGTCGACCTCGGCCGGCTCTGGCTCAACGCCCGCCACCTCTCCCGCTACCGCCCGAACCTCCTGCGCGTCGTCGCCGAGCAGGAGGCGATCATGCGGGACGCCCTGACCGCCGTGATCGAGGACGGTGTGCGCGGGGGAGACTTCACCACCGACGACGCCCTCGGGGCGTGTGTGGTCATCCTCGTGGCGATCGACGGCCTCGGCTCCTACGCCAACGACGACACGCGGTTCACCCACCCCGCGCTCGACACCCTGCTGTTCACCACGGCCGAGCGTGAACTCGGGCTGGAGCCGGGCACGTTGCGCGACGGCGGCTGACGCGTGCGGGACCGAGGCTGATTCCGCGGATCCGGCGGACCGTGCACACGGACACGAGCACGGCCACGGCCTCACGGAGCGCCGCCCGTGGGGCCACCGACCGATGAGTCCGAAGGACCGGGTGCATAGAGTGCCGGGGTGAGCATGACGCCCCCGCCCGGCTGGTACCGCGACCCCAACGCCCCCCACCTGGAACGCTGGTGGGACGGCACGGCCTGGACCGAGCACCGGCGCGCCCCCGGGCTGCCCGGACAGCCGTCCGCGTCACCGCCCGCCGGCGCGGGACCGTCCCGGGCCAAGGCCGTCGCCCTCGTCACCGCGGGTGCCGTCCTGGTCGCCGCGGTCGTCACGGGCGCGGTCCTGCTGGGCCGGGACGACGGGGGCGGCGGCACGGCGGACCCGGCCACCGGCACACGGTCCGCCCCGCCCAGGAGCGCGCCCACCGCCACCTTGTCGCCGTCCCCGGCGGCCTCCGCCGACGGCGATCCCTCCGTCGCGGTCGACCAGCTCAACGGCATCACCCTGCCGCTGCCGGAGGGCTGGGAGAAGCCGGAGAACATCGCCCAGGACGACGTCGTCATGACCACCCACGGCGTCTACGACTGCCCCGCCGGGGTGGGCCTGTGCCGGCACGGCCTGGTCATCACCCGCACGGTGACCGCGGCCGAGGGCACCACCCCCGAGACCCTGGCCAAGCGGGACATCCAGGACGCGGCCGACGAGGCGTACGAGCGGAACGCGATCGGCCAGCGCCTCTACGGCGGGATCACCTCCCAGCGGACCGTCGCGTCCGGGCAGGTCGCGGTCGCGGGCCGGGCCGGCTACTTCGTGCGCAGGCTGGTCAGAACCGCCGAGGGGCCGGGCGGTTACGTCGAGTCGCTCGTCTTCCCGTCCAGCACCGGCACCCAGGCGCCGGTCCTCGTCCGCTTCGTCTTCGACGCCGGCCCGGACGGCCCGCCGCCGGCCGACATGGACGGGATCACCAAGGGCATCCGGCCCGTCGGAGACACCACGACCGGCGGCGGCGTGGGCAGCAGCATCGGCCCGTCGAGCTGAGCCGGAGACGCCGGAAGGCCGGGGCGCCAGGCCCCAGGGGCCGTGGCTACGGGAAGGAGCCCGAGGCTACAGGAAGGTGTGCCCCTCGCCCCGGTACGTCGGCACGGCCGCCGTCACACGATCGCCCTCGACGAGGTGCAGGGTGTCGAACCGTTCGCACAACTCGCCCGCCTTGGCGTGCCGGAACCACACCTTGTCGCCGATCAGCAGGTCGTCGGCGGGGGAGCCGAGCAGCGGGGTCTGCACCTCGCCCGCACCCTCCTGGGGGTCGTAGCGCAGCCCCTCGGGCAGGTACGGCACCGGGAGCCGGTCCGCCCCGGCCGCGCCGGAGGCCGGGTAGCCGCCGCCCAGGACCGTGACGACCCCGACCCCCGGGCGCCGTACGACGGGCTGGGCGAACAGCGCCGCCGGACGGCCCCGGAACGACGTGTAGTTGTCGAAGAGCCGCGGGACGTACAGCCCGGAGCCCGCGGCGATCTCGGTGACCGCGTCCTCCGCCGCCGTGTGCTGCACACTGCCGGTGCCGCCGCCGTTGACGAACTCCAGGTCCGGCGCCACGGCCCGGACCGCCCGCACCACCGCGGCACGCCGCTCGGCGAGTTCCCTGCGCGCCGCCGCCTGCATCAGCCGGATCGCGCGCGAACGCAGCGGCCGCCCCGCGACCGCGTCGCCCACACCCGCCACATGGCCCTCGTACGCCATGATCCCCACGAGCGTGAACCCCGGCCGCCGGGCCACCGTGCGGGCCATGTCGGCGACCTGGGCGGGGGAGTGCAACGGGGAGCGGCGCGCGCCGACCCGCACGCGCCCGCCGAGCAGCTTCAGCGAGGTGTCCAACTCCAGGCAGACCCGGACGACTTCACGTCCGCCCTCGCGTGCGGCGTCGATCAGGTCCAGTTGCGCCGGGTCGTCGGCCATCACCGTGACGGCACGGGCGAGTTTGGGGTCGGCGGCGAGTTCGGCGTAGGCGGCGCGGTCGGCGGACGGGTAGGCGAGCAGCACGTCGTCGAAACCCGAGCGGGCCAGCCACAGGGACTCGGCGAGGGTGAACGACATGATGCCCGTGAGGCCGTCCTTCGCCAGGGCGCGTTCGAGCAGGGCCCGGCAGCGCACGGACTTGCTGGCGACCCGGATCGGCTTGCCGCCGGCCCGGCGGACGAGGTCGTCCGCGTTGGCGTCGAAGGCGTCCAGGTCCACGATCGCGACAGGGGCGTCGAGTTGGGCGGTGGCCCGGTCGTAACGGGCACGGTCGGCGGCGCGCGCAGTCATGGACGCAGCCTGCCAGACCTGATTACCGCAGGGTAGGGGGATGTTCCGGGCAGATCCCCCTGGGCTCGTGGACTGGTTCCCGCCGGGACCGGGGCAGCCCGTAGAGTGACGCGCACGAACGGCGGAACCGCGAGGTGATTCCGGCCGCGGCCTTGAGCCGGGATGGCGGATCGCTCGTACGGGTATGCGTGTCCGGTGACGACGAGTCCGCGCCGGGCGGGGCGACGAGGACGGCCGTGCCCGGTGCAACGACACGGGCACGAGGAAACGGGGGGTGCATGAGCACGGAAGCGCGCCACGCCCCCGTCCCCCCGCGGCCCGTCGGGCCCTCGGGCGGCGACGGCGACTCGGACCCGACGGCACGCGCCACCGACGCCCCGCCCCCCCAGGCCGCGCCCGGCACGCTCGAGGGCACGACACGGGCGGTGCCCGGCGGCGGTACGACCGCGGAAACGCGCGGCACTTCGGCGGGTTCGGCGGCTCCGGTCGGGGGTGGTTCCCTGTGTGGTGCTTCGGGGGGTTCGGCGGCTCCGGGCGGGGGTGCTTCCGCGCGTGGTGCTTCGGCGGCTCAGACCGAGGGTGGTTCCCCGCGTGGTGCTTCGACGAGTTCGGCCGCTCCAGCCGGGGGTGTCTCCGCACGCGGCACTTCGGCAGGTCCCGCCGTTCCGGTCCCGGGCGGCTCCCCGCGTGCCGTGACAGGTGGGGGACCGGCGGGTCCGGACACGGACAGCCGCGCGGGCCACGGCACCGGCTCCCCGCCGCCTCGCACCGGCCCCGCCACCGACGACGCCCGGACCACCGCCGCTTCCCGCCCACGCTTCCCGGACTTCCGTTCCCCTTCCCGCCCTTCCCGCCGCACCACACCCCCCACGACACCGCCCCCGCCCCCCGCCACGGCCCGCTTCCCGGACGCACCCCCGACGGTAGGCCGCGAGGCACCGCGCCGACCGGACCTCGGCCGGGCAGGGGACCGTCCGCTCGGCACACCACCGGTCGAGAGACGCGCGGCGTCCGGAGCCGCTGCCGGGCCTGGGGCGTCCGCTGACACCCACGCCGGGGCTCCGGGCCGTTCCGCGGACGCGTCGCAGGTGCTTGGGCGTGGGGCTTCGAGTGGTCGAGACTCCGCTGACGGCACGGCAGGAAGTACGACCTCCGGGGACGGGAGGGCCCCCGCTCGCTTCCCCGGTGAGTTGGCGCAGCCCGGCCGGCGCGAGCGCGGGACCATACCCCCGCCACCGGGACACCGGCCCTCACCGGCGGCACGCGGCGGCGCACCAGCCGAAACCCCGTCGGAGACGACCGCGCGCCTGCGCCCCGTCCCCGTCCACAACCCCCCGGTGCCGAGCGCACCGCCCCATCCGACGGCCCCGTCCTCCGCGCGCGACCCCCGGTCGGACGCCGCGAACGGCCCCGTGACCACCCCGGCAGCCCAGGCCGGGCCCGTCGGCGGCGCCGACACCGCGACCGGCCCCCTCGGCACGGCACGCCGCTCGAGCGCGCCCGGCCGGACCGGAGGCCCTGGCAGCTTCTCCAGCCCGGGCGAGGCCGACAACCGTCCGCGCCCCTCCGGCGCGCCCCAGCGGCCGACCGGGTCGGCGTGGACCCCGGTCCCGCCGCATCCGTCCTTCGACGCCTCCCCGGGTGCTCCCGCCGCCCCCGCCGGGACACCGCCGCGAGCCACGGGTTCCGCCACGGCGCCTGATCCGGCGCTGTCCTGGAGCGCGGCCATGGCGCCGGGGACGGGGCTCGGCATGGGGTTCGGGGAGCCGGCAGGCCACGACCGGCGGGCACGGTCGACCGGTGCGCTGGTACGGCCGCGGGTCGCTGTGGCGGCCGCCTGCGTGGTGCTGGGGATCGGGCTCATAGGCGGCGCCGTGACCGGCAGTTGGCTCACCGGGGAGCCGGGGAAGCCCGGCGCGGAGGGCGACTTCGCCGCGGCCGGTGCCATGTGGCACAGCGTCCCCGTCGACCAGCTCTTCCCGCCCACCGTGGACGGCCGCGGCGCCGGACCCGGCGGAGCCGACCGCACCTGGACCCGTGTCGCCGTGGCGCCGGACAGCGGCTGCGAGGGCGCCTTCGACCCGCTGCTGCGCAAGGCCCTGACCCCCGTCGGCTGCGCCCGCCTGCTGCGCGCCACCTACACGGACGCCACCCAGAGCTACGTCACCACCGTCGGCCTGCTCTTCACCAAGGCCGACGCCCCCACCATGACGTCCCTCGCCGCCCGCTTCGAGAACGAGGGGCTCGCCCGGCGCACCGACCTCGTGCCGCGCCCGTACGCCGCCAAGGGCACCGTCGCCGCGGCCTTCGGCGACGAGCAGCGCGCGTCGTGGACCGTCTCCGTGCTGACCGAGGCCCCGGTGGTCGTCTACGCCGTGTCCGGCTGGGCCGACGGCCGCGCCGCCGGCACCCCGCAGGCCGCCGCCGACGCGACGAAGTCCGGAGCCACCACCCCCGCCGCCCAGGCAGGCCTGGGAAACGAGGCCCAGGGCCTCGCCGACCGCATCGAACGGGGCCTGCGCCAGACCGTCAAGTCAGCCACGGAGGAGCCCTCGTGACAGCCGCCGTGACACCCGGGAACCGTACGCCGCGCAGGGCTCTCGCGGTCGGCGTCCCGAGCCTGTTCCTCGCCGCCTGCCTCGCCCTCGTGCCGTCCGTCCCCGCGCACGCCGACGGCATCCGCGCCCAGCAGTGGGGCCTCGACGCCATGCACACCCAGGAGGCCTGGCGCACCACCCAGGGCAAGGGCATCACCGTCGCCGTCCTGGACACCGGCGTCGACGACGACCACCCCGATCTGCGCGGCAACGTCCTGCCCGGCAAGGACATGATCGGCTTCGGCGCGCGGCGCGGCGACCGCCCCTGGGCCCGCCACGGCACCGCCATGGCCGGCATCATCGCCGGTCACGGCCACGGCCCCGGCAACGCGGACGGAGTCATGGGCATCGCGCCCGAGGCCCGGATCCTGCCCGTGCGGGTGATCCTGGAGGAGGACGACTCCGCCCGGAGCAAGGCCCGCAGCACCCGCGGCAACGCCCTCGCCGACGGCATCCGGTGGGCCGCCGACCAGGGCGCCGACGTCATCAACCTCTCCCTCGGCGATGACTCGGACTCCGCGCACCCCGAGCCCGCCGAGGACGAGGCCGTCCAGTACGCGCTCGGCAAGGGCGCCGTCGTCGTCGCCTCGGCCGGCAACGGCGGCGAGAAGGGCGACCACATCTCCTACCCGGCGGCCTACCCGGGCGTGATCGCCGCGACCGCCGTGGACCGCTACGGCACCCGCGCCTCCTTCTCCACCCGCCGCTGGTACGCGACGGTCAGCGCGCCCGGCGTCGACGTCGTCATCGCCGACCCCGACCAGCGGTACTACGAGGGCTGGGGCACGAGCGCGGCCTCCGCCTTCGTCTCCGGCGCCGTCGCCCTGGTCAAGGCCGCCCACCCGGGTCTGACCTCCGCCCAGATCAAGAAGCTCCTGGAGGACACGGCCCGCAGCGCCCCCGTCGGCGGCCGCGACGACTCCCGCGGCTTCGGCATGGTCGATCCCGCCGCCGCCATCAAGTCCGCGGCCCGCCTCCGGCCCGAGGGCCTGACCGCGGCGTCCTACGGCGAGCGGTACTTCGGCCCCGGCCCGGACTCCGCCGAGGCGGACGACACCGCCTCCGGCTGGGCGGGCCCCCTCGCGGGTAGTGCCGGCGGAGTGATGCTGGTCGTGGCGGTCGTCCTGTGGCGCGGCCGCCGCGAGGGCGGGGCCGACTTCCGGCTGTAGAGCCCGGGTCACCCGGCCATGGCTGGAGGTCACGCCCTCCGGCCGTACGCCGACACCGCCGACCGGGCTGCCTCCTCCACCAGCGCGATGCCCTGTTCCTTCGTCGGGTTGCCACTGGACAGGGCGGCCACCAGACAGTCGTCGCCGCCGGCCGTCACCCGTCCGATGCTGTTGACGACCCACAGACCGGTCGTGTCGCGCGGCATCCAGCCGTTCTTGAGGGCCCACCCGGAGCCGTCGGCGGCGGCCGACACCCCCCAGTCCTGGCCCGGGGCGATCCGCCCCATCAGCCCCTGAAGGTACGTCCTCGAGGCCTCGTTCAGCTCCGAGCGGGCCCCGAAGACCTGCCCGAGCAGCACGAGCTGATCGGCGGCCGTGGTCCGGGTCAGACCCCACCGCGGACCGTCGCCGCCGGTGGTCCGGGTGAGTCCGAACCGCTCGTTGGCCGCGTTCAGGCCGTCGGCGCCGCCGATGTCCCGCCACAGCGCCGACGCCGAGTCGTTGTCGCTGCTCCCGATCATCGCGGCGGCGTACGTCCGCTCCCGCGCCGTCAGCCGCCGCCCGGCGTCCTGTGCCGCCAGCAGCAGGGCCGCCAGGATGTCGACCTTGACGATGCTCGCCGTGTCGAACACGGCGTCGCCGTACCCGACGCTCGCCTCGGATCCGAGGCGACGAACCGCCACGGCCACGGTGACGCCCCCGGCCACCGACACCGCTACCGACCTCGGCACCGGCACCGGTGCCGAGCCTCCGCCCACCGTTTCCACCGCCCGCCTCCCCGCTCACGACGGCCCGTCCGCCGCCTTGCGCCGACGATAGGGGGCCCGAACGTCCCCCGGGGCGGTATCGGACGTGGGCCAGGGGACCCTGAGAGAGTGGGCGCGGCCCCGGATAGGGTCGGCACCGTGGTGATGAAGAACATTCCCGACTCCGGCTTCTCCGACGACGACGGCTCTGTCGACCCCGGGCTGAGCGCGGCGCTCGCCGCCTGGGCCGAGGACCGCACCGCCGTGGGACCCGTCCTGGAGGGGCTCCGGAGCGCCCGGCTGCTCGTGCCCGTGGTGGCCGTCCTCGGCGAGGTGGAGGAGGACGAGAACGGGCTGCGCCGGGAGAAGACCAGCGAGATGGCCGTACCCACCCTGAAGGCCGGTCAGCGCACCGCCCTGCCCGCCTTCAGCTCCACCGGCTCCCTGGCCCGCTGGGACCCGGACGCCCGCCCCGTGGCCGTACGGCTGCACCAGGTCCTCGAGGCCGCCGCGCACGAGAAGGCGGACACGGTGGTGCTGGACATGGCCGGACCGGTGCCGTTCGAGCTGACCGGACCCGCCCTTCTCGCCCTGGCCGAGGGCCGTACGACGACCGACCCGCTGGCCGACCCGGCCGTCGTCACCGCCGTGCGGGAGGCGGTCGCCGCGGAGCCCGCCGTGCTGCGCGCCCACCTCGGGCGGGGGCAGGCCGACGGGACCCTGGCGCTGGTGCTCGACCCGTCCGTCCCCACCGCACCCGCCGAGACCGCCCGCGCCGTGGCCGCGCGGCTCGCCGCCAGCGAGACACTGAGGGCCCGCCTGGTGCGCGGCCTCGACCTGGCACTGCTGCCGGCCGGGGCGACGCCGCCGGGCGAGCCCTTGTACGTGAAGGAGCGGGGATCGGCTGCGTGACGCAGCGGTGATCGGCTGGGTCGGGAAACGGGGATCCGCGGGAGCGTCTCAGCCGTAGATCGGCCCGGTGTACTTCTCGCCCGGGCCCTGGCCCGGCTCGTCCGGGACGACCGAGGCCTCGCGGAAGGCCAGCTGCAGCGACTTCAGGCCGTCGCGCAGCGGTGCCGCGTGGAAGGAGCTGATCTCGGTGGCGCTCGCGTCCAGCAGTCCGGCGAGCGCCGACACCAGCTTGCGGGCCTCGTCCAGGTCCTTGTGCTCGTCGCCCTCCTCGGTCAGACCGAGCTTCACGGCGGCGGCGCTCATCAGGTTGACGGCGACCGTCACGATCACCTCGACCGCCGGGACCTCCGCGATGTCGCGGGTCAAGGCGTCGAAGTCGGGCTGCTCGGCGGGGCCGGAGGGGGAGGTCTCACTCATGCCCCACACGATAGGTGCAGGACGGAGGGCTCCCGCAGCGAGCCCCGGACAGCTTGAATTAGCCCTTCCCCATCGATGCTGCTAACCTTGTGTGACGACCGGCTGGACGCGTATGCCCAGGGCATCACGAGTCCGGCCCACAAGTGGAGGCTTCGAACTCCCACCTGACCGCCCTCCGGGGCGGCGGGTCACCGGTCAGACGGTTCCCGTCCCAGTAGCGGCGATCCGTCCGAAAGTGCGCCCCGCGGCCATCGCGGCGGTCGTTCCGGTAGTTCGAGGAGCCCCGCCTGTGATCGTCCGGGGCATTTTTCGTGCTTCGGCGCGGTTAGGTCTGTCGAACACAGAGTACGCGGCTGTCCGCCAGACCGTCGCGTGGTGCTAACCGAGGAGGATCCATCAGCGCCGAGCCCCGCATCAACGACCGGATTCGCGTTCCCGAGGTGCGACTTGTCGGTCCCAGTGGCGAGCAGGTCGGTATCGTGCCGCTCGCGAAGGCACTGGAGCTTGCGCAGGAGTACGACCTGGACCTGGTCGAGGTCGCGGCGAACGCCCGTCCGCCCGTCTGCAAGCTCATGGACTACGGGAAGTTCAAGTACGAGTCGGCCATGAAGGCCCGTGAGGCGCGCAAGAACCAGGCGCACACGGTCATCAAGGAGATGAAGCTCCGGCCGAAGATCGACCCGCACGACTACGACACCAAGAAGGGTCACGTCGTCCGGTTCCTCAAGCAGGGCGACAAGGTCAAGATCACGATCATGTTCCGTGGTCGCGAGCAGTCCCGGCCCGAGCTGGGCTACCGGCTGCTGCAGCGGCTCGCGGAGGACGTCCAGGACCTCGGCTTCGTGGAGTCGAACCCGAAGCAGGACGGCCGCAACATGATCATGGTTCTCGGTCCGCACAAGAAGAAGACCGAGGCGATGGCCGAGGCCCGCCAGGCGCAGGAGGCCCGCAAGGCCGAGGCGAAGGCCCACCCGGGCCGCTCGCAGAACGCCGCTGAGGCCGAGATCACCGAGGCCCCGGCCGAGGCTTCCGCCGAGGCGTGACTCCCGGGACCCCCGTCCCAGGACGTATCCGATACAAGAGCGACGCTCACCGTGCCCGGTTCTCGCGACCGGGCACCGGAGCGCCACCTACGAGGAGAGAACGGCGCTATGCCGAAGAACAAGTCGCACAGCGGTGCCAGCAAGCGCTTCAAGGTCACCGGCTCCGGCAAGGTGCTCCGTGAGCGCGCCGGCAAGCGCCACCTGCTCGAGCACAAGTCGTCCCGTCTGACGCGTCGTCTCACCGGCAACGCCGAGATGGCCCCGGGCGACGCCAAGAAGATCAAGAAGCTTCTCGGCAAGTGACGCGGCGGCGCGTGATCGCCCTGCGATCTCCGCGCGCCGTACGTCAGGACCGGGACCCAATCGTTTCCGGGCCGTGTGAGGACAACCACGGCCCCGCTACAAGGAGTCAATCAAGTGGCACGCGTCAAGCGGGCAGTCAACGCCCACAAGAAGCGCCGGGCGATCCTCGAGCAGGCCTCCGGCTACCGCGGTCAGCGCTCGCGCCTGTACCGCAAGGCCAAGGAGCAGGTCACCCACTCGCTGGTCTACAACTACAACGACCGCAAGAAGCGCAAGGGTGACTTCCGCCAGCTGTGGATCCAGCGCATCAACGCCGCTGCCCGCGCCAACGGCATCACGTACAACCGCTTCATCCAGGGTCTGAAGGCCGCGAACGTCGAGGTCGACCGCAAGATCCTGGCCGAGCTGGCCGTCAACGACGCCGGCGCGTTCGCCGCGCTCGTCGAGGTCGCGCAGAAGGCCCTGCCGAGCGACGTCAACGCGCCCAAGGCTGCGTGACGCGGCGCCGGCCCGGCCGGTGCGATCCATACGGACCCGTGGGCTCTGCCTGCGGGTCCGTCGTATGTGCGCCGTGCGGTGCCCGAGGCGTGTCCGGCACCGCCCGGGGCCGCCGGCTGATCGCCGTCGCGGCGGAAGGTTCCTACCGAAGGTGAAGCTCTCCATGTCCCCCGCCACCCCTGACCTGCTCTCCCCCCGCTCGCCCCGCGTCTCGGCAGCGCGGCGGCTGGCCAAGCGGAACTTCCGGGGCAAGGAGCGGCTGTTCCTCGCGGAGGGGCCGCAGGCCGTGCGGGAGGCGGCGGCGCACCGGGCCGGCGACACGGCCACCCTCGTCGAGCTGTTCGCCACGGTCGAGGCCGCCGAGCGGTACGCCGACATCGTGGGGGAGGCCCGCGCCGCGGGTGCCCGGATCCACCTCGCCGCCGACGACGTCATCGCCGACATCTCCACCACCGTCACCCCGCAGGGGCTCGTCGGCGTCTGCCGGTTCCTCGACACCCCCTTCGAGGACATCGTCGCGGCCCGCCCGAAGCTCGTCGCGGTCCTCGCCCATGTGCGCGACCCCGGCAACGCGGGCACCGTCCTGCGCTGCGCCGACGCCGCCGGAGCCGAAGCGGTCGTCCTCACGGACGCCTCCGTCGACCTCTACAACCCCAAGGCCGTCCGGGCCTCCGTCGGCTCCCTGTTCCACCTGCCCGTGGCCGTCGGCGTCCCCGTCGAGCGGGCGGTCGCCGCGCTCAGGGACGCCGGAGTGCGCATCCTCGCCGCCGACGGCGCGGGCGAGCACGATCTGGACGACGAACTGGACCACGGCACCATGGGCGGCCCCACCGCGTGGGTGTTCGGCAACGAGGCCTGGGGCCTGCCGGAGGAGACCCGCGCCCTTGCCGACGCCGTCGTACGGGTTCCCATCCACGGAAAGGCCGAGAGCCTGAACCTCGCGACCGCCGCCGCCGTATGTCTGTACGCGTCGGCCCGTGCGCAGCGCGGCTCCGGAGGATGCCGCTCCGCCACCCGCAACCAGTAGGGTGACCAGCCCGGGGGCCTGCTGCACCGGCTGAGAGGTGGGGTGAGGGGATGACTGTCGGCACCGGTCGCGCGCCCGGAGCGCGGGACGCGCGACGACCACCCGCGCCCCGGCAGGACGATCCCGCCGGCCTCGGCATCGACCCCGACGACCTGCCCGACGGCCTGGTGGTCGCCGACGAGCACGGGCGGATCATCTGCTTCAACGCCGCCGCCGCCCGGATCAGCGCCGTACCCGCCGACCAGGCCCTGGGACAGCTCCTGGAGAAGGCCCTGCCGCTGGAGGACCTGGAGGGGCGCCGCTGGTGGCAGCTGACCGACCCCTACGGCGGCCTGGCCATCCGGGTGGGCCAGCCCGAGCGCAACCTCCTGCTGCACGGCGGCCGGGAGGTCCTCGTCTCCGCGAAGTACGTCCGCGCCCACCCCACCGGCCCGGTCCGCCGCGTCGTAGTCTCCCTCCGCGACACCGAGGCACGCCGCCGCACCGAGCGCAGCCACGCCGAGCTGATCGCCACCGTCGCACACGAGCTGCGCTCGCCGCTGACCTCCGTCAAGGGCTTCACTGCGACCCTGCTCGCCAAGTGGGAGAGGTTCACCGACGACCAGAAGAGGCTGATGCTGGAGACCGTCGACGCCGACGCCGACCGCGTCACCCGGCTCATCGCCGAACTGCTCGACATATCCCGTATCGACTCCGGCCGCCTGGAGGTGCGTCGCCAGCCCGTCGACATGGGCGCCGCGGTCGGGCGGCACGTCCAGGCATACGTCGCCGCCGGCCAGCCCGCCGACCGGTTCCTGGTGCGCGTCGAGAAGCCGCTGCCCGAGCTGTGGGCCGACCCCGACAAGATCGACCAGGTGCTGAGCAACCTCGTGGAAAATGCCGTGCGGCACGGCGAGGGATCCGTCACCATCGATGTCACACCGGCGCCGTCCCCACGGGAAGGGGAAGCCGCCGGGACCATCGAGAACACCGCCACGTCGGTCACGGTGAGCGACGAGGGGCCCGGCATTCCGGAGGAGTCCATGAACCGTGTCTTCACCCGCTTCTGGCGGGGCAGCAAGCGCGGCGGCACCGGTCTCGGGCTCTACATCGTCAAGGGCATCGTCGAGGCCCACGGCGGCACCATCACGGTCGGCCGCGCCCGAGGGGGCGGCGCGGAGATCCGATTCACCCTGCCCGTGGGCACCCCGGCGTACCTGCTCTGAGCACCGGCCGAGGACCCACGGGCGCATTCGCTTTCCCCAGCCCCGTTAGACTCGGCCTTTGGCACCTTTGTGTCCCGAAAGCCGTGACGATCTGTCCGCGTGGCGGTGCGAGTCGGTGACGGGGACCTCCAGCCAGCCAATCGGAAGCACGGGAAGAGATGTCGGCACCCAATAAGTCGTACGACCCTGTCGAGGTCGAGGCGTTGAAACCGGAAGAGATCGAGCGCATGCGGGACGAGGCGCTCGCCGCCTTCGCCGCCGCGGACTCCCTCGACGCGCTCCACGAGGCCAAGGTCGCCCACACCGGCCCCGCCTCCCCGCTCTCCCTCGCCAACCGCGAGATCGGCGCCCTGCCCCCGCACGCCAAGGCCGACGCCGGCAAGCGCGTCGGCATGGCCCGCGGCGCCGTCAACAAGGCGCTCGCCGCCCGCCAGGTTGAACTGGAGGCCGAGCGGGACGCCCGCGTGCTGGTGGAGGAGGACGTCGACGTCACGCTGCCGTACGACCGCGTACCGGCCGGCGCCCGCCACCCGCTGACCACGCTCTCGGAGCGCATCGAGGACGTCTTCGTGGCCATGGGCTACGAGGTCGCCGAGGGCCCGCAGGCCGAGGCCGAGTGGTTCAACTTCGACGCCCTGAACATCGGCCCGGACCACCCGGCCCGCGGCGAGGCCGACACCTTCTTCGTGCAGGGCCCCGAAGGCGGCAGCGAGTCCGGTGTCGTCCTGCGCACCCACACCTCGCCGGTGCAGATCCGCTCCCTGCTCGAACGCGAGCTGCCGGTCTACGTGATCTGCCCCGGCCGCGTCTACCGCACCGACGAGCTGGACGCCACCCACACGCCCGTCTTCAACCAGGTCGAGCTGCTCGCCGTGGACGAGGGCCTGACCATGGCCGACCTCAAGGGCACCCTGGACCACATGGTGCAGTCCCTGTTCGGCGAGGGCATGAAGACCCGGCTGCGGCCGAACTTCTTCCCCTTCACCGAGCCGTCCGCCGAGATGGACATGGTGTGCTATGTCTGCCGCGGCGAGTCCGTCGGCAACCCCGACCGGCCCTGCCGCACCTGCTCCTCCGAGGGCTGGATCGAACTCGGCGGCTGCGGCATGGTCAACCCGCGGGTGCTCACCGCATGCGGTGTCGACCCGGAGAGGTACAGCGGCTTCGCCTTCGGGTTCGGCATCGAGCGGATGCTGATGTTCCGCCACAACGTCGAAGACATGCGAGACATGGTCGAGGGTGACGTCCGGTTCACCCGGCCGTTCGGGATGGAGATCTGATGCGGATCCCGCTTTCTTGGCTGCGGGAGTACGTCGACCTGCCGGCGACGGAGACCGGGCGCGACGTCCAGGCCAAGCTCATTTCGGCCGGCCTCGAGGTCGAGACCGTCGAACAGCTCGGCGCCGACCTCAAGGGGCCGCTCGCCGTCGGCCGGGTGCTGACCATCGAGGAGCTGGAGGGCTTCAAGAAGCCGATCCGCTTCTGCACCGTCGACGTCGGCCAGGCCAACGGCACCGGCGAGCCGCAGGAGATCGTCTGCGGCGCCCGCAACTTCGCCGTCGGCGACAAGGTCGTCGTGGTCCTCCCGGGCGCCGTGCTGCCCGGCGGCTTCGCGATCAGCGCCCGCAAGACCTACGGCAAGACCTCCCACGGCATGATCTGCTCCAGCGACGAGCTGGGCATGGGCGACGACGGCAGCCAGGGCATCATCGTGCTGCCGCCCGAGACCGAGGTCGGCAAGGACGCCATCGAGCTGCTGGAGCTGGTCGACGAGGTCCTCGACATCGCCGTCACCGCCAACCGCGGCGACTGCCTGTCCCTGCGCGGCGTCGCCCGCGAGACCGCCATCGCCTACGGCCTGCCGCTGCGCGACCCCGCCCTGCTCGACGTACCGGCGCCGAACGCGTTCGGCTACGCCGTGCGGATCGACGAGCCGTACGGCTGCGACCGCTTCGCCGCGCGCACCGTCTCCGGCCTCGACCCCGAGGCGCGCTCCCCGATCTGGCTCCAGCGCCGCCTCCAGAAGGCCGGGATGCGCCCGATCTCGCTCGCCGTCGACATCACCAACTACGTGATGCTGGAGCTCGGCCAGCCGCTGCACGCCTACGACCGCAAGCTGGTCCAGGGCACGATCGGCGTGCGCCGGGCCGAGGAGGGCGAGAAGTTCACCACCCTCGACGGCGTCAAGCGCACGCTGCACGCCGAGGACCTGGTCATCACCGACGAGCGTGGCCCCATCGGCCTCGCCGGCGTCATGGGCGGTGCCAACACCGAGATCGCCGACCACGAGGACACGGAGAACGCGACCACCGAGGTCGTCATCGAGGCCGCCCACTTCGACCAGGTCTCCATCGCGCGCACCGCCCGTCGCCACAAGCTGTCCTCGGAGGCCTCCCGCCGCTTCGAGCGGGGCGTCGACCCCCAGGCCGCCTCCGCCGCGGCCCAGCGCACGGTGGACCTGCTGGTCCTGCTCGCGGGCGGCACGGCCGACGCCGGTGTCACCGAGGTCGCCGCGCCCGCGGCTCCGCGCACGATCACCGTGCCGGCCGACCACCCGGACAAGGTCGCGGGCGTCGTCTACGGCCGTGAGGCCGTCGTCCGCCGGCTCCAGCAGATCGGCTGCCAGGTGGAGGGGCAGGACGACCTGACGGTCACCGTCCCGTCCTGGCGGCCCGACCTGACGGACCCCAACGACCTGGCCGAAGAGGTCATCCGCCTGGAGGGCTACGAGAACCTGCCCTCCACGCTGCCCAGGCTCCCCTCGGGCCGCGGCCTCACCCACCGCCAGCGGCTGCACCGCCGGGTCGGCCGCGCGCTGGCCGGCGCGGGCTACGTCGAGGCGCCGACCTACCCGTTCGTCGGCGAGCAGGTCTTCGACCAGCTCGGCCTGGAGCCCGGCGACCCCGCGCGCCGCGTGGTCCGGCTGGTCAACCCGCTCAGCGACGAGGAGCCCGTGCTGCGCACCACGCTGCTGCCGGGCCTGCTCGGCGCGCTGCGCCGCAACGACGGCCGCGGCAGCCACGATCTCGCCCTGTTCGAGACCGGCCTGGTCTTCCACCCGCGCGAGGAGCAGCGGGTCGCGGCCCAGCCGCCCGTCGACCGGCGTCCCACCGACGAGGAGATCGCGGAGCTGAACGCGGCGCTGCCCGAGCAGCCGCGCCATGTGGCCGTGGTCCTCGCGGGCGCCCGTGAGCAGACCGGCTGGTGGGGCAAGGGCCGCCCGGCCGACTGGGCCGACGCGGTCGAGGCCGCGCGGACCGCGGCCCGCGAGACCGGGGCCGAACTGATCGTCCGCAAGGGCCAGTACGGACCGTGGCACCCGGGCCGCTGCGCCGAGTTCGCGGTCGTCGTGGACGGCACCGAGCGGGTCGTGGGCCACGCGGGCGAACTGCACCCGCGCGTGGTCAAGGCACTGGGCCTGCCCGAGCGCACCTGCGCGATGGAGCTGAACCTGGACGTGCTGGAGCAGGTCGGCGACGACACCCCGCAGGCGCCGGGCATCTCCACGTTCCCGGTCGCCACGCAGGACGTCGCCCTCGTCGTCGACAAGCCGGTCCCGGCCGCCGACGTCGAGGCCGCGCTGCGCGAGGGTGCCGGTGAACTCCTGGAGTCCATCCGGCTGTTCGACCTCTACGAGAACGCCGAGCAGCTCGGCGAGGGCCGCAAGTCCCTCGCCTACGCGCTGCGCTTCCGCGCGCCGGACCGCACGCTGACCGTGGACGAGGCGTCCGCCGCCCGCGACGCGGCGGTGGCGCTGGCCGCTGAGCGCACGGGGGCGGAGCTGCGCAGCTAGCCGGTGAAGTGCGGGGAACTGCGAGTCCGTTGCCGTCTGCGGGCAGTCGGTGGCCGGTCGCGCGGTTCCCCGCGCCCCTTTTTGAGCCGGCCTCGGTCGACAAGGTGGGCCATCGGTGGAGCGGGTCCGTTGTCGGCTGCGGGTGGCCGGTGGCCGGTCGCGCGGTTCCCCGCGTCCCTTCTCGAGTCCGCCTGGGTCGACAGGGCCGGCCACCTTGCGGAGCGTCGCCGTGCCGGGCCGCCGTGTTTTGTTGAGGGGGAGCCGGCGGCCCGGACGGCCTCTTGGAGGAGGCGGTTCAGTCAACCGGGTGGGGACTCTCCGCGACAGCGCGCGTACAGCGCGGATGCGCGTGCTCCGTTCACACCCCGTGTGAAGGCGAACGCACTACGCTGTCGCCACCGAGCCACCGGGGGGCACTCATGCAGCCCAACACACTGCTCGACGCGATCCTGGACGAGGCCGGGATCTCGCACGCGGGCCTGGCAGCGCACGTCAACCAGGCGGGGCGGGCCCGCGGACTCACGCTCCGGTACGAACACACCGCCGTGGCCCGGTGGTTGAAGGGCCAGCGGCCGCGCGGCCAGGTGCCCGACCTGATCTGCGAGGTACTGGCGGTCCGGCTGCACCGGCCGGTCACGCTCGACGACATCGGCCTCGGCGTGCCCGGCGAGCCCTCCGCGCCGCACGGCACCTCGCTGTCCGGGTTCGTCGAACGCGCCACCGCCCTGTGGCGGTCCGACGAGCAGCAGCGCCCGCACCTCCTCGGAGCCCCCGCCGTGACCGGCACGCCCGCCGTCATGCCCGTGTGGGAGTGGGAGAACCCGCCCGAGGACGTGGACGTCTCCCGCGGTGGCCGGCACCGGGTCACCTCGTTGGACATCGAGATGCTGCGCGCCGCCCGCACGCACTACGAGCAGATGTACCGCAAGGCCGGCGGCGTCGCGACCCGCGGCCGTGTCGTGGGCTTCCTCAACGCCGAGGCCGCCCCGCTGCTGCGGGGCAACTACACCGACGCCACCGGCCGCCAACTGCACCGCGCCACCGGCGCCTTGGTGGCGATCGTGGGCATCTGCGCCTACGACTCCGACGCGCACGGCCTGGCCCAGCGCTACTTCCACCAGGCGCTCAGGCTCGCCAAGGCCAGCGGGGACCGGGGACTTGGCGCGTATGTGATCGCGCTGCTGGTCAACCAGTCGCTGTTCATGCGGGAGTACCGCCAGGCCGTCGCCTTCGCCGAGGCCGCCCTGCGCGCCGCCGGCCAGCACATCACCCCCGCGCTCGCCTCCGACCTGTACGCGATGCAGGCCAAGGCCTACGCCCACCTCGGCGACGGCACGAGCGCCCTGGGCTGCATCGGGCGCGCCGAGTCCGCGGCAGAACGCATCCGGCGCGGGTACGAACCCGACGAGACGGGCTACGTCCAACCGGGCCTGGTCAACGTGCAGGTGGCGGAGGCCTTGCTCAGCCTCGGCGAACTGGCCGCCGCCGAGGAGCACGCCGCGGCCGCCGTGGACAACCCCGCGCACGACCGGGGCAGGGTGCACCGGCTGGCCATGCTCAGCACGATCCAACTGCGCCGGGGCAACACCGACAAGGCGGTGGCCACGGCCGTGCGGATGGCCGAACAGGCCCGTGGGATGGAGTCGCAGCGGCTGCGGGACAGACTGCGTGCGGTGCGCGAGCACCTGGTGCGCAGCGGCGGCGCCGGCACGGCCGAGGCGGCCGAACTGATCGACGGGGCCCTGCGCGTACCGCTGTGACCGCGGCGCGGTGCTCCTGGCGGCTCGCCGTGCGCCTGCTGCGGGACCGTTCCGGCTGCGATATTGCCACTGACCCGACGGAAGGTGGCAGAACCGTGCAGTGGACGAAACAGAACGAACAAACTGTGTACGCAAACCGCTGGTTCACCGTCAACCTCGCGGATGTCGAGCTGCCGGACGGCCGGCACCTCGACCACTTCCTGATACGGCTGCGGCCCGTCGCCGTGGCCACGGTGGTGAACGAGGCGGGTGAGGTCCTCCTCCTGTGGCGCCACCGCTTCATCACCGACAGCTGGGGCTGGGAGCTCGCGGCGGGCGTCGTGGAGGACGGCGAGGACGTCGCGGCCGCCGCCGCCAGGGAACTGGAGGAGGAGACCGGCTGGCGGCCAGGACCCCTGCGTCACCTCATGAGCGTGGAGCCGTCCAACGGACTCACCGACGCCCGGCACCACATCTACTGGTCGGACGAGGGCGAGTACGTCGGACACCCGGCGGACGACTTCGAGTCCGACCGCCGGGAATGGGTCCCCCTCAAGATCGTTCCCGACCTGGTCGCCCGCGGCGAGGTCCCGGCCGCCAACATGGCGGCCGCGTTGCTGCTCCTGCACCACCTCAGGCTGGGCCAGGACACCCTGCCCTGACGGGCAGCCGGGCAGGTTCCGTGCCGGCCGGGCAGGGCCCACCAGGCCTGTGAACGACACGGGCCCGGCACCACCTCGGTGCCGGGCCCGCTGACCGTCGCTCTTCGTGGTCAGCCGTAGGTGTAGAAGCCGGAGCCGGACTTCCGGCCGAGCCGGCCGGCGTCCACCATGCGCTGGAGCAGAGGGGGAGCGGCGTACAGCGGCTCCTTGTACTCCTCGTACATGGAGTGGGCGACCGAGGCCACCGTGTCCAGACCGATCAGGTCGGACAGCTTCAGCGGGCCCATCGGGTGGGCGCAGCCCAGCTCCATGCCGTTGTCGATGTCCTCGCGGCTGGCGATGCCCGACTCGAACATCCGGATCGCCGAGAGCAGGTAGGGGATCAGCAGCGCGTTCACCACGAAGCCCGAGCGGTCCTGGGCGCGGATCGCGTGCTTGCCGAGCACCTTCTCGGTGAACAGCTGCGCCCGGCTCAGCGTGCCCTCGGAGGTGGTGAGCGCCGGGATCAGCTCGACCAGCTGCTGCACCGGGGCGGGGTTGAAGAAGTGGATGCCGATCACCTGGTCGGGCCGCGCGGTGGCGACCGCCAGCCTCACCAGCGGGATGGAGGAGGTGTTGGAGGCCAGGATCGCGTCCGGCCGGGTCACCACCTGGTCCAGGACCTGGAAGATCTCGGTCTTGACCTGCTCGTTCTCCACCACGGCCTCGATCACCAGGTCGCGGTCGGAGAACTCGCCGAGGTCGGTGGTGAAGCTCAGCCGGGCCTGCGTCGCGTCCCGCTCCGCCTCGCTGATCTTGCCGCGCTCGGCCGCCTTGGCCAGGGAGTTGAACAGCCGGGTACGGCCTATCTCCAGGGCCTCGCCGGTGGTCTCGGCGACTTTCACCTCCAGGCCGGCCCGGGCGCACACCTCGGCGATGCCCGCACCCATCTGGCCGCAGCCCACCACTCCGACGCGTGCAATGTCTCCCGAAATGCCGGTCACATCGTCCCTTTCGCAGTTCCTACGGCTGTGGCAGGCGGCCCGTTGTGCGGTGCCTGCTCCGATCGTGCACGTTACCCCCGTAGTGACCGTGATCGGTTGCCCGGGTCGGGCATCCTGAGCAGGAGAACGATCCGTGACCGTGCGGATCCACGGCGTACTGGGAGTGCCCGGATGGCCCGAGCGGCACGGGTGACACGACGGTCGTTCACCATGGCGGCGCTGTCGACCCTGGCGATGACCGGCGACGCGGCCACCGCGACGGGCGGCACCGGCACGGACCGGTGGGGCCGCGCCGCGGTCAGCGAGATGCGCGGCATGTGGCTGGCGACCGTGCGCAACCGCGACTGGCCCTCACGCACCGGGCTGAGCGCGGCCCGGCAGCGCGGTGAGCTGGCCGCCCTGCTCGACGTGGCGGTGCGCCGCCGGCTCAACACGGTGTTCCTCCAGGTGCGCCCGTCGGCCGACGCGCTGTGGCCCTCGCCCCACGAGCCGTGGTCGCAGTTCCTCACCGGCACGCAGGGCAGGGACCCCGGCTGGGATCCGCTGGGCACGGCCGTGGCGGAGGCGCACGCCCGCGGACTGCGGCTGCACGCCTGGTTCAACCCCTACCGGGTCGCCCTGCACGACGACCCGGCCCTGCTGGCCGCCTCCCATCCGGCCCGCAGGCACCCCGACTGGGTGGTGCGGTACGGCGGGTGTCTCTACTACAACCCCGGACTGCCGGAGGTCCGGTGCTTCGTGCGGCAGGCGATGCTCGACGCGGTGTCCCGGTACCCGGTGGACGGCGTCCATTTCGACGACTACTTCTACCCCTATCCGGTCGCCGGCCAGACCTTCGACGACGACGCCGCCCACCACCGGTACGGCGGCGCCTTCGCCGGCCGGGCCGACTGGCGGCGCGACAACGTCGACCGGCTGATCCGCGAGACGGCCGCGGCCATCGCCGTCACCCGCCCGGGCACCCGGTTCGGGATCAGCCCCTTCGGGGTGTGGCGCAACGCCTCGACCGACCCGCGCGGCTCGGACACCCGGGCCGGCGTGCAGACGTACGACAACCTGTACGCGGACACGCGCAAGTGGGTCATGGAGGGCTGGATCGACTACGTCGTCCCGCAGCTGTACTGGGCCGTCGGCTTCGCCACCGCCGACTACGCCGCCCTGCTGCCCTGGTGGGCCGAGGTGGCGCGGGGCAGCCGTACGCGGCTGTACGTGGGGGAGGCGCTCTACAAGGCCGGCGACCCCGCGCAGGGCGCGGCCTGGCAGCAGCCCGACGAACTGTCCCGTCACCTCACCCTCGCGGCCGCGCACCCGGAAGTACGCGGGCACGTCTTCTTCGCCGCGAAGGAGGTGGCTGCCGACCCGTCGGGGGCCATGGCGCGGGTCGTCGCCGACCACTACCGCCGGCCGGCGAGACCCCCGCGCTGACTCAGTGGTGTTCGTGCTCCTTCTTGTGGCGGACCTGGCAGTCGGGGCCCGGTGACATGACGGCCTCGTGCCCGTCCGGGAAACGGACGCGGTACGGCGGGTTGCCCTCCGTGCCCATGACCTCGACGATTTCGCTGATCTGGTCGTGCTGACCGACCACCCTGCCGTGTTGGACGAGCTGGTCGCCCACGGTTGCGCGCATCTGCGGGGCCTCCTCACCATGTGCGGGAGCAGCGGTCCTCGACTTCCGAGTCTACGGGTGCGGAGCGCGACTGGAACCGGTGAGCGCCGGGCCGGTGTGCGGTCGGCACCGGTGTGAGCGCCGGTCAGCCGCGCGCCCGCTGGGTGACGGCGATGCAGACGAGCACGGCTACGGCCGTCACGGGGGCGGCCGCAGTGAGGTGCTCGCCGAGCAGCAGCACCGACCACACCAGTGTGAGCAGGGGTTGGGCCAACTGCAACTGGCTCGCCCTGGGGATGCCGACGGCGGCCATGCCCCGGTACCAGACGACCAGCCCGAGGAACTGCGAGCCCGCCGCGACCCAGAGCAGCCCGGTCACGCTGTGGACGCCCAGGTGCACGGGCTCGTGCGTCAGCGCGAGCGCGGCCGCGGGCGCGGTGAGCGGCAGGCACACCACCAGCGCCCAGCCGATGACCTGCCAGCCCGGCATCACGCGGGCCAGCCGGCCGCCCTCGGTGTAGCCGGCGGCGCACACGAGCAGGGCGCCGAACAGGTAGGCGTCGGCGGTGGTCAGCGCACCGCCGCTCTGCTGCACGGTGAAGGCCACCACGGCCGCCGCGCCCGCCAGCGCCGCCGTCCAGAACGTGCGCGAGGGGCGGATGCCGAAGCGCAGCGCGGAGAGCAGCGCCGTGGTGAGCGGCAGCAGGCCCACGACGACGGCGGCGTGCGCGGTGGTGGAGGTCTCCAGGGCGAGCGTGGTGAGCAGCGGGAAGCCGAGGACCACTCCGGCGGCCACGACCGCGAGGCCGGGCCAGTGCCGGCGTGCGGGCGGCGGTACGCGCAGCGCCAGCAGGCAGCCGCCCGCGAGGACGGCGGCGAGCACACTGCGCACGGCCACCAGGGACCAGGGTCCGAAGCCCTCCAGGCCCCAGGCGGTGGCCGGGAAGGTCAGGGAGAAGGCGACCACGCCGAGGGCCGCCTGAAGGATGCCGGCGCGCGGGTGGGCCGGGGCGTCCACCGCTATCGGTGTCGGTGCGGTAGCGCTACTCTGTACTCTCATGCAACAGCGTAGCAGCGTCGCCGAACTGGCAAAATGCCTGCGGAGGGAGCTGGACCGCTACTCACCTGGCGGAAAGCTCCCGTCGAGCCGGGTCCTCGTCGAGCGGTACCGGGTCAGTCCGGTGACCGTCTCGCGGGCCCTGTCGCAGCTGGCGGCCGAGGGCCTGGTGGTCACCCGTCCCGGCGCCGGCGCCTTCCGCGCCCCGGCGCGCGCGACGGCCGCTCCCGCCGGCGACACCTCCTGGCAGGAGGTCGCGCTCAGCGCGGACGGCGCCGCCGACCTCGTACCGCGCACGGTGGACGCCTCCGGCGTCACGATCTCGCTGGCCGCCCCGCCGCCGGGCGTGATCGAGTTCAACGGCGGCTACCTGCACCCCTCGTTGCAGCCCGAGCGGGCCATGGCCGCCGCGCTGTCCCGGGCCGGACGCCGTCCCGGTGCGTGGGGGCGGCCGCCGCTGGAGGGGCTGCCGGAACTGCGCGAGTGGTTCGCGCGGGACATCGGCGGACCGGCCGGGACCGTCACCGCCGCCGAGGTCCTGATCGCCGCGGGCGGTCAGTCCGCGCTGACCACCGCCCTGCGTGCCCTGGCCCCGCCCGGCGCTCCGGTGCTGGTCGAGTCGCCCACCTATCCCGGCATGCTGGCCATCGCCCGGTCCTCCGGGCTGCGGCCCGTACCCGTGCCCGTCGACGCGGACGGGGTGAGGCCGGAACTGCTTGCCGACGCGTTCCGGGCCACCGGCGCCCGCGTGTTCGTCTGCCAGCCCCTGTTCCAGAACCCCACCGGCGCCGTCCTCGCCCCCGACCGGCGCGCGCGGGTGCTGCGGACGGCCCGCGAGGCCGGCGCCTTCGTCGTCGAGGACGACTTCGTACGGCGGCTCGCGCACGAGGACGCCGGCACCCTGCCGCC
The DNA here is from genome assembly GCF_040643155.1 of Streptomyces sp. NPDC047453. Classification (NCBI taxonomy): domain Bacteria; kingdom Bacillati; phylum Actinomycetota; class Actinomycetes; order Kitasatosporales; family Streptomycetaceae; genus Streptomyces; species Streptomyces sp. NPDC047453. The sequence continues at coordinate 97,062 of NZ_JBEYTS010000008.1, read as the reverse complement.
CCCGCTCGTCGCCGGCGACCCGGACGGGGTCGTGGTGCACGTCGGCTCGCTGACCAAGGCCACCTCGCCCAGCTTCCGGGTGAGCGCGCTGGTCGCGCGCGGCCCGGTGCTGGAACGGCTGCGCGCCATCCAGGTCGTGGACACGTTCTTCGTGCCGCGGCCGTTGCAGGAGGCCGCCCTCGAACTGGTCGGCTCACCCGCCTGGCCGCGCCATCTGCGCGCGCTCGCCGCCGAGTTGAAGAGCCGTCGGGACGCGCTGACCACCGCGCTGCGGGAGCACCTTCCCGAACTCGCCCTGCCGCACGTCCCGTCCGGCGGCTACCACCTGTGGCCGCGCCTGCCCGACGGAACGGACGAGGCCGCCCTGACCGCCGCCGCCCTGCGCGCGGGTGTCGCGCTCACTCCCGGCCGCCCGTACTTCAGCGCCGAACCCCCGGCCGCCCACATGCGGTTGAGCTTCGCCGCGGTCGGCGGCACGGCGGAGATCGCCGAGGGCGTGCGCCGCCTGCGGACGGCCTGCGCGGAGGCGCTGCCCTGACGCTCGGGCAGGGGAACCGGCCGCGGGGAACAGGGAGTTCAGTCCTCGCGCGTGTAGTCCGTCGTCAGCAGCAGGTCCTTCGCGGGGCCGGCCACGCGCCACACCGTGCGCCAGTGCCCGGCGTCCCGGACGGTGAACTCGCCCCGGTAGAGATCCGCCGCGCACGGATGCCCGGCCAGGTGCCGCCCGGAGCGCAGGTCCAGATCGTGGAAGGGCCGTCCGTCCGCGAAGCGCACGTCGGCCGTGCCCGGCACGCTTCCGGGCAGAAAGCGCAGCGTCCGCTCGGCGGGCCGGGCCACCCCCTGCCAGACGAACGTGCCGCACTCCCGGTGCAGCAGCCCGCCGCCGTCCAGGGCGCCGAAGGCCGTCGTACCGGTGAACTTCCCCGTCCCGCCGCCCGCCAGGTCCCGCACCGACCGCCGGACCCGCCAGTTCCCGGCCAGGTACGCCAGCACGTCCGGCACCGGCAGGAACCGGTCCTCCACCGCCCGCTCGCCCTTTTCCACCCGCTCACCGTACGACGACCGGTCTCGATTCCGTTGCATAAACGTGCAGGAATACGTATAGTCATGCCATCGAGGAGGAGGAGGGTTCATGGCTGTACGTGTGGCGGTCGCCGGAGCGAGTGGATACGCGGGCGGAGAAGCGCTGCGCCTGCTCCTGGCGCACCCCGAGGCCGAGATCGGCGCCCTGACCGGGAACTCCAACGCCGGAGAGCGGCTCGGCGCCTTGCAGCCGCACCTGCTGCCCCTCGCCGATCGCGTCCTGGAGGAGACCACCCCCGACGTCCTCGCCGGGCACGACGTCGTCTTCCTCGCCCTGCCGCACGGCCGGTCCGCCGCCGTCGCCGAGCGACTGGGCCCCGACGTCCTCGTCATCGACATGGGCGCCGACTTCCGGCTGAAGGACCCCGCCGACTGGGAGCGCTTCTACGGCTCCCCGCACGCCGGCACCTGGCCCTACGGCCTCCCCGAACTCCCCGGCGGCCGCGCCGCGCTGGCGGGGGCCAGGCGCATCGCGGTGCCCGGCTGCTACCCGACGGCCGCCTCCCTCGCCCTCTTCCCGGCCTACGCGGCCGGACTCGCCGAGAACGAGGCCGTGATCGTCGCCGCCTCCGGCACCTCCGGCGCCGGCAAGGCGGCCAAGCCGCACCTGCTCGGCTCCGAGGTCATGGGATCCATGTCCCCCTACGGGGTGGGCGGCCTGCACCGGCACACCCCGGAGATGATCCAGAACCTCAGCGCCGCGGCGGGGGAGCCCGTCACCGTGTCCTTCACGCCCACCCTCGCGCCGATGCCCCGCGGCATCCTCGCCACGTGCAGCGCCAAGGCCCGGCCCGGGGTCACCGCCGACTCCGTGCGCGCCGCGTACGAGAAGGCCTACGCCGACGAGCCCTTCGTCCACCTCCTCCCCGAGGGGCGCTGGCCCGCCACCGCCTCCGTGTACGGCTCCAACGCCGTACAGATCCAGGTGGCGTACGACCCCGCCGCGCACCGCGTCCTCGCGATCAGCGCCATCGACAACCTGACCAAGGGCACCGCGGGCGGCGCGGTGCAGAGCATGAACATCGCCCTCGGACTTCCCGAGGAGCTCGGACTTTCCACGATCGGAGTCGCACCGTGAGCGTGACGGCAGCCAAGGGGTTCCAGGCGACGGGTATCGCCGCCGGGATCAAGGAGAGCGGAAACCCGGACCTGGCCCTCGTGGTCAACACCGGGCCCCGCCGCGCCGCCGCGGGCGTCTTCACCTCCAACCGCGTCAAGGCCGCCCCGGTGCAGTGGTCCGAGCAGGTCCTCAAGGACGGCAGGCTCTCCGCGGTCGTCCTCAACTCCGGCGGCGCCAACGCCTGCACCGGCTCCAAGGGCTTCCAGGACACCCACGCCACCGCCGAGAAGGCCGCCGGCGTGCTCGGTGTCGGCGCCATCGAGGTCGCGGTCTGCTCCACCGGACTGATCGGCGTCCTGCTGCCCATGGACAAGCTGCTGCCGGGCGTCGAGACGGCCGCCGCCCAGCTCTCCGAGCACGGCGGAGAGAAGGCCGCCATCGCCATCAAGACCACCGACACCGTCCACAAGACGTCCGTGGTGACCAAGGACGGCTGGACCGTCGGCGGCATGGCCAAGGGCGCCGGCATGCTCGCCCCGGGCCTGGCCACCATGCTCGTGGTCCTCACCACGGACGCCGACCTCGAGGCCGACGTGCTCGACCAGGCGCTGCGCGCCGCCACCAGGGTCACCTTCGACCGGGTCGACTCCGACGGCTGCATGTCCACCAACGACACCGTGCTGCTGCTCGCCTCCGGCGCCTCCGGGGTCACCCCGGGGTACGCGGAGTTCGCCGAGGCCGTACGGGCGGTGTGCGACGACCTCGGGCAGCAGCTCATCCGGGACGCCGAGGGCGCCAGCAAGGACATCAAGGTCGAGGTGGTGGGCGCCGCGACCGAGGAGGACGCCGTGGAGGTGGGCCGCTCCATCGCCCGCAACAACCTCCTCAAGTGCGCCATCCACGGCGAGGACCCCAACTGGGGCCGCGTCCTGTCCGCCATCGGCACCACCGGGGCCGCCTTCGAGCCCGACCGGCTGAACGTCGCCATCAACGGCGTCTGGGTCTGCAAGAACGGCGGCGTCGGCGAGGACCGCGCGAAGGTCGACATGCGCTACCGCGAGGTCCACATCGTGGCCGACCTCGCCGCCGGCGCCCAGACCGCCACCATCTGGACCAACGACCTCACCGCCGACTACGTCCACGAGAACAGCGCTTACTCCTCATGAGCTCCGGAATCACTCGCAAACACACCGCGCTCCCCAAGGCGAAGATCCTCGTCGAGGCGCTGCCCTGGCTGACCCGGCACCACGGCAAGATCGTCGTCATCAAGTTCGGCGGCAACGCCATGGTGGACGAGGAGCTGAAGGCCGCCTTCGCCCAGGACGTCGTCTTCCTGCGGCACGCCGGCCTCAGGCCCGTCGTCGTGCACGGCGGCGGCCCCCAGATCAGCCGGGCGCTCGACCGGCACGGCATCGTCAGCGAGTTCAGGGCGGGCCTGCGGGTCACCACCGAGGAGGCCATGGACGTCGTGCGGATGGTGCTGGCCGGGCAGGTGCAGCGGGAGCTGGTGGGCCTGCTCAACCAGCACGGGCCGTTCGCCGTCGGCCTCACCGGCGAGGACGCGCACACCATCACCGCCACCAAGCACACCCCCGAGATCGACGGCGAGCCGGTCGACATCGGGCGGGTGGGCGAGATCACCGCGATCGACACCGGCGCGATCGAGGCGCTGCTCGCCGACGGGCGCATCCCGGTCGTCTCCTCGATCGCCCGCTCCGAGGACGACGGGCACGTCTACAACGTCAATGCCGATACGGCGGCCGCGGCACTCGCGGCGGCACTGGGCGCCGAGACCCTCATGGTCCTCACCGACGTCGAGGGCCTCTACGAGGACTGGCCGAACTCCGACGAGGTGATCAGCCGCCTGACCGCGAGCGAGCTGGAGAAGCTGCTGCCGGAGCTGTCCTCCGGCATGGTGCCGAAGATGCGGGGCTGCCTGCACGCGGTGCGCGGCGGCGTGACCACCGCCCGCGTCATCGACGGCCGGGTCCAGCACTCGATCCTGCTGGAGATCTTCACCGACGAGGGCATCGGCACGATGGTCGTGCCGGACGAACAGGGGGAGTCGTGAGCAACCAGGACGTGAGCCACCAGGACCCGAGCAATCAGGACGTGGGCAACCAGGCACTGGCCGCGCGCTGGCAGGGCGCGCTCATGAACAACTACGGCACCCCGCGGCTCGCCCTCGTCCGCGGCGCGGGCGCGAAGCTGTGGGACGCCGACGGCCGGGAGTACGTCGACTTCGTCGGCGGTATCGCGGTCAACGCGCTCGGCCACGCCCACCCCGCCGTCGTCGAGGCGGTCGGACGGCAGATCGCCTCCCTCGGCCACGTCTCCAACCTGTTCATCGCCGAACCGCCCGTCGCCCTGGCCGAACGGCTGCTCCAGCTCTTCGGCCGGGACGGCAAGGTGTTCTTCTGCAACTCCGGCGCCGAGGCCAACGAGGGCGCCTTCAAGATCGGCCGGCTGACCGGGCGACCGCACATGGTCGCCACCGAGGGCGGCTTCCACGGCCGTACGATGGGCGCCCTCGCGCTCACCGGCCAGCCCGGCAAGCAGGAGCCGTTCCTGCCGCTGCCCGGCGAGGTCACCCACGTGCCCTACGGGGACGCGCGGGCCCTGGCCGCCGCGGTCACCGAGGAGACCGCCCTCGTCGTCATCGAGCCCGTTCAGGGCGAGAACGGGGTCGTGGTGCCCCCGCCCGGCTATCTGAAGGCGGCCAGGGCGATCACGGCGGCCACCGGTTCGCTGCTGGTCCTCGACGAGGTGCAGACCGGGGTCGGGCGCACCGGGCACTGGTTCGAGTACCAGGCCCACGAGGGCGTCCTGCCGGACATCGTCACGCTCGCCAAGGGCCTGGGCGGCGGACTGCCGCTCGGCGCCACCGTCGCCTTCGGGCGCGCCGCCGACCTGCTCCAGCCCGGTCAGCACGGTACGACCTTCGGCGGCAACCCGGTCGCCTGCGCCGCCGGACTCGCCGTCCTGGACACGATCGCGGGCGAGGGACTGCTGGAGAACGTCAAGCGGCAGAGCGAGAAGCTGCGCGAGGGAATCGAGTCACTGGATCACCCGCTGGTCGCCCACGTCAGGGGCGCGGGTCTGCTGCTGGGTATCGTGCTCACCGAGCCGCGCGCGCCCCAGGTGCAGCAGGCGGCTCAGGAGGCCGGTTTCCTGGTGAACGCGCCCGCCCCCGACGTCGTACGGCTGATGCCGCCGCTGAACCTCGGCGACGACGAGGTGGACGCCTTCCTCGGAGCGCTGCCCGGCGTCCTGGACGTGGCAAACGGGGACGGATGATCCGGAGATTGAGACGACGATGAGTCAGGCGCAGAACGGTCAGACCGAGGCCGGGCCGGCGGTGCCGCAGACCCGCACCGCCCGTCACCGCCGGATCGTGGACATCCTCAACCGGCAACCGGTGCGCTCCCAGAGCCAGTTGGCGAAGCTGCTGGCCGACGACGGGCTGAGCGTCACCCAGGCGACGCTCTCCCGCGACCTGGACGAGCTGAACGCGGTGAAGATCCGCAACACCGACGGCGACCTCATCTACGCGGTGCCCAGCGAGGGCGGTTTCCGCACCCCGCGCGCACCGCTGGGGGAGTCGGTGAAGGAGGAGCGGATGCGGCGGCTCTCGCAGGAGCTGCTGATCTCCGCGGAGGCCTCCGCCAACCTCGTGGTCCTGCGGACGCCCCCGGGGGCTGCGCAGTTCCTCGCCTCGGCCATCGACCAGGCCGAACTGCACGACATCCTGGGGACCATCGCGGGCGACGACACGCTGCTGCTGATCAGCCGGGACCCCACCGGGGGACAGGCACTGGCTGACCACCTGCTGAGGCTGGCGCAGAACGGCCAGTGACCCCTGGCGCGGGCCCGGCCGGATCTCAGCCCAGCCGGGCGGCGAGCCCGTGCGTGCACCTGACCTCGTCGCCAGCCGTGATCAGCAGCGCCTCCACGTCCGGCAACGACTCCAGCCAGGCCAGGCCCGCGCGGGAGCCCATGGCGAACGCGGCCGTCGCCCAGCAGTCCGCCCAGGTCAGGCTGGGGGCGACCACGGTGACCGCGACCAGGTCGGTGACCGCCGACCTGCCGGTGCTCGGGTCGACGATGTGGGCGCCGCGCTCGGCCATGCCCGACGTCGCCACCGCCAGCTCGCTCGTACCCGCCGCGGAGACCACCGCCGCGAGTCCGCCGGGGCGCAGGGGGTCCGACACACCCACGCGCCAGGGCCGCTGCGCGCCGGGGGAGCCGAGCAACTGCACGTCTCCGCCGCCGTTCACGCTGACTCCGTCCACCCCCGCCGCCGCGATCCGCCGGGCGGCCCGTTCGGCGGCCCAGCCCTTGACGATCCCGGTCGGATCCAGGCTCCCCTGGTAGCGCAGGCTGAACCAGCCTTCGCTGCCCCGTTCGGCCTCGGCGCCCAGTTCGAGCACCTCGGCGACCTCGGGGTCGCACTCCGCCACGGTCAGCTCACCGCGTGCCAGGCGGGAGAGCTGGCTGTCGTCGCGATAGGTGCTGAACACCTCGTCGACCCGGTGCAGCCCGGCGATCGCCTCGCCCAGGGCCGCCGCCACCGCGTCGGACCGACCGCCGCGGACGTCGAAGGAGAAGACGGTCCCCATGACCTCCTCCGCGTGCCGCACCGCGGCGGGACGCTCGGCCGACCCGGGCACGGCCTCAGCCACCGGCCTTGTCCAGTGCCGACTGGAGGGACTTCTTGTAGCCGCCGCTGGTGTAGGTCGCTCCGGAGATGGTGTCGATGTTCGCGCTCTGCGCGGTCACGGCCTCCTGGTTGAGCCGGGGCACCGCCAGTTCGCTCTTCTGGCCGCTGACCCCACCCTGCGGCGCCCGCACGGCCTCAGCCTTGGTGATCCTGCCATTGCTGACCGTGATCCGGACCTGTACCGGGCCGTAGTCGGTCTGGGCGGCCTCACCCGTGACGGTGCGGGCCTGGGCGGCTCCCGATCCGGCGGCCCCCGAGGAGGACGAACCGGACGGCGCCCCGGAGGACGAACCGGAGGCCGGTCCCGACGCCGAACCGCCCGCCTTCGCCTTGTCCAGTGCCGACTGGAGGGACTTCTTGTAGCCGCCGCTGGTGTAGGTCGCTCCGGAGACGGTGTCGATGTTCGCGCTCTGCGCGGTCACGGCCTCCTGGTTGAGCCGGGGCACCGCCAGTTCGCTCTTCTGGCCGCTGACCCCACCCTGCGGCGCCCGCACCGCCTCCGCCGCGGTGATCCTGCCGTCGCTGACGGTCAGCCGGACCTGCACGTCGCCGTACTGGGTCCGGGCCACGTCGCCGGTCACGGACCGCGTGCCTGTCCGCTGTGCACCGCTGCCGCCCTGCGGCGACTCCTGCGCCGCCGCGGTCCGCTGCGGCGCCGCGCCGGCCGCCGAGGCGGAGGCGGGGTCGGAGGCCGGCTTCAGCGACAGCAGCAGCACGATGCCGGACACGGTCGCGGCGCCGGCCAGCACGGCACGTCGGATGGGGTGGCTCTTCCTCATCGGCGATGAGCTCCTGAATTCCCGTGAGTCCCGTAAGTCATGTGGTTTCCGCTCCGTTCCGCGTTCCCGTCGCTCACATCTCGAACGACTCGTGATGGATGCGGCGAGCGGGGACTCCCGCGCCGCGCAGTGCCTCGTACACCGACTGCGCGAAGCCGGGCGGGCCGCACATGAAGACGTCGTGGCGGTCGATGTCGGCGATCTTGCGGCGCAGCGACTCGGCGGAGATGTCGGGGCGTTCCCCGTCCGGGCTGTTGACCGCGTACATCAGGCGGGCGCCGCGCTCGTCGGCGATCTTCGCCAGCTCGTCCCACAGGGCCAGGTCCTGCGTGCTGTTGGCCCGGTACAGCAACGTGATGTCACCGGCCGCGCCGGGCAGCGTCTCGAACAGCGCCCGCATCGGCGTGATGCCCACCCCGCCCGCCACCAGCAGCACCTGGCCACGGCTGCGCCGGGACGCGGTCAGCGCGCCGTACGGCCCCTCCGCCCACACCCGGGTGCCGGGGGTGAGGTCGCGCAGCCCGGTGCTGTGGTCGCCGATCGCCTTGACGGTGATGCGCAGCAGGTCCGGACGGGGCGCCGCCGACAGGGAGTACGGGTGGGAGGAGAACCGCATGCCCGGCGCCAGGAACCGCCAGCGGAAGAACTGCCCGGCCTCCGCGCCCATCCGGTGCAGCTTCTTGCCGCCGATCAGCACCGACACGATGCCCGGCGTCTCCTCGATCACCGCCTCCACCCGCATGCGGTGGCGCAGGTTCAGCCGGATCGGGGTGAGGATCCGGCACCAGATCACCAGCGCGGTCACCGCGCCGTACAGGCCGTACCAGAAGGTCCTGGCGGCCGGTTCCACGGCGAAGTCGTTGCCGGTGGTGATCTGGTGCCAGAACGTCAGGAACACCGTGGCATAGGTGAACAGGTGCACGTGGTACCAGGTGTCGTACGGCATCCGGCGGCGCACCGGGCCGATCGAGACCAGTCCGACGACCACCAGCAGACCGGTGCCGATCGCGGCCTTGCCCATGTCGGGCAGCTGCTCGACGGACTCGACGGTCTGCGCCACGATGTCGCCGAGCGACCTGCCGCCCAGCAGCGCGTAGCCCCACATGGTGAGGAAGACGTGCGCGAGGACCAGGCACAGCGTGTACCGGCCGGTCATGGCGTGCCAGCGCGCGACCCGGTCGGAGCCCACCCGCCGCTCCAGGGCCGGCACCCGCGCCATCTGGAGCACGACCAGCGCCATGAGATAGCCGGCGAGCAGGCCGGTGATCCGGCCCGCGTTCAGGACCTTCCCGGCGGTGCCGTCGATGGACGGAGTGTTCATCCACCACAGCCAGACGACGCCCGCCGCGCCCGCCCAGACGGCGGTCAGCAGTGGGACGGCGGGGGAACGGCGCGGCCGGATGCGGCGCATCGTCTGGCGCCGGGCGGCGCGGCCTCCTGCGAGCGTGCTGGTCACGGTTCCTCCGCGGACGGGGTCAAGGGGGGCGGCGTGGTCCCTTGGCCCTGGAATACGTGCCACGGCGGCCCCGCGTTCAGTGTCCGGCCGAGGTTCAGCGCCGGGCCGCGTCCAGCGCGGACTGGAGCGAGCGGCGGTATCCGTCACTGGTGTACGTCGCCCCCGAGACGGTGTCGATGCTCGCGCTCTGCGCGGCCAGCGCCTCCCTGCGCAGCCGGGGGATGGCGTAGCCGCTGATCTCCCGGTCCCGCGGGTTGCCGGAGGGCTGGGCGAGCGCGGTCACGTCGGTGATCCGGCCGTCGACGAGCGTGACCCGCACCTGCACCGGGCCCCAGCGGGTCCGCACCGTCTCACCGGTGACGGTCCTGGTACCGGTGGACCGGCCGGCCCCGCCGGCCGCACCCGATCCGCCGGACGTGCTCGAACCGCTGGACGGGGTCGGCGCCGGATCCGCGGCGACCTGCGGCGGCGTGTGCGGCTTGAGCGACAGCAGCATCACCAGCCCGGAGACGGTGGCGGCGCTCGCCAGCACGACACGGCGCAGCGGACGGTTCTTCCTCAACGCGTGCAACAGGGCCTCACAGCTCGAACGACTCGTGGTGGATACGGCGGTCCGGCACCCCGGCGGCGCGCAGTACCTCGTACAGGTCCCGGGCGAAGGCGTGCGGGCCGCAGAGGTACACGTCGTGCCCGGCCAGGTCGGAGACGGCCGCGCGCAGGGACTCCACGGTGAGGCGGGGACGTTCGCCGCGCGGGCCGTTGAGCGCGTACAGCACCCGCGCCCCGCGCCCGTGCGCTATGGCCTCCAACTCACCGCCCAGGGCGAGGTCTTCGGCCGTACGCGCCCGGTACAGCAAGGTGACGTCACCGGGCAGCGTCTCGAACAGCGCCCGCAGCGGCGTGATGCCGACCCCGGCCGCGATCAGCAGGGACTGGTGCGAGGTGCGCCGGTCGGCGGTCATCGACCCGTAGGGGCCCTCCGCCCACACCCTGGTGCCCGGCCGCAGCAGCGGCACGGCCGCGCTGTGGTCGCCGAGCGCCTTCACCGTGATGCGCAGCAGGTCCGGACGGGACGGCGCCGACAGGGAGTACGGCGTCGACGTCCAGCCCATGCCCTCGGCGAGGAACCGCCAGCGGAAGAACTGCCCCGGCCGCGCGCCCAGTTCGTCCAGCCGGTGGCCGCGCACGACGACGGAGTACACACCCGGCGCCTCCTTGTGGACCGCCTCGACCCGCATCCGGTGGCGCAGGTTGAGCCGCACCGGGATCAGGATCCGGAACCACACCACCAGGGCCGCGACGCCCAGGTACAGCGCGTACCAGGCGGCTGTGGCCAGGGCGTGACCGGTGAACTCGCCACCGAGCGCCACCTGGTGACCGAAGGCCAGGAAGACGGCGGCGTAGGTGAGCAGGTGCGTGTAGTACCAGAACTCGTGGCCGGTCCGGCTGCGCACCGCGCGCGCCGAGGTGACGCCGACCGCGAAGAGGATCACGGTCCCGGCGGTGGCCTTCAGCATCTCCGGGTAGTCCAGCACCACCGTGACCGCCTCGCGCAGGACGGAGGAGCCGTCCTGCGCGGCGTATCCGGCGAGGATCAGCACCACGTGCACGACCAGCAGGCACACCGTGTAGCGGCCGGCCATCGCATGCCAGCGCGTCACCCGGTCCGAGCCGATCCGGCGCTCCAGCAGCGGCACCCGCGCCATCAGGCCCACCAGCACCGCGCAGGCGTACCCGCACAGCAGGCCCGCGATCCGCCCGGCGCCGGTCAGCCAGCCCGCCGCGCCCACGACGGAGGCGGTGTCGTACCACCACAGGAGGACCACCGCGGCGGCCCCCGCCCACAGCAGCGCCAGCATCGCGCCCGCCGGGGAGCGGCGGGGCGCCAGTGGCACGGGCGGTGCCGCCCGCCGCTCGTACACCGTGGTCATCCGCTCTCCCGTCCCTACGCCGGTCCAGGACACAACTGTGCGGGGCGAACCTCTGAGGAAGCTCTGAGCCGTGGGCCGCGTGGGCCCGCTCACAGAAAACTCAGAGGGTCCTCCCTCGCCGTCCGGGCCGGGGACCGGCGATGCTGGAGGGGCCATGGACACCTTCCGCCCGAGCCCTGCCGGCCTGCCCGCCCTCACCCGCCTCGACGGCACCCCCGTGCGCGTCCTCGTCGTCGACGACGACCCCGACCTCGCCGAAGTGCTCTGCGGAGCCCTGCGCTACCAGGGCTGGGAGGTGGGCGCCGCGGGCGACGGGGCCTCGGCCATCGCCGCGGCGCGCGAGGTGCGGCCCGACGCCGTCGTCCTCGACGTGATGCTCCCGGACACCGACGGATTCGCCGTGCTGCGCGAGCTGCACGCCGCGCAGCCGGACATCTGTGTGCTCTTCCTCACGGCGCGGGACGCGGTGGAGGACCGTGTCGCGGGGATCACCGCGGGCGGCGACGACTACGTGACCAAGCCGTTCAGCCTGGAGGAGGTGGTCGCCCGGTTGCGCGGACTGCTGCGCCGCGCCGGCATGGCCCGGCAGCCGGCGGACGGCCCACGGCTGACCGTGGGCGACCTGGTCATGGACGAGGACGCCCGCGAGGTCACCCGGGCGGGAGAGCTGATCGAGCTGTCCCCGACCGAGTTCGAGCTGCTGCGCTTCCTGATGCACAACCCGCGCCGGGTGCTGAGCAAGGCGCGGATCCTCGACCGTGTGTGGTCCTACGACTTCGGCGGCCAGGCCCATGTGGTGGAGCTGTACATCTCGTATCTGCGCAAGAAGGTGGACGCCGGACACGAACCCATGATCCACACGGTGCGCGGGGCCGGGTACGTGCTGAAGCCGGCGGTACGGTGACCGCGCCGCGGCGGGCGATGACACCGCGGATACGCCGGCTGCCCCGGCCGCGCACCCTGCGGGCCCGGCTCACCTTCGGCCTGGTGGTGCTGCTGGCCGTCGGCTGCGCCGCCGTCGGCGTGGCCGCGGTCATCGAACTGGACGGCTTCCTCACCGGCCGGATCGACCAGCAGCTCCAGCAGGCCGGGCCGGGCTTCCCGGAGAGCCTGGAGCACGGCACCGCCACGCCCGCCAAGCCCTCCGACCACGACGGCGACGAGCGCGGCGACACCCGCCGCCAGGCCGCCGCCACCTTCGGTGCCCGGCTCCTCGGCGGCACGGTGACCCACGCGGCCATGGTCCCCTCCCCGTCCCGTCCCGGCTTCGACGTCACCCTCACCGGTGCCGACCGCAGGGCACTGGCCGCGCTCCCGGCGGACCACGGCGGGCACACGGTGCGCCTGTCCGACCTGGGCGAGTACCGGCTGGCCGCCTGGCCTGGCCGGGACGGCGACGTGCTGGTCACCGGGCTGCCGATGGCGCCGGTGCGGGCCGCCGTCCACCGCCTCGAACTGGTCGCGGGAACCGTCTCCGCCCTGGCTCTGGCCGTCGCCGGGGTCGCCGGTGCCCTGTGGGTGCGCTGGTCGCTGCGGCCGCTGACCCGGGTCGCGGAAACCGCCGCCCGGGTCAGCGAGCTGCCGCTGGCCAGCGGAGAGGTGGCGCTGCCGCCCCGCGCCCCGCGCGCCGACCCGCGCAGCGAGGTCGGGCGGGTCGGCGCCGCCTTCAACCGGATGCTCCACCACGTCGAGGACGCGCTGACCAAACGGCACGCCAGTGAGGAGCGGCTGCGCGGCTTCGCCGCCGACGCCAGCCACGAGCTGCGCACTCCGGTCGCCACCGTGCGCGGCCACGCCGAGCTCGCCCTGCTGCATCCCGGGCCGGTGCCGCCCGAGGTCACCCGCGCCCTGGAACGCATCGCCTCCGAGTCCGCGCGCATGGGCGAGATGGTCGACGAGATGCTGCTCCTGGCCCGGCTGGACGCCGGGCGTCCCCTGCACCGCCGACCGGTCGACCTGACCCGCCTGGTCCTGGACGCGGTGACGGACGCCCGGGCCGCCGGTCCGGAGCACCGCTGGACGCTGGAGCTGCCGGAGGAACCGGTGACGGTCACCGGTGACGCCCACCGGCTCCAGCAGGTGCTCGCCAACCTGCTGGCCAACGCGCGTGCGCACACGCCCGCGGGGACCGAGGTGACGGTGTCCCTGGACCTGGAGTGCGACCGGGAGGCGGACCCGGGGAGTGCCGCCACGGCCGTGCTGCGTGTGCACGACGACGGGCCCGGCGTCCCCGAGGAGGTCCAGCCCGGTGTCTTCGAGCGCTTCACCCGGGCCGACCGCCGCCGCACCGACTCCTTCGGCGGCGCCGGGGCCGGTCTGGGCCTGTCGATCGTGGCGGCCGTGACGGAGGCCCACGGCGGCGGTGTCGGCCTGGACAGCCGCCCCGGCTCCACGGCCTTCACCGTCCGGCTGCCGGCGGGCGGTGGCGGGTTCAGTAACGGCTGATCGCGGTCGCCCCGCCCGCCGTGCCGATCGCGATGTGCGGCCGGCGCCCGGGATCCGCCCACGCCAGGATCCGCCGCATGGCCTCCCGCGGCACCGACACACAGCCGGCCGTCGCCCCGGGCCCGTCGACGTGCAGGAAGATCCCCGCTCCCCGGCCGCGTACCGGACGGGAGTAGACGTGCAGGAAGATCCCCGCTCCCCGGCCGCGTACCGGACGGGAGTAGTTGAAGCCGATGACGAGAGCGTGCGCGTACTGCCTCGGGTACGCCACCAAGTGCTCGGACTCGGTGGCCCGGCAGTCCGCGGGGCGCGGCTGGGTCCAGCGGTTGTAGGAGCGCGAGCCGTTGTCCTGGCACCACCAGGAGTCCGGGCCCACCCGCCGGTACCGCAGCCGGGTCCCATCCGGTGCGGACGTGACGCCGAAGGCGAACGGCAGGTGGTACAGCCCGGTCGGGGTCGTGTACGTGCCCTGCCGTCGCACCGTGCCCTCGCCGAGGCCCTTCGCGCCGAACCGGGCCGGTGCCGAACCGGCCCGCACCCAGCGCCCGCCGCGCAGGTTCCACCAGGTGACCGTGCCCGACGTGGCGCCGGTGCGGGCCGCCTGAGCGGTGATCAGCTGGGTGCCGCCGCCGGTGTCCCGCATCCGCGCCGGGAGCGGTACCTCACCCGCGGGCGCGGCACCGAGCGTGAGGAGGGACAGGGCGGCGAGGATCACGGCACAGCGGGGCGCATGGCTCAGACCGTAGACGGCGGCAGCGGCAACGGCAGCCCAGGCAGGCCGTCCAGGCTGGTGGCCACGTGCTCCTTCCGGGTGAAGTAGTCACTCAGCGAGGCATCGTCCTCGCGCGCGAAGCGCCTGCCATGCAGATCGCGGTCCGCCTCGTACGCCATGAAGGGCACCGCGTACCCGCAGGTGTCCCGCACCAGTTCGGCGTGCACGACGATGATGGCGCGCAGCCCGTGCGCGGCCGGGTCGATGCCGGGGAAACGGGTGAGGAGTTCGCCGAAGCGCGGGTCGTCGCGGAAGACGGGCTCGCCCCGGCCGTGGACGCGCACGATGCTCGGCGGCCCCTCGAAGGCGCACCACATCAGGGTGATCCGGCCGTTCTCACGCAGGTGGGCGATGGTCTCCGCGTTGGAACCGGCGAAGTCCAGGTAGGCCACGGTGTGCTCGTCGAACACCGTGAAGGAGCCCTTGAGGCCCTTGGGGGAGAGGTTGACCGTGCCGTCGCCGGAGAGCGGGGCGGTCGCGGTGAAGAAGAGGGGCTGCCGCTCGATGAACGTGCGCAGCCTGCCGTCGATGCGCTCATACGTCTTTCCCATGTCCAGCGATTATCCGGGGAAGTTCTTTCGGCTGTCTAAGGAATTACGGCCTCCGCCCGGCCCACCGTGGCCGCCCCGGCCGGCGCTTCCTCGGGGCGGCCACGGCTGCCTGTCACCCCACGGAGTGGGGGGCAGGCGGCCGGGGAGGCCGGCGCCCGGGGCCTGGCGGCCGGGGCGCCTTGTTCGGCGATACGCGGAAGCGGTTGCGCTCGTTCAAGGAATGACGGACGAGTTCTGAAAACACCTTGCGAATCCCCTGGTGCCACGACGCGCCCCGGACGAGATTGACGAACCATGCAGAGTTCTGCATACTCATGCATGTCAGCGAATGCAGTGTGAGGAGAATCCCGTGACCGAGCGCGTCGTACTCGCCTACTCGGGCGGTCTGGACACCTCCGTCGCCATCGGCTGGATCGCCGAGGAGACGGGCGCCGAGGTCATCGCCGTTGCGGTCGACGTCGGCCAGGGCGGCGAGGACCTGGACGTCATCCGCAAGCGCGCGCTCGCCTGCGGTGCCGTCGAGGCCGAGGTCGCCGACGCCAAGGACGAGTTCGCCGACGAGTACTGCCTCCCGGCGATCAAGGCCAACGCCCTCTACATGGACCGCTACCCGCTGGTCTCCGCGCTGTCGCGGCCGACGATCGTCAAGCACCTGGTCGCCGCCGCCCAGAAGCACGGCGCCGGCATCGTCGCCCACGGCTGCACCGGCAAGGGCAACGACCAGGTCCGCTTCGAGGCCGGCATCGTCGCCCTCGCCCCCGACCTGAAGTGCATCGCCCCGGTCCGCGACTACGCGATGACCCGGGACAAGGCCATCGCGTTCTGCGAGGAGAAGAACCTCCCGATCGCGACCACCAAGAAGTCCCCGTACTCCATCGACCAGAACGTCTTCGGCCGCGCCGTGGAGACCGGCTTCCTCGAGGACATCTGGAACGCGCCGATCGAGGACATCTACGAGTACACCCAGAACCCGGCCGTCGCCCGTGAGGCCGACGAGGTGATCATCACCTTCAAGGAGGGCGTCCCGGTCGCCATCGACGGCAAGCCCGTCTCCGTCCTCCAGGCCATCCAGCAGCTCAACGAGCGCGCCGGCGCCCAGGGCATCGGCCGGATCGACATGGTCGAGGACCGCCTCGTCGGCATCAAGTCCCGCGAGGTGTACGAGGCTCCCGGCGCGATCGCCCTGATCACCGCCCACCAGGAGCTGGAGAACGTCACCGTCGAGCGCGAACTCGCCCGCTACAAGCGGCAGGTCGAGCAGCGCTGGGGCGAACTGGTCTACGACGGCCAGTGGTTCTCCCCGCTCAAGCGCGCCCTGGACGGCTTCATCAACGAGGCCAACCAGCACGTCTCCGGCGACGTCCGCATGACCCTGCACGGCGGCCGCGCGGTTGTCACCGGCCGGCGCTCCCAGGAGTCGCTGTACGACTTCAACCTCGCCACCTACGACACCGGCGACACCTTCGACCAGTCCGCCGCCAAGGGCTTCATCGACATCTACAGCCTGTCGTCGAAGATCGCCGCACAGCGCGACCTGGCCTAGGTACCAACTGGCCTTTGACGGGTCCGACCCGGCGCGGACCTCGCGTCACGGCGCCGGGTCGCCTCGCACGCACTAGCCTGACAACCGCCTCCTCACTCACGGGTGGGGAGGCGGTCGCGCACATCGCCATCCCCGAGGAGCAACGCAAGTGAGCAGCAACAGCGGTGACGTACGGCTCTGGGGCGGCCGTTTCGCCGACGGTCCCGCCGAGGCCCTGGCGAAGCTGTCCGCGTCCGTCCACTTCGACTGGCGCCTCGCGCCCCACGACATCGCCGGCTCCCGCGCCCACGCGCGCGTGCTGCACAAGGCCGGGCTGCTCACGGACGACGAACTGCGGCGCATGCTGGCGGGCCTCGACCAGCTGGAGGCGGACGTCGCCGACGGCTCCTTCACCGGCACCATCGCCGACGAGGACGTGCACACCGCCCTGGAGCGCGGACTGCTGGAGCGCCTCGGCGCCGACCTCGGCGGCAAGCTGCGCGCCGGCCGGTCCCGCAACGACCAGGTCGCCACCCTCTTCCGCATGTACCTGCGCGACCACGCCCGGATCATCGGCGGTCTGATCGCCGACCTCCAGGACGCGCTCATCGGCCTGGCCGAGGCCCACCCGGACGTGGCCATGCCCGGCCGCACCCACCTCCAGCACGCCCAGCCGGTCCTGTTCGCCCACCACGTCCTCGCGCACGTCCAGTCCCTGTCGCGGGACGCCGAGCGGCTGCGCCAGTGGGACGAGCGGACGGCCGTGTCGCCGTACGGCTCCGGCGCCCTGGCCGGTTCCTCCCTCGGCCTGGACCCGGAGGCGGTGGCGCGGGACCTCGGCTTCGAGCGCGGCAGCGCCGGCAACTCCATCGACGGCACGGCCTCCCGGGACTTCGTCGCGGAGTTCGCCTTCGTCACCGCGATGATCGGTGTGAACCTCTCCCGGATCGCCGAGGAGGTCATCATCTGGAACACGAAGGAGTTCTCCTTCGTGACCCTGCACGACGCCTTCTCCACCGGCTCGTCGATCATGCCGCAGAAGAAGAACCCGGACATCGCAGAGCTGGCGCGCGGCAAGTCCGGCCGGCTGATCGGCAACCTGACCGGGCTGCTCGCCACCCTCAAGGCCCTGCCGCTGGCGTACAACCGCGACCTCCAGGAGGACAAGGAGCCCGTCTTCGACTCCTGCGACCAGCTGGAGGTCCTGCTGCCGGCCTTCACCGGCATGATGGCCACCCTCACCGTGCACCGCGAGCGCATGGAGGAGCTGGCCCCGGCCGGGTTCTCGCTGGCCACCGACATCGCCGAGTGGCTGGTCAAGCAGGGCGTGCCGTTCCGGGTGGCGCACGAGGTCGCCGGCGAGTGCGTGAAGGCCGCCGAGGCCGAGGGCAAGGAGCTCGACGAGCTGACCGACGACCAGTTCGCCAAGATCTCCGCCCATCTGACGCCCGAGGTGCGCACCGTCCTCAACGTCCCCGGCGCCCTCGCCTCCCGCAGCGGCCGCGGCGGCACCGCCCCGAGCGCGGTCGCCGTCCAGCTCGCCGAGGTCAAGGCGGACGTGGCGGCGCAGCACCAGTGGGCGGACGCCCGGAAGTAGTTCGCCCGCCTTCGGGGTCTCGCGGGTTACGTTGGTCCACAGCCGTAAGGAAGCGACCGAACGGAGCCCGCGATGCCCTTCGCCCGACTGGCCTCGGCCACGACCCCCACGTGCCACATCGGTCTGGGGCTGGCCGCCGTCGGGCGTCCGGGGTACATCAACCTCGGCCGCGACAAGGACCTCCCGGCCGACCGTACCGTGGACGCCCTGCGCGAGCGCACCCACGAACTCCTGGACGCCGCCTACGCGCAGGGCGTCCGCTACGTGGACGCCGCCCGCTCCTACGGCCGCGCCGAGGAGTTCCTCGCCGACTGGCTCAGGGCACGCCCCGACGCCGCCGACGTCGTCGTCGGCAGCAAGTGGGGCTACACCTACACCGCGAACTGGACCACCGACGCCGACCGGCACGAGGTCAAGGACCACAGCCTCGCCACCTACGAGCGGCAGCGCGCCGAGACCGCCGAACTGCTCGGTGACCGGCTCGACCTGTACCAGATCCACTCGCTGACCCCGGACAGCCCGGCGCTCACCGACAAGGAGCTGCACGCCAGGCTCGCCGAGGCCGCCGCCGGCGGTCTCACGATCGGCTTCTCCACCAGCGGGCCCGCACAGGCCGACACCGTCCGGGCCGCGCTCGGCGTGACGGTCGACGGCGCTCCCCTCTTCCGTACCGTCCAGTCGACCTACAACGTCCTGGAGACCTCCGCCGGTCCCGCCCTCGCCGAGGCGCACGACGCCGGACTGACGGTGATCGTCAAGGAGGGCATGGCCAACGGGCGGCTCGCCGAGCCGTACGCCCCCGAGGCGCTCAAGGCGGTCGCCCGGGAGACGGGCCTGGGCTGCGACGCGGTCGCCCTCGCCCTGATCCTGCGCAGGCCGTGGGCCGGTCTGGTCCTTTCCGGCGCCGCCACCCCCGGCCAGCTCGCCTCCAACCTGCACGCCCCGGCCGTCGACCTCGACGAGGACCAGCTCGCCCGCCTCGACGCGCTGGCCGAGGAACCCCGGGCCTACTGGGAGCGGCGCGGGCAGCTGCCCTGGCACTGAGCGCCCACGGCACCCTCCTCCAGCATGCCAGTGAGACCAGTGAGACACGTACACCTAATGTGAGACACTAATGTCTCACATGGGCTATCGTTGTCTCATGGCTGTCGATCGTGACCACGTGCTGCGCAGCGCAGCCACCCTGCTCACCCACAAGTCCACCGCCACCATGGACGACGTCGCCAAGGCGGCCGGGATCAGCCGGGCCACGCTGCACCGCCACTTCGCCGGACGCGACTCGCTCGTCAGGGCGCTGGAGGCGCTCGGCATCGCCGAGTGCGAGGCCGCCCTCGACGCGGCCCGTCTGGGGGAGGGGCCGGCCGGCGACGCCGTACGGCGCCTGGTCCGCGAGATCGAACCGGCGGCCGGGCTGCTCTCCTTCCTCTACACGGAGAACCAGCTGTTCGAGGGCGAGGCGCAGAACGAGGGCTGGAACCGGCTCGACGAGCGCATCTCCGAGGTCTTCCGGCGCGGCCAGCTCAGCGGCGAGTTCCGTATCGACCTCACCCCCGCCTGGCTCACCGAGGCCCTCTTCGGCCTCATCGCCTCCGGCGCCTACGTCGTGCTGAGCGGCAAGGTCGCCCCCAAGGACTTCCACCACATGATCGCCGAGCTGCTGCTCGGTGGCGCACTGCGCACGGACACTTCACGGAACGAGGAATCATGACCAGCACCCTGCAGCCGGCTCGCGTGGCGGAGGTGGAGCAGCGTCCGGGCCGCTGGCTCGCGCTCTCCGTCCTCGTGCTCGCCGTGCTGCTGGTGGCCGTCGACGCGACCGTCCTCGGTCTCGCGACCCCCTTCATCAGTGAGGACCTCAGGCCCTCGGGCACCCAGCTGCTATGGATCGGCGACGTCTACTCCTTCGTCATCGCCGGTCTGCTCGTCTCCATGGGCAGCCTCGGCGACCGCATCGGCCGCAAGCGCATCCTGCTCGGCGGGGCCACAGCGTTCGGCGCGGTCTCCGTGCTCAACGCCTACGCCGCCACACCGGAACTGATGATCCTGGCGCGGGCGCTGCTGGGTGTCGCGGGTGCCACCCTGATGCCCGCCACGCTCGCCCTGATCCGCAACCTGTTCCACGACCCGCGCGAGCGCAGCCTCGCCGTCGGCATCTGGGGCGCCACCGCCTCCGGTGGCACGGCCGTCGGCCCGATCGTGGGCGGCCTGCTGCTCGAGCACTTCTGGTGGGGCTCGGTCTTCCTCATCAACCTGCCCGTGATGGCGGTCCTCGTCCTGGTCGGCATCAAGACCCTGCCCGAGTCCCGCAACCCCGACCCGGGCCCGTGGGACCTTGCGAGCGTCGTGCTGTCGCTGGTCGGCGTGGTCGGCGTCGTCTACGCGGTCAAGGAGGCCGCGGCACGAGGGTTCACCTGGCCGGTCCTGGCCACGGGTCTGCTGGGCGCGGCCGCACTGTACGGCTTCGTCCGCCGCCAGCTCACGCTGCCGAAGCCGCTGCTGGACATACGGCTCTTCCGCAACCGGGGCTTCTCCGGCGCCGTCCTCGCCGATCTGCTGACCGTGCTCGGCATGTCCGGTCTGGTGTTCTTCCTGTCCCAGTACCTGCAACTCGTCCAGGGCAGGCGGCCGTTCGAGGCGGGGCTGTTCGAACTGCCCGCCGCCGTGGGCGCGGTGGCGGCCGGACTGCTCGCCGGGCGGGCGGCCCGGCGCTTCTCGGTGCGGACCGTGGTCTCCGGCTCACTGGCCGCCATCGGCCTGGGGCTGGCCGCGCTGACGACGCTCAGCGGGACCACCGGCTACCCGCTGCTGGGTACGTCCCTGCTGGTGGTCGGCGTCGGTGCCGGCTTCTCCTTCACGGTGACCGCCGACGTGATCCTCTCCAGCGTGCCCAAGGAGCAGGCGGGCGCCGCCTCGGCGGTCTCCGAGACGGCGTACGAACTGGGCGCGGCCCTCGGCATCGCCCTGCTGGGCTCCATCGTGACCGGTGTCTACAGGGGCTTCACCGGCCCGGCGGGCACACCGTCCGCCGCCCACGAGTCGCTGGGCGGCGCGGTCGAGGTGGCGGCGAGCCTGCCCGCGCAGACCTCCGAGGCCCTGCTGCACGCGGCCAGGGAGTCCTTCGTCCACGGCCTGCACCTGGCGTCGGGAGCGGGAGCGGCGGTACTGCTGGCAACGGCGCCGGCGGCGTGGCTCCTGCTGAAGGGCCAGAAGCTCTGACCCCTGGGCGGGATACGACGGGGGCGGGGGCCGTGTCGGGACACGGCTGCGTGGCGCGGTCGCGACCGGCCACGGTGGACCCGCGGCCGTCGTGCCCTGCCCGACCGCCGGAGGCCTACGCCGCCTTCGCCTTGGTCGCGTAGATGTCGACGTACTCCTGCCCGGACAGCCGCATGACCTCCGCCATCACCGAGTCGGTCACGGCCCGCAGGACGTACCGGTCCCGGTCCATGCCCTCGTACCGGGAGAACTCCATCGGCTCGCCGAAGCGGACCGTGACGCGGCCCGGCCGGGGCAGACCCGAGCCGCCCGGCTGGAGCTTGTCGGTGCCGATCATGGCGAACGGGACCACGGGCGCCCCGGTCATCAGGGTGAGCCGGGCGATGCCGGTGCGGCCGCGGTAGAGGCGGCCGTCGGGGGAGCGGGTGCCCTCCGGGTAGATGCCGAACATCCTGCCCTCCTCCAGCACGCGGCGGCCGGTCATCAGCGCGGCCACACCGCCCCGGCCGCCGTCACGGTCGACCGGGATCATGCCGACGCCGGTGAAGAACCAGGCCATCAGCCGGCCCTTGAAGCCCTTCCCGGTGACGTACTCGTCCTTGCCGATGAAGAAGACCTGACGGTCGCAGACCAGCGGCAGGATCATCGAGTCGATGAAGGTCAGGTGATTGCCGGCCAGGATCACCGGGCCGTCGCCCGGAATCCGCTCCGCGCCCTCCACCCGTGGGCGGAACATCAGGCGCATGATCGGGCCGAGCACTGCCTTGATGAGCGCGAAGCGGGACAACGGGCCCTCCGGTGTCTGGAGATGTCGAGGGATTGTTCATGAGTCTGTGCAGGTGAGGACGATACTCGCGGCCCGGGGCCGAATGCACATCGGGCTCACCGCCTCTTACACACTGTTGACATACGTTTACCTGCGACGGAGGTACGTTTCACCCCGGTGACCCGAACGGACCGATGTGATGGAGGTCGCTCGCCGTCCGGGGGAGAACGGGATGTCCATCGGGGTCGCCTTCGTCGTGCTGCTCATGGTGCCGGCCGGGGCCGTGGCGGTTCTGGTCCGCAGGGACCGGCGCCGATCCGCGGGCCACGACACGCCGCGGCCGGAGGCGGCGGCGCCCGGACCGCGCGCCGCGCGCGGCGGCGCCCGCGCCGTCCACCACTTCGCCCCGTTCGGCGGATCGGCCGCGCCACGGGGCCGCGACGACCGCCACTGAGTGCGTCTTCCCGGGCCGGGCCGGGACATGCCGATGGGACGTCACCCGTTCGGCGGGCGGCGCCCCTTGTGTCCCGTACGGCCTCCGGCGACACCCGGCGTCACGCCGGTGTTCGCCGCGCGGTCTCCCGTCCGTCATCGGCGCCCACCTACGATCGGCGCGCACGGACGACACGAGACCAGGAGGCGGTCATGGGTACGCGGGAGTCGGACGAGCGGGGACGCGGGACCGGACGCAGGGCCGTCCTCGGGGCCGCGGTGCTGGGCGCGGGCGGAGCGGTCCTCGGACTGCCCGGCGTGGCCGGAGCCGCCCAGGGCGGAGCCGGCGACCGGAAGGGCGGCGGACTGAAGAACCTGCCCGTGCCGACGATCGTCGGCCACCGGGGAGCCAGCGGCTACCGGCCCGAGCACACCTTCGGCTCCTACGACCTGGCCCTCGACCTCGGCGCCCATGTCGTCGAGGCCGGTGACCTGGTGCCGACGAAGGACGGTCACCTCGTGTGCCGGCACGAGCCGGAGATCGGCGGCACCACGGACGTCGCCGACCACCCCGAGTTCGCCGCCCGCAGGACCACCAAGACCCTGGACGGGGTGGCCACCACCGGCTGGTTCACCGAGGACTTCACCCTCGCCGAGCTGAAGACGCTGCGCGCGATCGAACGTATCCCGGCCAACCGCCCCCACAGCACCCTCTACAACGGCCGCTGGGAGATTCCCACCTTCGAAGAGGTCCTGAAGTGGCAGGACGAGCAGACCCGCAAGCGCGGCCGGCAGGTGTGGATCTACCCCGAGACCAAGCACCCGACGTACTTCCGCGCGCTGGGCCTCGGCCTGGAGGAGCGGGTCGCCGCGCTGCTGCGCAAGTACGGCAAGGACAAGAAGGACTCCCCGGTGATCCTCCAGTCCTTCGAGCCGAGCAGCATCCAGCGGCTGGACCGGCTCGTCGGCAATCCGCTCGTGGTGCTGCTGTCGGGCGCCCGCAGCCGCCCCTGGGACTTCGTCGAGGCGGGCGATCCGCGCACGGTCGCCGACCTGATCACGCCCAAGGGCCTGAAGGAGATCGCCTCCTACGCGCAGGGCATCGGCCCGACCGTCGACCTGGTCATCCCCAAGGACGCCGACGGCAACCTCACCCAGCCGAGCACACTCGTCCGGGACGCGCACGCCGCGGGTCTGATCCTGCACCCCTACACCGCCCGCAACGAGAACCCGTTCCTGCCGCCCAAGTTCCGCAAGGGCACCGCCGCCGACGCCTACGGTGACGTCTTCGGCGTGTTCCAGGCCTACTTCGCCACCGGCATCGACGGCATCTTCACCGACAACGCCGACACCGGACTGCTCGCCCGCGAGGACTTCCTGAGCGGCCGGCCCGTCAACCGCTGAACCCCGCGGCCCCGTTCGGGGCCGACCACGGCCGTCCCGGCAGCCCGCGCCGGGACGGCCGTGGTCGTGTCGCCCGGGCATCGCGTCGCCGCGGGACCCCACCCACTGCGCGAGGGCGGGTGAGTTGGGTATCTCACAGGGCAGCACAGGCCCGGAACATGCCAGTTGTCCGAGATGCCCGCAACGATTGTCCGCACCGGAGGTTGCGGCACGTGAAGCGCGGGGATAGGAGTGGGGGACGACCGGTGATCAAGTGAGCGGGAGGCGTGCGCACATGGGCATGAGCGTGACCATCTCTGCGGCGGCCGAACAGGACGCGGAGCAGATCTTCAGGTTGCAGTACCTGTGCTTCCAGAGCGAGGCCGCGCTGTACGGCAACTACCGCATCGACCCGCTCGTCGAGAGTCTCGACTCGATCCGCCACGAGCTCGCCGCCGACTGCGTCTTCGTGGCGCGGCTCGGCGACGAGGTGGTCGGCTCGGTGCGCGGCCGGGTGACCGAGGACGGCGCGGCCCTCATCAGCAAGCTCTGCGTCCACCCGCGCCTCCAGGGGCACGGCATCGGCGCCCGGCTGCTGCGCGCGGCCGAGGACGCTCTGGCCGCGGAGCGTGGCGCCACCAGGTTCCGGCTGCACACGGGGCACCGCAGCGAGGGCAACCTGCGCCTGTACCGGCGCGTGGGCTACCAGGTGGTCGGCACCTCCCAGGGCGCCGACGGCGTACCGATGATCATCCTGGAGAAGCCCGAGGGCAGCTACGCGGCGACCGCGTAGCGCGGCTGCGGACCTGCTCAGGCCGCTTGCGGCTGCTGCTTCCGCGCCTTGCGCAGCCAGTAAAGGGCCGACAGCGGAAGCAGCACCGGGATGAAGACGTAACCCCGGCCGTAGCCTGACCACACGGTCGCGTCCGGGAACGCGGACTTGTCGAGAAGTGTCCACGTGCCGACCGTCAGCACGCCCACCAACTCGGCGACGCAGCACGCCAGCGCGGCCCTGCGCGCCTTCTCCCCGCCGCGCACCAGCGAGTACGTGATGAAGCCGTACACGACTCCGGCGACCGCGGACAGCGAGTAGGCGAGCGGCGCCCGGTCGAACTCGGTGGCGATCTGGTAGGCCGAGCGCGACACCGCGCCGACGACCATCACGCCGTACAGCCAGACCAGCAGCGTGCCCGGACCGCTGACGAGCCGTGCCCCGGCCGGCTTCTCCTTCACGGCGCTCATCTCACCTTCCCCAGATGTCATAGAGCCGCACCTCCAGGACGGCGAGGACCACTCCGCCCGCCGCGGCCGTCACCGAACCCCAGCGCGTCCGCTCGGTCAGCGACATGAGCCCGGCCGCCGGGACGCACGCGAAGGCTCCCAGCAGATACGCGACGAAGATCGTCGTCCCCTGCGCCGGCTTCTCGCCCCGCGCCAGCGCCACGACCCCGACCACCAGTTGGACCAGGGCGAGCAGCGACACCACCGCCATCCCGATGAAGTGCCAGTCCTTGGTCGGCTGGTCACGGTAGGCCGCCCAGCCGCACCAGGCGGCGAGCAGCAGCGCGGCGACGCCGGTCATCAGCGTCAGGGCATCAAGCATGCTGCGACCTTATTACGGGGCGAACGCCCCGCCGCGCCCGGCCCGGCCCCGCGGACCCGGTGCCCGCCGGTGCGGCTCCCCCCGGTGCGGCGCCGTGGTGTTGGCCACAGTCCGGAGTCCCCCGCGCCCGCCCCCGGCCGTCCGGACGGACGCCCGCGGGCCTTGTCCACCCTGGTCACAGGCGCCAAACCCCCAGGTCCGCGCCGCATCGCCGTGGTGTCCACGTGTGTCCAGCATGTGGACTGCGATGGCCTCCCGTCCCCGTGGGTCTGGTTTACTGACCGCATGACCACGACGAGCGACCGCATCCCGGCGACCGAGGCGACTGTGCCGCCCGGTGCTCGTTGTATGTGTCCTGTACGTCGAATGTGCGCCTTCTAGAGGGCCCCTGCACCAGCTGAGCCTCGCGCCCCGAAGCGAGAGCCCGCTCATGTCCGCGCCCGCGTCCGGTCCGTCCGGGCGCCCGTGGCCGAGCCACGCCCCCGCGCACACGTTTCTCCCGGTTTGAGCACCACTGCGAGAGTCGTGCCGCGTTCTGGCGCTCCCCGACCATGAATGCCGTGCCCGGCGCCCACGACGCGCCGCGCACTCGACAGTGACGGAAACCCACGTGATCACCACATCGGGCCTCACCAAGGTCTACAGTTCGCGCGGTCGCGAGATCACCGCGCTCGACGGCGTCGACCTGCACGTCCGCGAAGGCGAGGTGTACGGCGTCATCGGCCAGTCCGGCGCCGGCAAGTCCTCGCTCATCCGCTGCGTCAACCTGCTGGAGCGGCCCACCTCCGGCACGGTCACCATCGCCGGACAGGACCTCACCGCCCTGGCCGGCCGCGGCCACCGGGCCGGCAAGGACCTGCGGCGGGCCCGCAGCCGGATCGGCATGGTCTTCCAGCACTTCAACCTGCTGTCCACGCGCACCGTCCAGGACAATGTCGAGCTGCCGCTGGAGATCCTCGGCACATCCGGGAAGGAACGTTCCCGCAGGGCGCTCGAACTGCTCGACCTCGTCGGTCTCGCCGACAAGGCCCGGGCCTACCCCGCTCAGCTCTCCGGCGGCCAGAAGCAGCGCGTCGGCATCGCCCGCGCCCTCGCAGGCGACCCCAAGGTGCTGCTGTCCGACGAGGCCACCAGCGCCCTCGACCCGGAGACCACCCGCTCCGTCCTCCAACTGCTGCGCGACCTGAACCGGCAGCTCGGCCTGACCGTCCTGCTCATCACGCACGAGATGGACGTCGTGAAGTCCGTCTGCGACTCGGCGGCGCTCATGGAGAACGGCCGCATCGTCGAGTCCGGCACGGTGAGCGAACTCCTCGCCACCCCGGGCTCCGAACTGGCCGCCGCGCTCTTCCCGGTCGGCGGGGAGGCATCCGCCGACGACCGGACCGTCATCGACGTCACCTTCCACGGCGAGAGCGCCACCCAGCCCGTCATCTCGCAGCTGTCCCGCACCTACAACATCGACATCTCGATCCTCGGCGCGGCCATCGACACCATCGGCGGCCTCCAGGTCGGCCGGATGCGCATCGAACTGCCCGGCCGCTACGAGGACAACGTGGTGCCCATCGGCTTCCTGCGCGAGCAGGGCCTGCAGATCGACGTCGTCGACCACGCCCTGGCCCCGCGGCCGGAACTGGTGAAGGAAGGTTCCAAGTGACCTGGTACGAAATGCAGCCCCTGCTGTCCCAGGCCAGTTGGGACACCCTCTACATGGTCGGCTGGTCCACGCTCATCGCCGTCGTCGGCGGACTGCCCCTCGGCGTCCTGCTGGTCCTCACCGACCGGGGCGGGCTGCTCCAGAACGTCGTCGCCAACAAGGTGATCGGGCAGGTCGTGAACATCACCCGCTCGATGCCGTTCATCATCCTGATGGTGGCCCTGATGAGCTTCACCCGCTTCGTCACCGGCACGACGATCGGCCGCGAGGCCGCCATCGTGCCGCTGGCCATCGGCGCCATCCCATTCTTCGCCCGGCTCGTCGAGACGTCCGTCCGCGAAGTGGACGGCGGACTGGTCGAGGCCGTCCAGGCGATGGGCGGCAACACCTGGACCATCGTCCGCAAGGTCCTCGTCCCCGAGTCCCTGCCCTCGCTGATCGCCGGTACCACCACCACGATCGTCGCCCTCATCGGCTACTCCGCGATGGCCGGCACCGTCGGCGCCGGCGGCCTCGGCGACATCGCCATCCGCTACGGCTACCAGCGCTTCGACACCCAGCTCATGTGGATCACCGTGGCCATCCTCGCCGTGGTCATCTCGGCCATCCAGTTCGCCGGCGATCTCGCGGCCCGGTCCCTGCACCGCCGCTCCGGCCGCTCCGGCCCCGCGCCGAAACTGCGGCTGCTGAAGGCCGGGGAACCCGCGGCCACCGGCGTCGGCAAGGCCGCCTGAAGACCTCCTCCCCAATCTCCCCGTACCCGGGGTCGCACCACCCAAGGAAAGGCACTTTTCGTGCGTAACACCACCAAGATCACCGCCGCCGTCCTCGCCGCCGGAGCCCTCACCCTCGGGCTCACCGCCTGCGGCTCGGAATCCGGCTCCGGCAAGGCCGACGCGAACGCCCCGCTGACGGTCGCCGCCACCCCCACCCCGCAGGGCGAGATCCTCGCCTACGTCAAGGACAACCTGGCGAAGAAGGCCGGCCTCAAGCTGGAGGTCAAGGAGTTCACCGACTACGTGACCCCGAACACGGCCGTCCAGCAGGGCCAGGTCGACGCCAACTACTTCCAGCACAAGCCGTACCTCGACGACTTCAACAAGAAGAACGGCACCGACATCGTGCCGGTCCCCGGCGGCACGGTGCACCTGGAGCCGCTCGGCGTGTACTCCAAGGGCGTCAAGAAGCTGGCCGACCTGAAGAAGGGCGCCACCGTCGCGCTGCCCAACGACACCACCAACGAGGCCCGCGCCCTGAAGCTGCTGGAGGCCAACGGCGTCATCAAGCTGAAGGCCGGCGCCGGATACGACGCGACCCCCAAGGACGTCACTTCCAACCCCAGGAACCTGCAGTTCAAGGAGCTGGAGGCGGCCCAGCTGCCGCGCTCCCTCGGTGACGTCGACGCCGCGGTGATCAACGGCAACTACGCACTGGAGGCCA
Organism: Streptomyces sp. NPDC047453; assembly: GCF_040643155.1. Taxonomy (NCBI): domain Bacteria; kingdom Bacillati; phylum Actinomycetota; class Actinomycetes; order Kitasatosporales; family Streptomycetaceae; genus Streptomyces; species Streptomyces sp. NPDC047453. Next base: position 68,649 of record NZ_JBEYTS010000008.1, on the reverse strand, counting down.
AGCTCAGCCCGGCCAAGGACGCCATCGCCGCCGAAGCCGCGAAGGACAACCCGTACGCCAACTTCCTCGCCGTGAAGAAGGGCGACGAGAACGACCCGCGGGTCAAGAAGCTCGCCCAGCTCCTCACCTCGCCCGAGGTGAAGAAGTTCATCGAGGACAAGTACGACGGCGCGGTCGTCCCGGCGTTCTGATCCGCGCGACCGCCATCCGCACGACGCACGGGGTCCGCGCCCTCACAGGGTGGGGGTACCCCCACGCCGTTCAGGCAGTGGGGGAGGACCCCGTGGTGCGGTTCACTGCTTTCATGCTGCATGCTGGGCAGTTCAGCAGGCCCTGACGGTTCTTCCGAAGGTTACGGAGCGGCGCATGAACAGCACCTTCCCCAACATCTCCATCAGCACGGAGCGGTTGGTGCTGCGTCCCCTCGAGGAGGACGACGTACCCGCCCTGGCCGAGATGATGAACGACGAACAGGTCGCGGCCTGGACCGACGTCCCCCAGCCCTTCACCGAGGACGGGGCCCGCAGCTGGATCACCGGGTACGCCCCCGCCGAACGCACCGCCGGCCGCGGCCTGGACCTCGCGGTCACCGAGTTCCTCACCCAGCGGCTGGTCGGCATCGTCCAGCTGACCAAGGCCGACTGGCACGTGCGCTCCGCCGAGCTGTCGTACATCGTCGCACCTTGGGCGCGCGGCGAGGGATACGCCGCCGAGGCCGCGCTCGCCACCGCGCAATGGCTCTTCGGGGACCAGAAGTTCGAACGCATCGAGCTGCGCACGGCCGCCGACAACACCGCATCCCAGCAGGTCGCCCAGAAGATCGGCTGCATCAGCGAGGGCGTGCTGCGCAACGCCTGCATAGCGCACGTCCGCACCGAGGACGGCACCTGGACCGACATGCGCACCGACTTCATCGTGTGGAGCCTGCTGCCGGAGGACCTGGAGGGTGCGGGCGAGCAGCTGGCCGAGTCCGGCGGCTACACGTCCTTCCCGGAATGGAACTGAGGCGCCGGGACCCGCGGGCACACCCGCCCCGCCCCGCCGCGCACCCGACAGCTCCACCCGGTACGCTCGCGGGACACGCCCTCGGGCGTCCGTACCCCGACGACCTGCGCAATCCTGGAGACTGACGACGATGGCCGACCGGGTCACGGTGATCGGCTGGGACGGTTCGCCGCTGACCGACGCGGCGCGCGGCGCCCTGGGCGCCGCCACCCTCGTGGCAGGCGCGGCCCACCACCTGGCGCTGCCCGAGGTACCGCGCACCGCCGAACGCATCCGCCTCGGCAGTGTCGCCCTCGCCGCCCGCCGCATCGCCGGCCACCGCGGCACCGCGGTGGTGCTCGCCGACGGCGACCCGGGTTTCTTCGGGGTCGTACGGACCCTGCGAGCACCGGAGTTCGGCCTGGAGGTCGAGGTCGTCCCCGCCGTCTCGTCCGTGGCCGCCGCCTTCGCCCGCGCCGGAATGCCCTGGGACGACGCTCAAGTGGTCGTCGCACACAAGCGCACCCTGCGACGCGCGGTGAATGTGTGCCGCGCCCACGCCAAGGTCGCCGTGCTCACCGCCCCCGGCGCCGGACCCGCCGAACTCGGCCTGCTCCTGGACGGAGTGCACCGCACCTTCGTCATCTGCGAGGAACTCGGCACCGAACGCGAGCAGGTCAGCATCGTCACCTCCGACAAGGCCGCCGACCACACCTGGCGCGACCCCAACGTCGTCATCGTCATCGGCGGCCGGAGCGGCGGCGAGGGCGGCGGCTGGATCGCCGGGAACGACCCCGCCCACGGGCCGCGCGGCTGGACACAGCCCGCCGAGGTCTACGGCGGCGGGCTCGGCGAGGGGGAGACCGATCTGCTCCGGGCCGCCCAACTCGCTCGCCTCGGACCGCGCGTGGGCGACCTCGTGTGGGACATCGGCTGCGGCAGCGGCGCCTTCGCCACCGAGGCCGCGCGCGGCGGCGCCGCCGTCATCGCCGTCGACCGGGACGCGCGGGCCTGCGCCCGCACCGAGTCGGCCGCGCACCGCTTCGACGTCCGCATGCAGGTGGTGCACGGCACCGCCCCGCACATTCTGGAGAACCTGCCCGAACCGGACGTCGTCCGCGTCGGCGGCGGGGGAGTGGCCGTGGTCTCCGCGGTCGCCGACCGGCGTCCGCAGCGGATCGTCGCCCATGCCGCCACCCGGGACGCCGCCGAACTCGTCGGCCGCGACCTGACCGAGCACGGATACCAAGTCGAGTGCGCCCTGCTCCAGTCCGTCGCGCTCGACACGCGCGCCTGGACGGAGACCGAGCGCAGCGTCGTGTTCCTGCTCAGTGCCGTGCTGCCCGAGCGTGCCCCGTGATCGGGTTGTCGTACCGCGCGCGGTAGGCTGGCCGATCGTTGCACCGCACCGGGTGGTCCGGAAGTTCGTTCGTCAATGTCCGGAAAACCCACCCGATTCGGGGCGGGTGTGGTACGGCAGACCCGGAGAACACGCAACGTGGCGCAGTCCACAGCGGGCCGTCGCGGATCACGCTGTCGCGGCGGCCGGACGACCGCGAGAATGCCACTCAATGGCTTTGTCGCCTTTTCCGGGCGGGTTGTTCGTGCCGCACGGCGCGGACGCTCGTTCTTCACTGGGGGCGGTCGGTGCGCCGTTCCGGGTGAGCTGGTCGTAGGAGCACTAAACCGATGGGCGAGGGGTACGCATGACCGACACCGGCCAGGTCCCGGGCGAGGGACTGCCGGAGAGCGCAGGCATGGTGGAGCAGCCGGGCGTCCCCGCGCACGGTGCGTACGCCTACCTCTCCGAGTCTCCCGCCGAGGACGAAGACCTGCTCCTGCCGGGCTCCCACGGGGCGTGGGGCAACGAGGTGGCCCCGCCCGCCCCGGAGCCGGTCCTCGAGGCCGTCCACGAGCAGGACCCGCACGCGACGGCCGGCCGCGACACCGGCTCCGTCGACCTCGGCGCTGTGTGGCACCACGACCCGGCGGCCACGCCGCCGGCCGGGATCGCCGCGGCGGTGCCCCCGCGCCGGCCGCTGCACCTCGGTCCGCCGATCCCCGACGCCTCCGCGAGCCCGGTCCGCTCCCTGGCCGACCGCGGCCCCGCGGACGCGCCGGTCCGCCGGCCCGGACCGCCCACGACCGGCCCCCAGTACTTCGACGCCCCGCAGTTGCGCGAGACGGCCCCGCGGGGCGCCGCGCCCTGGGGCGCCCAGCCCACCGTGGCGGCCCCTCCGGTGCTCGCCGGGGCGGGAACCGCGGACACGGTCGTTCCGGTTCCGGTTCCGGAGCCGGTCGGCGTGGCCCAGGCCGTCGTCGCCCCCGACGCGGCCCTGTCCGGCGCCGCCCCGTACGTCCCTGACACGAGCCACCTGCAGACGGACGGCCGGGGCCAGGTCCCGACCGGTGGTCGGACGCCGGAGGCGGGGCCGCGGTCGGAGGGTGCCGGTGTTGCCGTGCCGGGGGCCGGGATCGAGCCCGGTGGTGCGGCTGAGGGTGCGTCAACCCGGCCCGAGGGCGCCGTGGCCGGGGTTGTCCCGGGTGCGGGTCAGGTGCCCGAGGCCGGTCCGGAGTTGGAGGACGCCGGTGTCGCGCCCGGTGCGCCGGTGCCGGGGGCCGGAGTTGAGCCCGGTGGTGCGGCCGGGGCCGAGTCCCGGTCCCAGGGCGCTGTCGCCGGCGTTGCCCCGGACACTGGTCAGGTTCCGGCGGTTGGCCAGGAGCCGGAGGCCGGGCCCCGGTCGGAGGGTGCCGCCGCCCCGGACGCCGGCCAGGTGCCGGATGGTGGGCAGGTGCCCGAGGCCGGCCCGCAGTCGGAGGGTGCCGGCGTCGTTCCCGGTGCCCCTGTGCCGGCGGCCGGCGCCGCGCCCGGAGGTCCGGCCGAGCCCGCGCACGCCCCGGACGCCGCGCAGGTGACGGATGGCGTGCAGGTGCCCCAGACCGGTGACGCTGCCGAAGGCGCGGCCGAGGTCGCGCAGGTGGGTGTCCCCGCCGCCGTGGCCGCCGCCGAGACGACGAGCGCAACCGGAACCGGCCCTGGGGGAGTGCAGGCCGTGCAGGTCGAGCCCGCGCCCGTCGCCGTCAACACCCCTGAGGCGGGCCAGAGTCCGGAAGGGGCCGCCCCGCAGACCGCCCAGGCCGAGGCCGCGCAGGTTCCGGCAGCCGCTCACGCCCCGGAGACCGGCGGCACCGCCGAGGCCACCGTCGCGGCAGCTGAGCCGGCCGAGGCCACGCAGCCGCAGGCTCAGGCCACCGACGCCGCCGAGGCCACGCCCGCCCCGGCGGTTCCAACCGACGCCACCGCGACGCCCATCCCCGCCGTGGAACAGCCGACTTCGCCGGAGGTGCCCACGGCCGTGGCGCCCGGCCCGCAGGACGCGGCCGATGCCGCCGTACCCGCCGCGGCTCGCATCGCGGACCTCGCCGTCCAGAATGCGGACGGATCCCAGGCCGCCGAAGCGGCCCCCGCGGCCCCCGAAACGGCCGGGCCCCAGCCCGTCCAGCCGGACGCGGCGACGCCGCCCGCGGACCGGACCCCCGGCGAGCACGCCCACGGCGCGCCCCTCCGCCCCGGCGTCCCCCTTCAGCCGCAGCCCGGCCAGACCCTCGGAGAGTTCGTGCCCGTCGAGGGCTCGGTGCCCACCACCCCGCACCTGGCCCCGACCCCGCCGCACCCCATCGTCGTCCCGGCGGACCAACTCACCCCCGAGGAACCCGCCGCCAGGGTCCCCGCACCCCGCGACGGCGAGGCCGCCGCCGCGTCGAGCGAGGAGCCCGCGCCCGAGGCCGTCCAGCACGCGGACGACCTGGACACCCACGGCGCCGACGCGGAAGAGGCCCGGGAGGAGAACGCGGCCGCGGAGGCAGAGGCACCGCGGGCCATTGGTCCGGCCGCCCCCGGTTACGACGACGCCGAGCGCGAGGCCGTGCTCAAGGTGATGCGCGAGCGCCGCGACATCCGCAACGGCTTCCGCGGCGACCCCATCCCGCACGAGGTGCTGCTGCGCGTCCTGGAGGCCGCTCACACGGCACCGTCCGTGGGCCACTCGCAGCCCTGGGACTTCGTCGTCATCCGCTCCGCCGAAACCAGGCAGGCGATGCACGAGCTGGCCATGCGCCAGCGTGAGGCGTACGCCAAGTCGCTGCCCAAGGGCCGGGCGAAGCAGTTCAAGGAACTGAAGGTCGAGGCCATCCTCGACACCCCGGTGAACATCGTCGTCACCGCCGACCCGACCCGCGGCGGCCGGCACACCCTGGGCCGCCACACCCAGCCGCAGATGGCGCCGTACTCCTCCGCGCTCGCGGTCGAGAACCTCTGGCTCGCGGCCCGCGCCGAGGGCCTCGGCGTCGGCTGGGTGAGCTTCTTCGACGAGCGCGAGATGGTCCGCGCCCTCGGCCTGCCCGAGCACCTGGAGATCGTCGCCTACCTGTGCGTGGGCTACGTCGACGAGTTCCCGGACGAGCCCGAGCTGATGCAGGCCGGCTGGTCCAAGCGCCGCCCGCTGTCCTGGGTCGTGCACGAGGAGACGTACGGCCGTCGCGCCCTGCCCGGCGAGGACCCGCACGACCTGCTCGCCGAGACCGTCGCGCAGATCCGCCCGCTGGACGCCAAGGCGCTCGGCGAGGCCTGGGAGCGGCAGAAGCGGATGACCAAGCCGGCCGGCGCGCTCGGCATGCTGGAGATCATCTCTGCGCAGTTGTGCGGCCTGTCCCGCCAGTGCCCGCCGCCGATCCCCGAGCCCGCGGCCGTCGCGGTCTTCGCCGGCGACCACGGGGTGCACGCCCAGGGCGTCACCCCCTGGCCGCAGGAGGTCACCGCCCAGATGGTGGCCAACTTCCTCGGCGGGGGAGCGGTCTGCAACGCCTTCGCCGCCCAGGTGGGTGCCGAGGTCTGCGTCGTCGACGTGGGCGTCGCCGCCGACCTCCCGGCCACGCCGGGCCTGCTGCCCCGCAAGGTCCGCGCGGGCACCTCCGACATGACCGCCGGTCCCGCGATGACCCGCGAGGAGGCCAAGCAGGCCATCGAGGTCGGCATCGAGACCGCCCGCGACCTGGTGGCGGCCGGGAACAAGGCGCTGCTCACCGGTGAGATGGGCATCGCCAACACCACGGCCTCCGCGGCCCTCATCTCCGTCTTCACCGGTGTCGAACCCGCCGAGGTCACCGGCCGGGGCACGGGCATCAACGACGAGACCCTGGCCCGCAAGACCGACGTGGTCCGGCGCGCCCTGGAACTGCACCAGCCGGACCCGGCCGACCCCATCGGCGTGCTCGCCGCGATCGGCGGCTTCGAGCACGCGGCCATCGTCGGCCTGCTGCTGGGCGGCGCCTCCCTGCGCACACCGGTCATCCTGGACGGCGTCAGCGCCGGCGCCGCCGCCCTGGTCGCCCGCGCCATCGCCCCCGAAGTGCTGGCGGCCTGCATCGCCGGCCACCGCAGCGCCGAACCGGGCCACGTCGCCGCCCTCAACAAGCTCGGCCTGCGCCCCCTGGTCGACCTCGACCTGCGCCTCGGCGAGGGCACGGGCGCGCTGCTCGCCCTGCCGCTGGTGCAGAGCACGGCCCGGGCGATGCACGAGGTGGCCACGTTCGACTCGGCGGGAGTGACGGAGAAGTAGCCGCGCGGAATCCACAATTCCCCGACTGTCGGCCGCGTTTGGGGACGGACCGGACCCTCGGTCCGTCCCCCACCTGCCGCGGCGATGCCCACGGCCGGGACCCGGCCACGCCGCCCAGCCACCGGACGCCCAGGCCGCCGCACCCCCCGACCGCGTAAAATCCGCACGTCAGGGCTATCGCACCGCCGCCGCAAGAGGAGCTCGCCTCATGGCCGAACACCCCGCCTACCCCGTAGGCATCCGCCTGACCGGCCGCCGTGTGGTCGTCCTCGGCGGCGGGCAGGTGGCTCAGCGCCGCCTCCCGGCGCTCGTCGCGGCGGGCGCGGACGTCGTCCTCGTGTCGCCCGAGGCCACCCCCTCCGTGGAGGCGATGGCGGACGCGGGCGAGATCACCTGGAAGCGGCGGCCCTACGAGGACGGCGACCTCGCCGACGCCTGGTACGCCCTGATCGCCACCAGCGACCACGACGCCAACACGCGCGCCTCGGCCGAGGCCGAGCGCCTGCGCGTGTGGTGCGTCCGCTCCGACGACGCCGACGCCGCGACCGCCTGGACCCCGGCCACCGGCCACAGCGAGGGCGTCACGGTCGCCGTGCTCACCACCAGCGCGCGCGGCCGCGACCCCCGGCACACCGCGGCCATCCGCGACGCGGTCGTGGAGGGCCTGCGCGACGGCACGCTGGTCGCCCCGCACCACCGCACCCGCACCCCCGGCGTCGCCCTGGTCGGCGGCGGCCCCGGCGACCCGGACCTGATCACGGTCCGCGGCCGCCGGCTGCTCGCCGAGGCCGACGTCGTCATAGCCGACCGGCTCGGCCCGCGCGATCTGCTCGCCGAACTCCCGCCGCACGTCGAGGTGATCGACGCCGCGAAGATTCCCTACGGCCGCTTCATGGCCCAGGAGGCGATCAACCACGCCCTCGTCGAGCACGCCAAGCAGGGCAAGTCGGTGGTCCGGCTCAAGGGCGGCGACCCGTACGTCTTCGGCCGGGGCATGGAGGAGGTCCAGGCACTCGCCGAAGCCGGGGTTCCCTGCACGGTCGTCCCCGGCATCTCCAGCTCCATCTCGGTCCCGGGCGCGGCCGGCATCCCGGTCACCCACCGCGGGGTCGCCCACGAGTTCACCGTGGTCAGCGGGCACGTGGCGCCCGACGACGAGCGTTCCCTGGTCGACTGGCCGTCCCTGGCCAGGCTCACCGGCACGCTCGTCGTCCTGATGGGCGTCGACAAGATCGGCAGGATCGCCGAGACGCTCGTGGCCCACGGCAAGTCCCCGGACACCCCGGTCGCCCTGGTCCAGGAGGGCACGACGGCCGCCCAGCGCCGGGTCGACGCGACCCTCGCGACGGTCGCCGAGACCGTACGGGCGCAGGACGTGAGGCCGCCGGCCGTCATCGTCATCGGCGAGGTCGTCGCGGTGGGCCCGCGCACCGAAGAGTGACCCCCGCCACCCGAGCCACCCGCACCATCACCAGGACAAGGCGGTATCACCCGTGGCCGAACTCATCACCGTCGAGGACCCCGACGACCCGCGCCTGCACGACTACACGGACCTGACCGACGTGGAGCTGCGCCGCAGGCGCGAACCCGCCGAGGGCCTGTTCATCGCCGAGGGCGAGAAGGTCATCCGCCGGGCCAGGGACGCCGGGTACGAGATGCGCTCGATGCTGCTGTCCGCGAAGTGGGTCGACGCGATGCGCGACGTCATCGACGAACTCACCGCACCTGTCCACGTGGTGAGCCCGGAAGTCGCCGAACGGGTCACCGGCTACCACGTCCACCGCGGCGCTCTCGCCTCCATGCAGCGCAAGCCGCTGCCCACCGCGGCCGAGGTGCTGCGGACGGCCCGCCGGGTCGCGGTCATGGAGTCCGTCAACGACCACACCAACATCGGCGCCATCTTCCGGTCCGCCGCCGCCCTCGGCATGGACGCGGTCCTGCTCTCCCCGGACTGCGCCGACCCGCTCTACCGCCGCAGCGTGAAGGTCTCCATGGGCGCGGTCTTCTCCGTGCCGTACGCCCGTCTCGGCATCTGGCCGGGGGGCCTGGAGGCGGTCCGTGAGGCCGGTTTCACGCTGCTCGCCCTCACCCCCGACGAGAAGGCCAAAACCCTGGACGAGGCCGCCCCGCACCGGATGGACCGGGTCGCGCTGATGCTCGGAGCCGAGGGCGCCGGCCTGTCCACCCGCGCCCTGGCGGCCGCCGACGAGTGGGTCCGCATCCCCATGTCACACGGCGTCGACTCCCTCAACGTGGGCGCCGCAGCCGCGGTCGCCTTCTACGCGGTGACGACGGGCCGCCCTCAGGAGTAGGCCCCGCCCAACAAGCCGTGAGACCGCCGGGCACCCGAGATCGTCCGCGGCGACTGCGGCCGGCCCCTACGGCCGCTGCGGTTGAGGTCGCCTTTCACGCGGAGACGGGTCGTCCTCAGCTGTAGGCCTTGCCCGATGAGCTTGACGAGCTGTGGGACTGCCGGTTGCTCGGGATCGTCCGTGGTGATTCCCGGCGGCCTCTACGGCGCTGCGATTGAGGTCGCCTTTCATGCGGCGACGGGTCGCCTTCAGCCGTAGGTCTTGCCCGACGAGGCCGGTGCCCAGCCCGACGAGCCTGACGAGCTGTGGGGCCGCTGGACGCCTGGGATCGTCCGTGGCGGCTGCCTCCGGCACCGCTACGACCGCTGCGGTTGCGGTCGCCTTTCACGCGGCGAAGGATCGCCCTCAGCCGTAGCCCCTGCCCGACGAGTCGGCGTCCGGCCCGACGAGCCGTGGGACTGCCGGGTGCTCGGGATCGTCCGTGGCGACTCCCTCCGGGCCTCTACGTCCGCCGCGGCTGCGGTCGCCAATGACGCGGTGGCGACGGGTTGCCCTCAGCCGCAGGCCCCGCTCAACGAGTAGGCGCCCCGCCCAACGAGCCGTAGAACCCGCCGCCCGACGGGCCCGAGAAGCGTTGGACCCGCCCGACGCCCGACGCCCGAGTGCGTCCCCGGCCGCTCCCACCGACCCTCACGTCCGCCGCGGCTGCGGTCGCCAATGACGCGGTAGCGACGGGCCGCCCTCAGCCGCAGGCCCCGTCCGACACCTGAAGCCCGAGAGCGTCACCGGCGGCTCCCGCCGGCCCTACGTCCCCCGCGGCGACGGTGTCTCCACCGCCTCCGCGTGCGCGTGCCGCTGCTCCCGGGCGCCATGGCCGTCGTCGCCCAGCCCCCGCGCGGGCCCCTGGCAGCCCTGTGCCGCCGCGATGCCGAGCGCGACCAGCAGCGTCACCACCACGAACACGGTCAAACGCTGTCGCAGCAGCCTCGGGTTGGCGGGCCGCAGGCCGCTCGACGTGCCGCGCGGCCCCGTCCGCCCGGCGCCGTCGCGCCGCACCGGACGGCCGCCGCTGCCCGAGCGCGAACCGCCCCGGGACGCCGGTGCCGGGCGCGAACCGCCCGTACGGGAGGGACCGCCCCGGGACGACGAGCCGCCCGTGCGGGACGACGAGCCGCCCCGCGACGGAGGGACCGAGCCCTGTGGGGCGGGGGTGCCCGGCGGACGCCGCCGGCCCCGCGCCTGCTCGGTCTGACCGGGTCGCTGGTGTCCCGGGTAACTGTCGACCAGCGGACCGCTCGAACGGTCCGCCTCCGCGGCACGCGGCGCCGGCGCCTGGGCCTCGCCCAGGTCCTGCGCCTCGCGCGCGGCGATCTCCTTCAGCCGCAGCGACAACTGCAGCGTGGTGGGCCGCTCCTCGGGGTCCTTCGCCAGGCACGCCCGGACGAGCGGAGCGAGCGCGTCCGGCACGCCGTGCAGCTGCGGCTCCTCGTGCACCACGCGGTACAGCATCACCTCGGAACTGCCGTGCCCGAACGGCGAGTCGCCCGTCGACGCGTAGGCCAGGGTCGCCCCCAACGAGAACACGTCGGTGGCCGGAGTGACCGCGGCGCCGCGCACCTGCTCCGGGGCGAGGAAGCCCGGAGAGCCGACCGCCGTGCCGACGTGCGTGAGCGTGGAGGCACCGGTCGCCCACGCGATGCCGAAGTCGATGATCCGCGGCCCCTTGGGGGACAGCAGGATGTTGGAGGGCTTGAGATCCCGGTGCACCACCCCGGCCTCGTGCACCGCGACCAGCCCCTCCGACAGCGCGGCCCCGATCGCCGCCGTCTCCGCCGCGTACAGGGCGCCCTCTTCGGCCACCTTGTCGTGCAGGGAGGGCCCGGGCACGTACTGCGTGGCGAACCACGGCCGGTCCGCCTCCAGGTCCGCGGCCACCAGCCGCGCCGTGCACCCGCCCCGGATCCGCCGCGCCGCCGAGACCTCGCGCGCGAACCGCGAGCGGAACTCCTGGTCCTCCGCCAGATCCGGCCGGATGACCTTCAGCGCCACGCGCTGGCCCTTCCGGTCGGAGCCCAGGTAGACCACGCCCATCCCGCCCGCGCCGAGCCGTCGGTGAAGCCTGAACGAGCCGACGACGCGCGGGTCCTCGCGCCTCAGGCGCATCATCGCCATGTTCATCCCCGCTGCCCGGTCCCTGTGACGAGCCACAGCTTACGTATCCGGGACCGCCTGCGCGCAGAGGCCGCGCCCTCTCGACCCCATCGATTGTCCGCGCGAGACCGTGGATTTGACACGCGGTCAACGTGCTTGGGGCAAGCCCGCCTTGAGGTGTCTCAAGATCCCAACCGCCCGCAGGGGGAAGGAGGTTGGACCCGTGCCGGGCGGCTGTGGGGGCAGGGGGCGGACGGGCCCCGCCGCCGGGGGGAGCAGGGCCCGTACCGGGGTGCGGCCCAGGTGAGCGAAGTCACGCACAGCGGGGGCGGCTCATCCGGTGGGCCGGTGGGTGCGGTGGTGCCGCGGGCGTCCCCTCCGGGAAGACCCCGAGGCGCGGAGCCATGTCTCCACCCAGGGGAGTAGTCCCCAACTCACGGCTCATCCTCCGGGAGGCCCTCCAATCGGTACGAGGGCATGACGCCCCGGATACGCCGCGCGCCTAGATTTGAGGTCAAGCGGCGGGTGCGGCACTCGTCCCCCGAGGTCAGGCACCCGCCGCTGCCAACGACAACCGAGACGGTCAGGAGAGGGACCATGGCCCTGACGGCATCGCGGACGCTGCTCCGCACCCAGGCGCGGTTCGCGCGCTCCCGCCGAACGGGCCGCCGCCACCCCCTGGTGGCGACGCTGATGGCCCTTCCCCTGGCGGCCCTGCTCCTGCTCGTCTTCGACGGCTGGAACACAGTGGCCACACAGGCGTCGTCCGTGGGTGTGATGCTGGGGCGCTGAGCGGCGACCTCAGGCCCGGAAGAGCGGTCCGGGCGGGGACATCCACCCATGAAACCCCGTGGGGACGGGGGTGCGGCGGACGGCAGAATGCCGGCGCAGCTGGGGAGCTGCGCCGGCATTGTTCTGTGCCCCGGCGGCCCGGCCGCCGTCGCGTGGAACGACGAAGCCCCCGGCCGTACGCGACGGCCGGGGGCTTCCTGGTGTGTGGACGATACTGGGATTGAACCAGTGACCTCTTCCGTGTCAGGGAAGCGCTCTCCCGCTGAGCTAATCGTCCTCAAGATCATGATCACGGGTAAGGATCACGATCCCTGTGCGCGATACTGGGATTGAACCAGTGACCTCTTCCGTGTCAGGGAAGCGCTCTCCCGCTGAGCTAATCGCGCGGGTACGGATCTTGGGCAGATCCAGTGGACGATACTGGGATTGAACCAGTGACCTCTTCCGTGTCAGGGAAGCGCTCTCCCGCTGAGCTAATCGTCCTTGGAGGTGGAGACGGGATTTGAACCCGTGTAGACGGCTTTGCAGGCCGTTGCCTCGCCTCTCGGCCACTCCACCAGGAGTACAGGGGACCCGGGAGATCCCCTCTTCCTACGAGCGGACGACGAGGCTCGAACTCGCGACCTCAACCTTGGCAAGGTTGCGCTCTACCAACTGAGCTACGTCCGCCTGTCGTTTCGGTCCGCTTGCGCGGCCCGGCGACGTGTTGAACTCTAGCGGATTCCCGGGCCAGTACAAAAACGCGTTTGTGCAGCGTGCTGCGCTGCGTCCGCTCGGCGACCCGGCCGGGGGCCCGGAACGACACGCCCGGACCGCCCGGGACGGCGCCCGCCATAGACTCGACGGCGTGCTCGACCTGCCTCCTCTTGCCCGTTTCGGCGACCGTGTCGCCACCGGCCTGACCGATGTCACCAGCGATCCCGCGGCCCTGGACTCCAGCGGTTTCTGGGCCGTCGCCGCGGACTACGAGGGCCGGCTGACCTGCGCCCGCTTCCGTGACGTGCGGGAGGAACCCGTCCCCGCCCCCGTCCCGGGCCGGTGGCGCGGCCCGGCGGCCGGTGACTGGACCTCTTCCCTCGACCACGGTGCGTACACCGCCGGCGTACGACGCATCCGCGAGCACATCGCGACCGGCGAGGTCTACCAGGTGAACCTCTGCCGCGTGCTCGGCGCGCCGGTCGCTCCCGACGCCGACGTGGACGCCCTGACCGCCGTGCTGGCCCGTGGCAACCCGGCGCCGTTTGCGGGAACGATTCGCCTGCCCGGGCACGGGGTGGAGATCGCCACCGCGTCCCCCGAGCTCTTCCTGCGCCGCGACGGCCGGACCGTCGAGTCCGGCCCGATCAAGGGCACCGCCCGCACCGAGGCGGAGCTCCTGGCGAAGGACTACGCCGAGAACGTGATGATCGTGGACCTGGTCCGCAACGACATCGGGCGCGTGTGCGCCACCGGCAGCGTCACCGTCCCCGACCTGTGCGTCGTCGAGAAGCACCCCGGACTGGTCCACCTCGTCTCCACGGTCCGCGGCGAGCTGTGCGAGGGCGCGGGCTGGCCCGAGCTGCTCGACGCCGCCTTCCCGGCCGGCTCGATCACCGGAGCCCCCAAGTCGAGCGCCCTGCGGATCATCGACGCCCTGGAGACCGCGCCCCGCGGCCCCTACTGCGGCGGCATCGGCTGGGTCGACGCCGACCGCGGGACGGGCGAGCTGGCCGTCGGCATACGCACCTTCTGGATCGACCGCGCCGCCGACACACCCGTCCTGCGTTTCGGCGCCGGCGCCGGGATCACCTGGGACTCGGACCCCGAGGGCGAGTGGAGGGAGACCGAGCTGAAGGCGGCCCGGCTGCTCGCGGTAGCGTCGGGCAGGTACGAGGAAAGCGGAGAGGGACTGCAACGGTGAAGATCTGGCTCGACGGCGCGCTGCGGGACTTCGAGTCCGCCCGTGTCTCCGCGTTCGACCACGGGCTGACCGTGGGCGACGGCATCTTCGAGACGGTGAAGGCGCTCGACGGAAAGCCGTTCGCGCTGACCCGCCACCTGGACCGGCTCACCCGGTCCGCCCGCGGCCTGGGTCTGCCCGACCCCGACCACGACGAGGTGCGCCGCGCCTGCGCCGCCGTGCTCGGGGCCAACCCGATGCCGCTGGGCAGGCTGCGCATCACCTACACCGGCGGTCACGGGCCCCTCGGCTCCGATCGCGGGGACCAGGGCCCGACGCTGCTGGTCGCCCTCGGCGAGACCACCCGCCGCCCCGACTCCACCGCCGTCGTCACGGTGCCCTGGACCCGCAACGAGCGCGGCGCGCTCACCGGCCTGAAGACCACCTCGTACGCCGAGAACGTCGTCGCGCTCGCCCGCGCCCGCCAACACGGCGCCACCGAGGCCCTGTTCGGCAACACCGTCGGACGGCTCTGCGAGGGCACCGGCTCCAACGTCTTCGTCGTCCTCGACGGGGAACTCCACACCCCGCCGCTCGCCTCCGGCTGCCTCGCCGGGATCACGCGCGCCCTCGCGATCGAGTGGACGGGCGCGAAGGAGACCGACCTGCCGCTGGACGTCCTGAGCCGGGCCGAGGAGGTCTTCCTCACCTCCACCCTGCGCGACATCCAGGCCGTGCACCGTGTCGACGACCGCGAACTGCCGGACGCCCCGGGCCCGGTGACCGCCAAGGCCATGCGGATCTTCGACGAACGCTCGGTACACCGACTGGACCCCTAGTGCTGCGACCGGAAAGGTTCACCGGCTCGCGACGCCCGGCACGGTTGCTCCCCCACAGCCTGAACGGCGTGGGAGGTACCCCCAGCACCGGACGCCGCGAGCTTTCCGGCAAACCTTTCCGGTCACAGCACTAGATCCGGCGGTCCGGATCCGCTCAGGCGGGACATATTCGGCTGCCGCCCCCTGTCGCAGCGGGTAGAACATCCCTGATGACCACGACCCTGCGGCCGACCGAGCCGCTGCAGCAGAACGCCGACGGAACCCGTTCACGCCGCTACCAGGTGTGCGTGAACAGCCGCCCGGTCGGCGGGATACACCTCGCCACGCACCCCGTCTTCGGGCCCTCCGTCGCCAGGGTCCTCGACCTGCACATCGACGAACCGGACCGCCGCCGGGGCCGCGGCACGGTGGCCGCGCTCGCCGCCGAGGAGGTGGCGCGCGGCTGGGGCTGCAAGCGGATCGAGGCCGCCGTACCCGCCGACGCCGAGGCCGCGGTCCGGCTGGTCACGGCGCTCGGCTACGTCGAACGCAACCGCGCCATGGAGAAGCGGCTGGACGTCGGCGCGCCCGAACTGCCCGCCGGCAGCCGGGGCAGGCCCATGACGCCGGCCGAGTACGGGCCATGGCTCGAACAAGGCAAGCTCAGTTACGCTCAGAGCTGGATCGACCGCGGCGTGCCCGGCGACGAGGCACGGGCCAAGTCGGAGGACGACCACGCCCGGCTGCTGCCCCAGGGTCCCGACACCCCCGGCATGGTGCTCAGCGTGCTGGAGCACGAGGGCACCCCGGTCGGCACCCTGTGGGTGGCGGTCACCGAGGAGCGGGCCTTCGTCTACGACGTCGAGGCCGACGAGCGCTTCCGCGGCCGGGGCCACGGACGCTCCCTGATGCTGCTGGCCGAGATCCAGGCGCTGGCCGCGGGCAGACGCGTCCTGGGCCTCAACGTCTTCGCGGGCAACACCCCGGCCGAGCGGCTGTACGAGTCCCTCGGCTACCGGCCCGTGCTGCGCGCCGTCTACAAGGAACTGCTCTGAGGAACCGCTTCGGCACTCCGTGAGAACAGCGGCGACGGACGGGCCGGGCCGGTCAGTTCCCCTGCCCGGCCTCGGCCAGCAGCCGGTCCACGATCTCCTCGATGCGCTCGCGCAGCCCCTCCTGGCTCTTGCCGCCGTCCAGGCGCTCGCCCCCGACCACGTACGTCGGCGTGCCGGTCACGCCGATCGCCTTGCCCTCGGCCTGGTCGGCGTCGACGATCAGGATGTGCCGGCCGTCGATCAGCGCGGTGTCGAACTCCTCGGCGTCCAGGCCCAGTTCACGGGCCACCTCGATCAGGACGGGCTCTCCCTCGCGGGCCAGCCGCTCGACCCGGTCCAGCACCGCCTCCACGTACGGCCACCCCTGCCCCTGCTCGGCGGCCTCCTCCGCGGCCTGCGCGGCGGCGAAGGAGTGCTGGTGCTTATCCAGCGGGAAGTGCCGCAGTCGCAGCTCCAGCCGGTCGCCGTACCGGGCGCGCAGGGCACGCAGGTCGTCGAGCGCGGTACGGCAGTCGGGGCACTGGAGCTCGCACCAGACGTCGAGGACCGGGACGGGGGCGTGCGCGGGGGAGGAGTCGCTCATGGGGACAGTCTCCCAGGCCCGCCGCGGGCGCCCCAACCGGGATCACACGTCGTACGTCCCACCGGGACCTGCGGAGGAGACGACCCGGAGATCTCCCTGAAGTCCGCCCGGAACATGGCCTCCCCGACGGTGGGCGGTGCAGGATGGAAGGGACGAACCACCCCGACCGGTGAGCCTGCCCTGGAGGACCGGATGATCGCCGAGACCGTATGTTCCGCCGTTTCCGCGGCCGGCCTGGGCATCGCCGCCGTCACCGCCTACCGGCGGCGCTTCCTCGCCGCGGCCCGTATCGCCGCCTACTCCCTGGTCCCGGTCGGCCTGGCGATGACCGGCATCGTCGGCTGGCTGGCCGACACCGCCTTCAGCCCGACCGCCTGGGCGGGATTCGGCCTGCTCGGCGCCGCCTGGCTGCTCTTCGCGACGACCCGGGCGATGGAGCGCCGCCGCGGCGGCACGCGCAAGGAGCGCAAGGAGACGACCCGGACGGCGGAGCGGGGAGCGGTGGCTCCGGCGGCGTCGGCGCCGTCCCTGGGACCGGCCGCCCGCACCTCCGGCCGGCCCGCCGCGAAGCCGGCGGCGTCCGGGAGCGAGGACGACTTCAGCGACATCGAGGCGATCCTGAAGAAGCACGGCATCTGACGGTGATCATGGGTGCACCCGTAAGTGATCACGGTCCGCGCCGAAGCGGACCGAAGATCACGGAATCCTGCTGACTCCCGCACAATCCTGGTGTGTTGATCGCGTCAGCCGCGGCGGCTGCGTCATCATCGCCCCGAGATGGTGGACACGACACAGAGCGAGTCCGCGCCGCCTCAGGACGAGCCGCGCGGATGTCTCTTCGCCCTTTCCCAGCCGCCGCTGATGATCTTCCTTGCGGTGATCGGGTGTCTGCTGCTCATGGCTTCGTTGCACGACCTGCTGTTGCTGTGAGCCGTATCCGTGGGTCCTCGGCGTCACCCGCCGGGGACCACGACAACCATCGAGACGGCACCGGAACGCCGGCCCCGGACAGGTCCGTCACCCGGCCTTCCACTCAGCCGGCCGCCTCCTTGCGGCGCGCCCGGTAGGCGGCCACATGCAGACGGTTGCCGCACGTACGGCTGTCGCAGTACCGCCGCGAGCGGTTGCGGGACAGATCGACGAAGGCACGCCGGCAGTCGGGAGCCTCGCAGCGCCGCAGCCGCTCCCGCTCCCCGGCCACCACGAAGAACGCGAGCGCCATCCCGCAGTCGGCGGCCAGATGATCGGCCACGGAGGCACCGGGTGCGAAGTAGTGGACATGCCAGTCGTACCCGTCGTGGTCCGTCAGCCGGGGCGTGGTGCCCGCGGCGGCCACCAGCTCGTTGATCATGCCCGCGGCCGTCCGGCAGTCCGGGGCCGCGAAGATCCCCGCGAACCGGGCGCGGATCCTGCGCACCGCGGAAAGATCGAACTCCGACAGCACACCCACATCGCTCATCTTGTGGTTCGCCACGAAATCCGCGAGCGCCGCGACGTCCGCCAGCCCGTCCGGTGCCCCGTCGTCCTCCGGTGCGGTGTTCACCAGATCCACCACGGAGTCCAGCGCGCACCGGGTGTCGTGGGTGATCAGCACGTTTTGCTCCCTGGCCTGGGGATCGGGCACACGCCCGCCGATGCAGGCCGATGGTAGTGGCTCCACGCGCCCCCGAGCAGAGCTCACGGCGCCGCTGCCGCGGCCACGCGAGCACACCGGCACCAGCCCCCGCGGGAGACCGGTGCCGGTGTGCTCGCGTATGCGGTTGTCCTGGCCCGAGCCGTCTCCCCGAGTGGACGGCAACGGGCTGCTTGAAGGGTTTCGACGGGTCTGCCCCTAACTTTCCGCGAGGATGTGCGACAGCTCCTGATCCAGATCGAAGTGCCGGTGTTCCGTGCCGGGAGGCACGGCCGCGTCCGTTCGTTTCAGGAAGGACTCCAGGGCCCGCGCCGGGGCCTCCAGCAGGGCTTCGCCCTCAGGCGAGCTCAGGGCGATGCACACGACGCCCTGGCCATGGCTGCGCGAGGGCCAGACACGGACGTCTCCGGTACCCGTGGGTCGGTGAAGCCCCTCGGCGAGGAGGTCGCGGGCGAACACCCACTCGACGGTCTCCTCGGCTCCGGTGTGGAAGGTGGCGTGCACGGCGTAGGGATCGGCCGTGTCGTACCGCAGGCCTGCGGGGACAGGCAGAGAGGACTCGCTCGATACAACGAGGCGCAGGTGCAGCTCGCAGCTGACCGTGGTGTTCATAAGCGCCAGGGCCTTTCGCTCAGTGTGCGCTCGGGGATTCGCACGTCGGCGAAGTCGACATGCCACCTACGGTGCCGTTGTAAACCCCTCTGAGTGTTTTGCTTGGCTTTACGTAACTCTTCCGGCGGAGGGTGTGTTCGTACGGTACGCCCATTCCGGTGACCGGATTCTCGTCCGGTACGGTTGAACCGTATGAATACGGAGAGTGACGAACCGGAGGAGCCGGCCGAGGCGCCGGGACGAGTGAAGGCCGAGGCGGAGGCGGGCGAGGCGCGGGAACGGCGGGGGCTGGGATCGCGGGCTCCCGCGTTCGTCCGGTCACGCCGCGTGCTGCACCTGGGCTGGCAGGTGGGGATCTTCCTCGCCGGACTCCTGGTCGTGATCGCCGGCGTCGTCATGCTCGCGCTGCCCGGGCCGGGCTGGGTGGTGATCTTCGGTGGCATGGCGATCTGGGCCACCGAGTTCGTCTGGGCCCAGCTCGTGCTGCGCTGGACCAAGCGCAAGGTCACCGAGGCTGCCCAGCAGGCCCTCGATCCCGAGGTGCGCCGCCGCAACATCGCGCTTACCCTGACCGGCCTGGTGATCGTCGCCGCGCTGGCCGGGGTGTACGTCTGGAGGTTCGGCCTGGTGCCGCCCTGGGACGCCGGCGGCCGCTGAGCGCGGCGGGTGGCGGCCCGGTGCTCGCCGGGCTGTGGTCCCGGGCATCCCCTGACATGCGGTAACGTTCTCTCTGTGCCCGGGCGATTAGCTCAGTGGGAGAGCGCTTCGTTCACACCGAAGAGGTCACTGGTTCGAACCCAGTATCGCCCACCCGGAACCGGCGGCCCGTCTGCGATCATGCGGACGGGCCGCCGGCGTATGTACGGGGCGCCAGGGAGCGCGGTGACGATCCGTTACTTTGAGTGCGGCGCCGGCGAACACGCCGAGAAGTCGACCACCCGTCCCGTTCTTCCCGAAGAAGTATTTGAGGATCAAGGAGAAGGCCGACTTCCGGGACTATGTCCCATTCCGGGAGAAGTTCCGGACGCCGCCTCCGGAGGAAATCCCCGGACCTTTTCCAAAACGCCGTCACCTTTCTTCACGGGTACGGAAGGAGAGATCCCGAACCGGCGGGCGCCCGGTCCAGACTCGTCCCATGGACTGGACCCACTACCGCTTCCGCACCCGGTGGACCCTGCCCGCACCGCCCGACGCCGTCTACCGGGCACTGGAACGGGTCGAGGACTACCCCCGCTGGTGGCGGCAGGTGCGCGAGGTGACCCGGACCGACGCGGCGACCGGCGTGATCCGGATCCGCTCCCTCCTGCCCTACGACCTGACCTTCACCGCGCGCGAGGTACGCCGCGACCCGGCCGCCGGAGTCCTGGAGGCCGTGCTCACCGGGGACGTCGACGGCTGGGCGCGCTGGACGCTCACCGCGCACGGCACCGGCACCCTCGCCCGCTACGACCAGGTCGTCGACGTGAACAAACCGCTGCTCAGGCGGTTCGCCGTGCCCGGCCGGCCCCTCTTTCGCGCGAACCACCGGCTGATGATGCGAGCCGGACGACGCGGACTGGCCGCACACCTGGAAGCGGTTTGAACGAACGCCCCGCAGGCCTGTATGGTTCAGTGCGTTCCCGGGCGATTAGCTCAGTGGGAGAGCGCTTCGTTCACACCGAAGAGGTCACTGGTTCGAACCCAGTATCGCCCACCGGGTAAGGCCGGTCCGCACAGGCGGACCGGCTTTTTCTCATGCCTACGCGGCCGCCGCCGGCAGGTCCGGACGCAGCGGCCACGACGGGTCCACCGTCTCCTCCGTCCCGCTGCGCGCGAACCACGCCTGAAGACCGCGGGCCTGCGCCGCGTGCCATCCCGTCTGCAGCGTGTGCAGTTCCGTCGGGGTCAGCCGCTCCAGGCGGGCCGCGAACCGGCGGCCGAGCGCGCGGACCACTTCCATCGCGGCCAGGGCGTCCGCCGCCGCGTCGTGCGCGTCCTGCAGGGCCACGCCGTAGTGCGCGCACAGATCGGTGAGGGTGCGCCTGCCCTTGCGGTAGCGGTCGAGATGCTTGTCCAGCACCCGCGGATCCAGCACCCGCAGCGACGACGCCTCGAACCAGTGGTCCAGCGACGAGGCCCGATGGCGACGCAACTCCCGGTCCAGCAGCGTCAGATCGAACGGCGCGTTCATCACCACCAGCGGCCGCCCCAGAGCGGCCTGCTCCGCCAGCTCCTCGGCCAGCTCGTGCATCACCGGCGCCGGCCAGCGCCCGTTGCGCTGGAGATGCTCGTCGGTCAGCCCGTGCACCGCCGTCGCCGCCTCCGGAACCGGCACCCCCGGATTCACCAGCCAGCGGTGAACCCGCGGCCGGAAACCCGGGCCGTCCTGGACGACGACGGCGGCCGACACGATGCGGTCGGTCTCGACGTCGACGCCCGTCGTCTCCGTGTCGAACGCGGCCAGAGGCCCCTCGTACCAGCACGTCATACGCCCACAACTCCTCCGTCCAACTGGACAGCTGACGCGACGTCTCCTGCGTTCGCCTTCTGCCCGTTTGGTGATACCCGGGCTGTTTGCGTCGTACGCCGGAAGGACACAACAGGAGTGCGGGTCTTTGCAGTTCACGCGCCCGCAGCGGGGATTCACCAATCGTGGAAGGCTGTTGGTCATGGTGATCGCGCAGCCCGAGCGGGGCGGGCTGCTGCCCGAGCGCGCGAGCGCCCCACGGGGCACACTCGCCACCACCGCCTGCATGGAGACACTTCAGGTGGGCTATCTGCACGCGGTCGCCGCGGCGGCCGGCTGCTCGCTGTCGCAGCCCTTCCCTGACAACGGCATCGACTGGCACGTCAGCCACAGCGCCCCCGGACACACCGTCGACGACGAGGTGACCATCAAGGTGCAGCTGAAGTGCACCTACCAGGTACCGCCCAACCCCCCGGGCCGGTTCTTCTCCTTCACGCTGGACAACGCCCACCTGGCGAAACTCGCCCGCACCCCGGTCTCGGTGCACAAGATCCTCGTCGTGATGATCGTGCCCCGGTCGCAGGACCAGTGGCTGCGCGCCGGCCACGACCGGCTCGACCTCAGGCACTGCTGCTACTGGGTCAACCTCGCCGGCCACCCCCTCACCGGCCGGCACCGGACCACCGTGCGGATCCCGACCTCGCGCATCTTCGACGACCGGGCCCTGTGCGAGATCATGACGCGGGTCGGGACGGGAGGCAGACCATGACGCACCGCCCCCTCGACGAGCCGCTGCGACCAG
The DNA here is from genome assembly GCF_040643155.1 of Streptomyces sp. NPDC047453. Lineage (NCBI taxonomy): Bacteria > Bacillati > Actinomycetota > Actinomycetes > Kitasatosporales > Streptomycetaceae > Streptomyces > Streptomyces sp. NPDC047453. The sequence goes on along the minus strand of NZ_JBEYTS010000008.1, from coordinate 46,964 downwards.
TGCGGCCGCACCCCGTCGACGCCCACCGCAACCGCCTTCCCGCGCCCTCCGACGTCGACCCCGCCGTCCTCGGGGCCCTGCTGAGCCGGCACGGCTGGCAGCGGCGCGGCGGCGCCGCCGGCCGCTACGGCCGCTGGACCCCGCCCGGCCCCGGCGGTGCCGGCACCAGCCTGCTCGTGCCCGAGAGCCGCGCCTTCCCCGACAGCGACGACCTGCTCGGCGAGGCGCTGGACGCCCTCGCCCGCAGCGGCATGCCCTCCGCGCGTGAGGTACTGGTCGCGCTCACCCTGCCCAGCGACGAGATCCGCTGGTGGCGGGATGTGCCGGAGGGGCCGGCCGACGCCGTCGGCTGGACCGTCGAGGAACGGCTGCGCGCCGCCGCCCGGCAGATGCTGCTCGCCGCCGCGCTCGCCACACGCGCGCGTGCCGGCTACCACGGCGCCCGCCACCGGCGCTCGGCCGCCGCCTGCCTGGACCACGTCCTCGTCGGCTCCGCCGCCGACGGCCGCGGCCTGACCGCCTTCGTCCCCGTCGACCCCGGACGCCCCCTCGCCGTATGCCTCCACCAGGCCCTGTACGCCGTCCGTGAGGCCGTCGACTACCGCCGGGCCACCGGCGCCATGGACGCCTTCGACGGTGCCGTCCGCGCGGGCGCGAGCCGTGAACTCACCGAGGCCGTCGCCGCCCTCGTCCGCGGCACCGAGGGCGCGCGGGTCGCCGTCGAGTGGGCGCCCGCCGCGGGTGTCCCCGAGGCCTGCGCGGCCGCCGCCGAGGCCGTCGAGTTCTCGCCGGGCGACCTGCCCGTGCTCCGCGAGGCCGGAGCCCGCTATCTGCGCGCCGAACCGTCGGTGCCCGCGCGGATCACCGGCACCGTGGTGCGGCTGCGCAGAGCGCAGCCGCGCGGCGAGGGCACCGTACGGCTGCGGGTGCTCGCGGGCGCCGAAGTGCCGTACGTGCGCGCGACCCTGGACGAGGAGGACTACCGCATCGCCGGGCACGCCCACCTCGTCGGACTGCCCGTGCGCGTGCTCGGACGGCTGGAGAGCCGTGGTGGCTTCCGCCGGCTCACGGGCGCCTCCGGCGTCGTACCCGTCCAGGTGGACGACGAGGAGCGGGACCGGCTGATGAAGTCGTTGCAGGAGAACGCCAAGGACAGGGACTACTTCGAGGAGGCGTGCGGCGGGGACGACCACGACTGACGCGAACGACTGCGACCGACCGTGGACCGTGCGTAATCGTTTCGCGGTCACGGGCCCGGGGTCGGTACGATCCCAGTCATGCGCGCGCTCCAGGTATGGCGCCGCACCCCACCTGCAGTCAGGAGAGACCGGTGTCAGACGTCCGTGTGATCATCCAACGCGATTCCGAGCGGGAAGAGCGCACGGTGACGACGGGCACCACGGCCGCCGACCTCTTCGCCGGCGAGCGCTCGATCGTCGCCGCGCGTGTCGGAGGCGAACTCAAGGACCTCGCCTACGAGGTCGAGGACGGCGAGACCGTAGAGGGCGTCGAGATCTCCTCGGAGGACGGCCTCAACATCCTGCGCCACTCCACCGCGCACGTCATGGCGCAGGCCGTGCAGGAGATCTTCCCCGAGGCCAAGCTGGGCATCGGCCCGCCGGTCAGGGACGGCTTCTACTACGACTTCGACGTCGAGAAGCCGTTCACGCCCGAGGATCTCAAGGCCATCGAGAAGAAGATGCAGGAGATCCAGAAGCGGGGCCAGCGCTTCTCCCGCCGCGCCGTCAGCGACGAGGCCGCCCGCGAGGAGCTGGCCGACGAGCCGTACAAGCTGGAGCTGATCGGCCTCAAGGGCTCCGCGTCGCACGACGACGGAGCGGACGTCGAGGTCGGCGCCGGCGAGCTGACGATCTACGACAACCTGGACGCCAAGACCGGCGAGCTGTGCTGGAAGGACCTCTGCCGCGGTCCCCACCTGCCCTCCACCCGGCTTATCCCGGCGTTCAAGCTGATGCGCAACGCCTCGGCGTACTGGCGCGGCAACGAGAAGAACAAGCAGCTCCAGCGCATCTACGGCACCGCCTGGCCGTCCAAGGACGAGCTGAAGGCGTACCTCGACTTCCTCGCCGAGGCCGAGAAGCGCGACCACCGCAAGCTGGGCAACGAGCTGGACCTGTTCTCCATCCCCGAGCAGATCGGCTCCGGTCTGGCGGTCTTCCACCCCAAGGGCGGCATCATCCGCCGCGTGATGGAGGACTACTCGCGCCGCCGCCACGAGGAGGAGGGCTACGAGTTCGTCTACACCCCGCACGCGACCAAGGGGAAGCTCTTCGAGACCTCGGGCCACCTGGACTGGTACGCCGAGGGCATGTACCCGCCCATGCAGCTCGACGAGGGCGTGGACTACTACCTCAAGCCCATGAACTGCCCGATGCACAACCTGATCTTCGACGCGCGCGGGCGGTCGTACCGGGAACTGCCCCTGCGGCTCTTCGAGTTCGGCACGGTCTACCGCTATGAGAAGTCGGGCGTCGTGCACGGCCTGACCCGTGCCCGCGGCTTCACCCAGGACGACGCGCACATCTACTGCACCCGCGAGCAGATGGCCGACGAGCTCGACAAGACGCTCACCTTCGTGCTGAACCTGCTGCGCGACTACGGTCTGACCGACTTCTACCTGGAGCTGTCCACCAAGGACCCGGAGAAGTACGTCGGCTCCGACGAGGTCTGGGAAGAGGCCACCGAGACCCTGCGCCAGGTCGGCGAGAAGCAGGGCCTGCAGCTGGTCCCGGACCCGGGCGGCGCGGCCTTCTACGGCCCGAAGATCTCCGTCCAGGTCAAGGACGCCATCGGCCGCACCTGGCAGATGTCGACGGTCCAGCTCGACTTCAACCTGCCCGAGCGCTTCGACCTGGAGTACACGGCCGCGGACGGCTCCAAGCAGCGCCCGGTCATGATCCACCGCGCGCTGTTCGGCAGCATCGAGCGGTTCTTCGCGGTGCTGCTCGAGCACTACGCGGGCGCGTTCCCGGCATGGCTGGCGCCCGTTCAGGCGGTCGGCATCCCGGTCGGCGACGCCCACGTGGAGTACCTCCAGAAGTTCGCCGCGGACGCGAAGAGGAAGGGCCTGCGCGTCGAGGTGGACTCCTCCTCGGACCGCATGCAGAAGAAGATCAGGACGCATCAGAAGCTCAAGGTGCCGTTCATGATCATCGTCGGTGACGACGACATGAACGCGGGCACGGTGTCGTTCCGCTACCGCGACGGTTCGCAGGAGAACGGCATTCCGCGTGACGAGGCGCTGGCGAAGCTCCTCGACGTGGTGGAGCGCCGCGTACAGGTGTGATGCGGCGGCCACCGACATAGGCCTTCAGGCCCCCGGGTATCCCCGGGGGCCTTTGCCTGTCCGCAGGTCGCACGCCATATGCTGCACGCATGACGAGTGAGCCGGAACAGCAGATCGGAGTGGGGACGCAGGACGCGTTCCAGCGCCTGTGGACGCCCCATCGGATGGCCTACATCCAGGGCGAGAACAAGCCGAGCGGCCCCGGTGCCGACGACGGCTGCCCCTTCTGCTCGATCCCGGCCAAGTCCGACGAGGACGGGCTGATCGTCCGGCGCGGCGAGCTGGTGTACGCGGTGCTCAATCTGTACCCCTACAACGGCGGCCACCTGATGACCGTGCCCTACCGCCACGTCGCCGACTACACGGACCTGACCGAGGCGGAGACCGCGGAGCTGGCGGAGCTGACCAAGCAGGCGATGCGGGCGCTGCGCGCCGCCTCCGGCGCCCATGGCTTCAACATCGGCATGAACCAGGGCACGGTCGCCGGCGCCGGTATCGCGGCCCATCTGCACCAGCACATCGTGCCCCGCTGGGGCGGTGACACGAACTTCATGCCGGTGGTCGGCCACACGAAGGTCCTGCCGCAGCTCCTCGCCGACACCCGCACGATGCTCGCGAAGGCCTGGCAGGCGTAGCGCGCCGACAGGCGCAGCCCGCGCCGCGGGCGTACGCCTCACGCGTCGTAGGAGTCGGCCTTCTTCGGTGACACGTCCTGGACGGCGCCGCTGAGGACCGCGGAGCGGGAGCCGAACTTCTCGACGTTCACGCCGTTCTCCTTGAGGACCTTGAGCGCCGCGGCGTGTACCACCCGCAGCACGGGCGTGGCGGCGCGCAGCGCGTCGTCGGCCATGAAGCGGTGGCGCCAGGGCTGGTCGGCCCAGGCGTGCCGCAGCCCGAACGGCTCCGGCAGGGTGAGGCTGCCGCCGAGCCAGTTCAGCAGGGGCGGGTACCAGGACAGGGGGGCGCGGGCGGCGAGCCGTACCACCTCGTCGGCGTCGATCAGGGGCAGTTTCACCTTGCGGGTCTCCCAGAAGCGGAGCGCCTTCTGGACCGTCTTCTCCTTGGCCGCCGGTTTCTCGTTGAACAGGGGGTTGACCGGTCCGAGGGCGTGGCCGGTGACCTCGATGCGCAGGGTGTCGTGCAGCACCGTCACGGTGACCAGCATGGTGATCACCAGATGGCCGTCCCAGAGGGTCCACTGCACGCCGAGGTAGTGGCGGTCGCCGCTGCCGAACTGCTGCTTGTTGCAGATGTCCTGCATGGCGTGCGTCTTGACCGTGTACGTCTCGACGTCGGCGCCGCTCGGCCGGGAGACCTCCTTGGCGTTCTCCCCGATCGGTGTGACGACCCAGTGGGTGACGGTCGGCTTGGGGAAGCCGCCGGTGTTGATGGAGGTGCGTTCGAGCATGGCCAGGCCGCCCTGGATCGCGGTGATGACGTCCCAGCTGCGGAAGGGGTGGAACTCCTTGCCCGGTTCGGCGGAGACCAGTTCCTCGGCCAGTTGCCAGCTGCCCCAGCGGGTGCCCATGCCGAGTATGCCCTTGGGGCCGGCGTAGAAGACGGAGTTGGAGCGCTGCTCGGCGCTGAGCCGGGCGAGTTCCTTGCGTACTTGTTCGGCCGCGTCGCCGGGGTTGCCCGGTACGGCTTCGGGGATCTTGGCGCCCACGCCGCCGCCGGTCAGGAGGCCTTCCCAGCGCTCCCGCAGTTCGCGCGCCGAGCGTTCGCAGATCTGCTTGGCCCAGAACCAGCCGATCACGGGCATGACGACCGCCGCGCGTGCGTACCACGCCCAGAAGTCGGTGAAGGGCATCTTGATCAGGAAGAGCACGGCGAGTGCGGCCATGGCGACCAGCAGCGTGTTGGCGAGGGCGCCGGCCCGTTTGTCCTCACGTTTGCCGATGGTGGTGCGCAGGGTGAACACGAGCAGCCACACGAGGAGGCCGGGCAGGAAGAGCACCCCGCACAGTACGGTCACCGCCGTCAGCCAGTTGTCGCGGTCGCGGCGGATGCGGTGGGCGGCCAGGCAGTGCTCCACGACGACCTGGGGTTCGAGGCCGAAGGACTGGATGAGCGGTTTGCGCCCGGCGCCGAGCATGCGGTCGATCACCGCGCGGGAGAAGGCCTCGCCGAACCTGGGGCGGAAGATCTTCGCCCATGGGCGCGGCAGGCTGACCTTGGACTGGTGCCATTCGTTGTCCGCGGCCAGGATCTTGGTCACTTCGTCGTCCCGGTAGGCGGCCGCGGCGAGCGAGTTGGTCGCCGCCGTCTGCCCCGCCGAGCCGGACAGGGGCACCTGAGCCCCGGGACTGAAATCGAATCCGTCCGTCACTTCCGCCCCCATTGCCGCCGCTCCTGCATCTGCGGCCTTCCCGACTTCCCTGCCCGGCACACCTGTTGATCAGGTCATCAGGGTATCGGCAGTCGAGCGCGCGGACAGGCGGACGGCTGGAGCCGCCCACCTGTTCGCAACGATGCGTTCCAGCGCCCTGGTTGTGCGCCGGGCGCGCCGACTATGAAGCTTCGCGCTCCTGTTGGCGTATCCGTTCGGCCACCTGGGGCGGCATCGGCTCGTGCCGTACGTACCTGCGGTCGAAGCGGGCCGTGCCGTGCGACAGGGAGCGCAGGTCGATCGCGTACCGGCCGATCTCGATCTCGGGCACCTCGGCGCGTATCAGGGTGCGGCCGCTGCCCACCTGTTCGGTGCCCAGTACCCGGCCGCGCCGTCCGGACAGGTCGCTCATCACGGGGCCCACATAGTCGTCGCCGACCAGCACGGTCACCTCGGCCACCGGTTCCAGCAGGTGGATCCGCGCGTCGGCCGCGGCTTCCCGCAGTGCGAGCGCGCCCGCGGTCTGGAAGGCCGCATCGGAGGAGTCCACCGAGTGTGCCTTGCCGTCCAGCAGGGTGATCCGTACGTCGATCAGCGGGTGGCCGGCGGCGACGCCCCTGGCGGCCTGGGTCCGTACGCCCTTCTCCACCGAGGGGATGAACTGCCGTGGCACGGCTCCGCCGACGACCTTGTCCACGAACTCGATGCCCGAGCCGCCCGGCAGCGGCTCCACCTCGATCTCGCAGATGGCGTACTGGCCGTGGCCGCCGGACTGCTTGACGTGCCGTCCGCGCCCCGCGGACCGGTCCGCGAACGTCTCGCGCAGCGAGACCCGGTGCGGTACGACGTCGACCTGGACGCCGTACCGGCTGCGCAGCCGCTCCAGGGCGACGTCGGCGTGGGCCTCGCCCAGGCACCACAGCACCACCTGGTGGGTGTCCTGGTTCTGCTCCAGGCGCATCGTCGGGTCCTCCGCGACCAGCCGGGCCAAGCCCTGGGAGAGCTTGTCCTCGTCGGGTTTGCTGTGGGCCTGGATGGCGAGCGGCAGCAGCGGGTCGGGCATCTGCCACGGCTCCATCAGCAGCGGGTCGTCCTTGGCGGAGAGCGTGTCGCCGGTCTCGGCGCGGCCGAGTTTCGCCACGCACGCGAGGTCGCCGGCGATGACGTGCGTCACCGGGCGCTGCTGCTTGCCGAAGGGCGTGGACAGGGCGCCGACCCGCTCGTCGACGTCGTGGTCCTCGTGGCCGCGGTCGGCCAGGCCGTGTCCGGAGACGTGCACGGTCTGGTCGGGGCGCAGGGTGCCGGAGAAGACGCGGACCAGGGAGACGCGGCCGACGTACGGGTCGGAGGAGGTCTTGACGACCTCGGCGACCAGCGGCCCGTCCGGGTCGCACGGCCGCAGTTCGCGCGGGCTGCCGTCGATGGTGGTGACCGCGGGTGCCTCGTGCTCCAGCGGGGTGGGGAAGCCGCGGGTGATCAGCTCAAGGAGCTCCACGGTGCCGATGCCCTGCTTGGCGCCCTCGGCGGCGGGCGCGGCGGCCAGGACGGGGAAGAACGCCCCGCGCGCGACGGCCCGTTCCAGGTCCTCGATGAGCGTCTTGACGTCGACCTGTTCACCGCCGAGGTAGCGGTCCATGAGGGTCTCGTCCTCGCTCTCGGCGATGATGCCCTCGATCAGCCGGTTGCGGGCCTCCTCCAGCTGCGGCAGCTGGTCCTCGCCCGGTTCGGACTCCTTGCGCTCGCCGGAGGAGTAGTCGAACAGCTTCTGCGTCAGCAGTCCGACCAGACCGGTCGCGGGCGCGTGCCCGTCGGGTCCCTGCGGGCCGCGCAGCGGCAGGTAGAGCGGCAGGACGGCGTCGGGGTCGTCCGCGCCGAACGCCTCCGCGCACACCCGTGTCATCTCCTCGAAGTCCGCGCGCGCGGCCTCCAGATGCGTGATCACGATGGCGCGGGGCATGCCGACGGCCGCGCACTCCTCCCAGACCATGCGGGTCGAGCCGTCCACGCCGTCGGAGGCCGAGACGACGAACAGGGCCGCGTCCGCGGCGCGCAGACCGGCCCTGAGCTCCCCGACGAAGTCGGCGTAGCCGGGGGTGTCCAGCACGTTGATCTTGATGCCGTCCCATTCGACGGGTACCAGGGAGAGCTGCACCGAGCGCTGCTGCCGGTGCTCGATCTCGTCGTAGTCCGAGATGCTGCCGCCGTCCTCCACGCGGCCGGCGCGGTTCACCGCTCCCGCGGTCAGCGCGAGAGCCTCCACCAGGGTCGTCTTGCCCGATCCGGAGTGGCCGACCAGCACCACATTGCGTACGGATGCGGGATGGTCGGCCGCCCTTGCCCTGCCGGCGGCTCCGGGGTGGGTCTGCGTCTTGTCGCCCATGATCCTGCCTCCCGTTGAGGGTGAGGTCACTGTGGGCGCGGACACGCGGCACCGCGTGCACTGGCGGCTCCTGCGACGCCCGCGGTCCTTCGAGCTTTCCACTCCCGTCACGCTGCGTCCATACGAAGGACCCGATCCCGCCGTCCACCAGCGCTTGCGCACGGCCGGCCGCCGGTGCCCGCGGAGGTCGGGCGCCTGGCCGCCGCGCACGCGCGCGCGTGACTACGATGGGCCAGCCGGTGGCCAGCAGGGGCCGCCCGGCGACACCGACCCTCGGGAAGGCCATGCTGAACAAGTACGCGCGTGCATTCTTCACGCGTGTCCTCACACCGTTCGCCGCGTTTCTCATCCGCCGGGGCGTGAGCCCGGACACGGTCACGCTCATCGGGACCGCCGGAGTGGTCGCGGGCGCGCTGGTCTTCTACCCGCGGGGCGAGTTCTTCTGGGGCACGGTCGTGATCACGCTGTTCGTGTTCTCCGACCTCGTCGACGGCAACATGGCCCGCCAGCTCGGCCGCTCCAGCCGCTGGGGCGCTTTCCTGGACTCCACCCTCGACCGGGTCGCCGACGGCGCGATCTTCGGCGGTTTCGCCCTGTGGTACGCGGGTCATGGCAACGACAACGTGCTGTGCGCGGTGTCGATCTTCTGTCTGGCCAGCGGCCAGGTGGTGTCGTACACCAAGGCCCGGGGCGAGTCGATCGGCCTGCCGGTCGCCGTCAACGGGCTGGTCGAGCGTGCCGAGCGGCTGGTGATCTCGCTGGTCGCGGCCGGGTTCGCGGGCCTGCACAAGTTCGGGGTGCCGGGCATCCAGTACCTGCTGCCGATCGCCCTGTGGATCGTCGCCGCGGGCAGCCTGGTCACGCTGATCCAGCGGGTCGTCACGGTGCGCCGGGAGTCCGCCGAGGCGGAGGCCGCGGCGGCCCGGCGGGAGCAGGGGAGCGAGGCGGCGAAATGACCGTCCAGGAGCGGCTCAGCGACGGGCTGTACGGCCTCGGCTGGGGCACCGTCAAGAAGCTCCCCGAACCGGTCGCCGCACGGCTCGGCCGCACGGTCGCCGACCTGGCCTGGCGGCAGCGGGGCAAGGGTGTGCGGCGGCTGGAGGGCAACTACGCGCGCGTGGTGCCCGACGCGACCCCCGAGCGCCTCGCCGAACTGTCGCGCGCGGGGATGCGCTCGTACCTGCGCTACTGGATGGAGTCCTTCCGGCTGCCGTCCTGGAATGCCGAGCGGATCAGGGCGGGCTTCGACCCCAAGGACCTGCACCACCTGACCGACGGCCTGGCGGCCGGCAAGGGCGTCGTCCTCGCCCTGCCCCACCTGGCCAACTGGGACCTGGCCGGCGCCTGGGTCACCACCGAGCTGAAGACGCCGTTCACGACGGTCGCCGAGCGGCTGAAGCCGGAGACGCTCTACGACCGGTTCGTCGCCTACCGCGAGGGCCTCGGCATGGAGGTCCTGCCGCACAGCGGCGGCTCCGCGTTCGGCACGCTGGCCCGGCGGCTGCGCGACGGCGGCCTGGTCTGCCTGGTCGCCGACCGCGACCTGTCCGCCTCCGGGGTGGAGGTGACGTTCTTCGGCGAGACGGCCCGGATGCCCGCCGGTCCCGCCCTCCTCGCCCAGCAGACGGGAGCCCTGCTGCTGCCCGTCACCCTCTGGTACGACGACTCGCCCGTCATGCGGGGCCGTGTGCATCCTCCGGTCGACGTCCCCGCGACAGGTACTCGGGCCGAGAAGACGTCTGTCATGACACAGGCGCTGGCCGACGCCTTCGCCACGGGGATCGCCGAGCATCCGGAGGACTGGCACATGCTTCAGCGCTTGTGGCTCGCGGACCTGGATCCCGGACGGGATCCCGCGCATCCCGGGAAGGCTGCGGCGTGAGGATCGGCATCGTCTGCCCCTACTCGTGGGACGTGCCCGGTGGTGTGCAGTTCCACATCCGGGACCTGGCGGAGTACTTCATCGGCCTCGGCCACGAGGTGTCCGTCCTCGCCCCCGCGGACGACGACACCCCGCTGCCGCCCTACGTCGTCTCGGCCGGCCGGGCGGTCCCGGTGCCCTACAACGGCTCGGTGGCCCGGCTCAACTTCGGCTTCCTGTCGGCGGCCCGGGTGCGGCGCTGGCTGCACGAGGGCCGGTTCGACGTGATCCACATCCACGAGCCGACCTCGCCGTCGCTGGGCCTGCTGACCTGCTGGGCGGCCCAGGGCCCGATCGTCGCCACCTTCCACACCTCCAATCCCCGGTCGCGGGCGATGATCGCCGCGTACGCCATCCTCCAGGCGGCCCTGGAGAAGATCAGCGCGCGGATCGCGGTGAGCGAGTACGCCCGCCGCACCCTCGTCGAGCACCTCGGCGGCGACGCGGTGGTGATCCCCAACGGCGTCGACGTCGACTTCTTCGCCCAGGCCGAGCCCAAGCCCGAGTGGCAGGGGGACACGATCGGCTTCATCGGCCGCATCGACGAGCCCCGCAAGGGCCTGCCCGTGCTGATGAGGGCGCTGCCCGGGATCCTCGCCGCCCGCCCGGGGGCCCGACTGCTGGTCGCGGGCCGCGGGGACGAGGAACAGGCCGTGGAGGACCTGCCGAGGGAACTGCGCTCGCGCGTGGAGTTCCTCGGCATGATCAGCGACGAGGACAAGGCGCGTCTCCTGCGCAGCGTCGACCTGTACGTGGCCCCGAACACCGGCGGGGAGAGTTTCGGCATCATCCTGGTCGAGGCCATGTCGGCCGGAGCTCCGGTCCTCGCCTCGGACCTGGACGCCTTCGCCCAGGTCCTGGACCAGGGCAAGGCCGGTGAACTCTTCGCCAACGAGGACGCCGACGCCCTCGCCGAAGCCGCCGTGCGGCTGCTGGCCGACCCGTCCCGCCGAGCCGAACTGCGCGAACGCGGCAGCACCCATGTGCGCCGCTTCGACTGGTCGACCGTCGGCGCCGACATCCTCTCCGTCTACGAGACGGTCACCGCCGGCGCCGCGGCGGTGGCCGCCGACGAACGCGCCACGGGGCTGCGGGCCCGCCTGGGCCTGGCCCGCGACTGACCTCGGCGACTCGTCCGGGACGCAAGGCCCCGGCCATCCGCGCGGGGCGTCCCGGTAGCCTTGCCGCCCGTGACCGTAACGCTCATCTGGATTGTCGTCGCGCTCGTGGCCGTCGGGCTGTATCTGAGCTGGACGGCCGGGCGGCTGGACCGGCTGCACGCCCGTATCGACGCCGCGCGGGCCGCGCTGGACGCGCAGTTGCTGCGGCGGGCCTCGGTGGCGCAGGAACTGGCCACCTCCGGCGTGCTTGACCCGGCCGCCTCCATCGTGCTGTACGAGTCCGCGCACGCCGCGCGGCAGGCCGAGGAGGAGCAACGGGAGGTCGCGGAGAGCGAGTTGAGCCAGGCGCTGCGGGCCGTGTTCGCCGAGGCCCAGCAGGTCGAGGCGGTGCGCGAGGCGCCCGGGGGAGAGGAGGCGGCGCACGAGCTGACCGAGGCCGTGCGCAGGGTGCCGATGGCCCGCCGCTTCCACAACGATGCCGTGGGAGCCGCCCGCCGGCTGCGCGAACACCGCAAGGTGCGGTGGTTCCGGCTGGCCGGACACGCCCCGTTCCCCTTGGCCTTCGAGATGGACGACGAGCCGCCGTCGGCCCTGGCGGAGCGGGCCGCCTGACCGGAACCGGTGGCGCCCTTTCGGGCGGTGCCGGGCGAAAAGGATCCACCGGGTTCCCATTGGCCCTTGCTCTGGACTGGTCCAATCCCGTTTCCTCGGTGGCGCACTACACCCTCTTCTCACCAAGTGAGGTCACCCGTGTCCACCACGATTTCCGACTCCGCCCAGACCCCCGAGACCGGTACCGCCCGTGTGAAGCGCGGCATGGCCGAGCAGCTCAAGGGCGGCGTGATCATGGACGTCGTCACGCCGGAGCAGGCGAAGATCGCCGAGGACGCGGGCGCCGTCGCGGTCATGGCCCTGGAGCGTGTCCCCGCCGACATCCGCAAGGACGGCGGCGTGGCCCGCATGTCCGACCCGGACATGATCGAGGGCATCATCGACGCCGTCTCCATCCCGGTCATGGCCAAGTCCCGCATCGGCCACTTCGTCGAGGCCCAGGTCCTTCAGTCGCTCGGCGTCGACTACATCGACGAGTCCGAGGTCCTCACCCCGGCCGACGAGGTCAACCACTCCGACAAGTGGGCCTTCACCACCCCCTTCGTATGCGGCGCCACCAACCTCGGCGAGGCCCTGCGCCGGATCGCCGAGGGCGCCGCGATGATCCGCTCCAAGGGCGAGGCCGGCACCGGCAACGTCGTCGAGGCCGTCCGCCACCTGCGCCAGATCAAGAACGAGATCGCCCGCCTGCGCGGCTACGACAACCACGAGCTGTACGCCGCCGCCAAGGAGCTGCGCGCCCCGTACGAGCTGGTCAAGGAGGTCGCCGAGCTGGGCAAGCTCCCGGTCGTGCTGTTCTCCGCCGGCGGTGTGGCCACCCCCGCCGACGCCGCGCTGATGCGCCAGCTCGGCGCCGAGGGTGTCTTCGTCGGCTCCGGCATCTTCAAGTCCGGCGACCCGGCCAAGCGCGCCGCCGCCATCGTGAAGGCCACCACCTTCTACGACGACCCGAAGATCATCGCGGACGCGTCCCGCAACCTCGGCGAGGCCATGGTCGGCATCAACTGCGACACCCTCCCCGAGGCCGAGCGCTACGCCAACCGCGGCTGGTGAGCGGGTTCCGAGGGACCGCACGCAGAGAGAACCCCACGTACATGACCGACTCACCCGTCATAGGCGTCCTGGCCCTCCAGGGCGACGTACGGGAGCACCTCATCGCCCTGGCCGCGGCGGACGCCGTGGCCAGGCCGGTGCGGCGCCCCGAAGAGCTCGCCGAGGTCGACGGCCTCGTCCTCCCCGGCGGCGAGTCCACCACCATCTCCAAGCTGGCCGTCCTCTTCGGTGTGATGGACCCCCTTCGCGCGCGCGTGCGGGACGGCCTGCCCGTCTACGGCACCTGCGCCGGCATGATCATGCTCGCCGACAAGATCCTCGACCCGCGTTCGGGCCAGGAGACCATCGGCGGGATCGACATGATCGTGCGCCGCAACGCCTTCGGACGGCAGAACGAGTCCTTCGAGGCAGCCGTCGACGTCAAGGGCGTTCTGGGAGATCCTGTGGAGGGCGTCTTCATCCGCGCCCCCTGGGTCGAGTCCGTCGGCGCCGGGGCCGAGGTGCTCGCCGAGCACGAGGGTCACATCGTCGCGGTCCGCCAGGGCAACGCGCTGGCCACGTCGTTCCACCCGGAGCTGACCGGCGACCACCGCGTGCACGCCCTGTTCGTCGACATGGTGCGCGCGAACCGGACACCGGAGTCCTTGTAGGATTCCTGCGTTCGTACGCAGACGGGTTACGCGAAGGAGACAGGCAGATGTCCGGCCACTCTAAATGGGCCACGACGAAGCACAAGAAGGCCGTCATCGATGCCAAGCGCGGCAAGCTCTTCGCGAAGCTGATCAAGAACATCGAGGTCGCGGCTCGCATGGGCGGCGTCGACCTGGACGGCAACCCGACGCTCTACGACGCCGTGCAGAAGGCCAAGAAGCAGTCGGTGCCGAACAAGAACATCGACTCGGCCATCAAGCGCGGCGGTGGTCTCGAGGCCGGCGGCGCCGACTACGAGACGATCATGTACGAGGGTTACGGTCCGAACGGTGTCGCGGTGCTCATCGAGTGCCTCACCGACAACCGCAACCGCGCCGCCTCCGACGTCCGCGTCGCCATGACCCGCAACGGCGGCTCCATGGCCGACCCGGGCTCGGTGTCGTACCTCTTCAACCGCAAGGGCGTCGTGATCGTCCCCAAGGACGAATTGTCGGAGGACGACGTCCTGACGGCCGTCCTGGACGCGGGCGCCGAGGAGGTCAACGACCTCGGCGAGTCCTTCGAGGTGCTCAGCGAGGCCACCGACCTGGTGGCGGTCCGCACCGCCCTCCAGGAGGCCGGCATCGACTACGACTCCGCCGAGGCCAACTTCGTCCCCACCATGCAGGTGGAGCTGGACGAGGAGGGCGCCAAGAAGATCTTCAAGCTGATCGACGCGCTCGAGGACAGCGACGACGTGCAGAACGTCTTCGCCAACTTCGACGTCAGCGACGAGATCATGGAGAAGGTCGAGGCGTAACCGCCGCCGCGGATCGCCTGGGCTTGTACGGGCCGGTGGGACATTCCCGCCGGCCCGCCGTCGTTGTCGGTGGCAGCGGATAGCCTGGCGTCAGGCAAAGATCACCACCACGGACCGCGACCATGTCACGAGGGGAGGGGACACGCGTGCGCGTGCTGGGAGTCGACCCCGGACTGACCCGTTGCGGCGTCGGTGTCGTCGAGGGAGTCGCGGGCCGGCCGCTGACCATGCTCGGCGTCGGCGTCGTCCGCACCCCCGCGGACGCCGACCTCAGCCACCGCCTGGTCGCCGTCGAGCGGGGGATAGAGCGGTGGCTGGAAGAGCACCGCCCCGAATACGTGGCGGTGGAACGCGTGTTCAGCCAGCACAACGTGCGCACGGTGATGGGCACCGCCCAGGCCAGCGCCGTGGCGATGCTCTGCGCGGCCCGCCGCGGCATCCCGGTCGCCCTGCACACCCCCAGCGAGGTCAAGGCCGCCGTCACCGGCAGCGGCCGTGCCGACAAGGCGCAGGTCGGCGCCATGGTCACCCGGCTGCTGCGGCTCGCCGCGCCTCCCAGGCCGGCCGACGCCGCCGACGCCCTCGCCCTGGCCATCTGCCACATCTGGCGAGCCCCCGCCCAGAACCGGCTCCAGCAGGCCGTCGCCGCGCACGCGGCCGGACAACCCTCGACAACGAAAGGCCGTACGGCATGATCGCCTTCGTCAGCGGCACGGTCGCAGCCCTCGCCCCCGACGCCGCGGTGGTCGAGGTCGGCGGTGTCGGCATGGCCGTGCAGTGCACCCCGAACACGCTGTCCACGCTCCGCCTCGGCCGGCCGGCCAGGCTCGCCACCTCCCTCGTCGTACGCGAGGACTCGCTGACCCTGTACGGCTTCGCGGACGACGACGAGCGCCAGGTCTTCGAGCTGCTGCAGACCGCCAGCGGGGTGGGACCGCGGCTCGCCCAGGCGATGCTGGCCGTGCACACGCCCGACGCCCTGCGCCGGGCCGTCGCCACCGGAGACGAGAAGGCCCTCACCGCCGTCCCGGGCATCGGCAAGAAGGGTGCCCAGAAGCTTCTGCTGGAGCTCAAGGACCGGCTCGGCGAGCCCGTCGGCGCACCCGTCGTCGGCGCGCCGGTCACCCAGGGCTGGCGCGACCAGCTGCACGCGGCGCTGATCGGCCTCGGATACGCCACCCGCGAGGCCGACGAGGCGGTGACCGCCGTGGCACCCCAGGCCGAGGCCGCCGGGGGCACGCCCCAGGTGGGCCGGTTGCTCAAGGCGGCCCTGCAGACCCTGAACCGAGCCCGCTGAGCCAGGAGTACGTGAGTGAACTGGGACGACACGACCGACACGCCCGCCGCCGAGGAGCGCGTCGGCCCCGGGGCGGACCGGCTGGTGGGTTCCGCCGCCGACGGTGAGGACCAGGCCGTCGAGGCCGCCCTGCGCCCCAAGGACCTGGACGAGTTCATCGGCCAGGAGAAGGTCCGCGAACAGCTCGACCTCGTGCTGCGCGCCGCCCGGGCGCGCGGCGCCACCGCCGACCACGTGCTGCTGTCCGGAGCCCCCGGCCTGGGCAAGACCACCCTGTCCATGATCATCGCGGCGGAGATGGGCGCCCCCATCCGCATCACCTCGGGTCCCGCCATCCAGCACGCCGGCGACCTCGCGGCCATCCTGTCCTCCCTCCAGGAGGGCGAGGTGCTCTTCCTCGACGAGATCCACCGCATGTCGAGGCCCGCCGAGGAGATGCTCTACATGGCGATGGAGGACTTCCGGGTCGACGTGATCGTCGGCAAGGGCCCCGGCGCCACCGCCATTCCGCTCGAACTGCCCCCGTTCACCCTCGTGGGCGCCACGACACGCGCGGGCCTGCTGCCGCCCCCGCTGCGCGACCGCTTCGGCTTCACCGCGCACATGGAGTTCTACGGGCCCGCGGAGCTGGAGCGCGTCGTCCACCGCTCGGCGAGCCTCCTCGACGTCCGGATCGACACCGACGGGGCCGCCGAGATCGCCGGCCGCTCCCGGGGCACCCCGCGCATCGCCAACCGCCTGCTGCGCCGCGTCCGCGACTACGCGCAGGTCAAGGCCGACGGGACCGTCACGCGCGAGATCGCCGCCGCGGCCCTGGCGGTCTACGAGGTCGACGCCCGCGGCCTCGACCGGCTCGACCGGGCGGTCCTCGAGGCTCTGCTGAAGCTCTTCGGCGGCGGTCCGGTCGGCCTGTCGACGCTCGCGGTCGCCGTGGGGGAGGAGCGCGAGACCGTCGAGGAGGTCGCCGAGCCGTTCCTCGTCCGTGAGGGCCTGCTCGCCCGCACTCCGCGCGGCCGTGTCGCCACCCCCGCCGCCTGGGCGCACCTCGGCCTCACCCCGCCCGGCTCGTCAGCTGCGGGAAACGGACAACAGGGCCTGTTCGGGGCGTGACGGCTGGGGTATTGGCCCGAGGAGGAACCCAGGTGTCATGCTGAGCGTTGTTCCTTGCATGCGGACTCGCCTAGACTCCGCCGATGCCGCCTTTGTAGGCAGTACACATACCCCCAACCAATCAGGCCGCTCCCCATCGCGGTCGTGTGAAGGAAGTTCCGACCCGTGAGTCTCGTGACCCTCCTCCCGTTCATCGTGCTCATCGGGGCCATGTTCCTGATGACCCGGTCGGCCAAGAAGAAGCAGCAGCAGGCCGCGGACATGCGCGACCAGATGCAGCCCGGTAGTGGTGTCCGCACCATCGGGGGCATGTACGCCACGGTCAAGGAGGTCAACGACGACACGGTCCTCCTCGACGCGGGCCCGGGCGTTGAGCTGCTGTTCGCCAAGAACGCGATCGCGACCGTCCTGAGCGACGACGAGTACAACCGCATCGTCCACGGCATCGAGCACGACCTGAAGTCCGACGCCGACCTCGTCCCCGACGACGCCTCCTCCCTCACCGGTACCGACGAGCCCGCCGACACCGACGGCGCCTCCGACGACAAGCCCATCGACCTCGGCAAGAAGGACGCGGCCGAGGAGCCGGCCGACGCGGCCGAGGCGAAGGCGGAGGACGAGCCGAAGAAGACCGACGGCGACTCCGAGGCGAAGTAGTCACCACCCAGGGCGCGCGGCACGACCTGCGCGCGCCCTGGGATGCGTTCACTTCGTGCGGGATTCCGACACCATGTGATGGCCGTCGCCGAGCTGACCCGGCGCGGGACGGCCCGAGAGGGAGTAGCTAAAAGGTGGCTGTATCCAAAAAGGGACGCAGTGCGAGCGCCCAGAGCAAGCCGGGGCGCTCGCTGGCCCTCATTCTGTTCGCCATCGTGGCGCTCACCGGAGGCATGTTCGTCACCGGCAACACCGCTCCGCGCCTGGGCATCGACCTGGCCGGCGGTACGAGCATCACGTTGCGGGCGGTACCGGAGCGCGGTCAGGAATCCGCGATCAACAAGGCCAACATGGACACGGCCGTCAACATCATGGAACGCCGTGTCAATGGTCTCGGTGTATCGGAGGCCGAGGTCCAGACCCAGGGGAATGACAACATTATTGTCAACATCCCCAAGGGCACCAACTCCAAGCAGGCCCGGGACCAGGTCGGTACCACCGCGAAGCTGTACTTCCGTCCGGTCCTCGCCACCGACATCAGCGGCGCCACCCCGGCCGAGCCGTCGCCCAGCACCTCTCACAAGGCGACCGACAAGTCCACCGGCAAGGCGACGCCCTCCGGTTCCCCGACTCCCTCGGCGAGCGAGACCAAGCAGGGCCGCCCGGTCACCGACGCCCTCAAGGCGGACGCCACCCCGTCCGCGAGCGGCTCCCCGGCCAGCCCGAAGGCCTCGGCGAGCCCGTCGGCCCCCGCCAGCGCCGCCCCGTCCCCGAGCGGCGGCTCCGGTGACGCGAACAGCAAGCTCCAGGCCCAGTACGCCGCCCTGGACTGCAGCAAGCAGGACGTGCGCGCCACCGCCGGCAAGGGCGTGCTGCCCACCGAGTCGACCGTCGCCTGCGGCCAGAACTCGCAGGGCCAGTGGCAGAAGTACCTGCTCGGCCCCGCCGAGGTGGACGGCACCGACGTCGACAAGGCGCAGGCGGTCTTCGACACGCAGGGTGCCTCCGGCTGGATCGTCCAGCTCGACTTCACGAGCAAGGGCGGCAAGAAGTTTGCGGACATCACCGGCAGGCTGGCTCAGAACCAGTCCCCGCAGAACCAGTTCGCCATCGTCCTGGACGGCGACGTGGTCTCGGACCCGTACGTGCGCAGCGCCATCACCGGTGGCAACGCCCAGATCTCGGGCAGTTTCGACCAGCAGTCCGCTCAGAGCCTCGCCAACATGCTGTCCTACGGCTCTCTGCCGCTGACCTTCAAGGAGGACAGCGTCACCACCGTGACCGCCGCGCTCGGCGGCGAGCAGCTGCACGCCGGTCTGATCGCGGGCGCCATCGGCCTGGCCCTGGTCGTGATCTACCTGGTGGTCTACTACCGCGGCCTGGCGATGATCGCCATCACTTCGCTGATGGTCTCCGCGATGCTGACGTACACCCTCATGTCGCTGCTCGGCCCGACCATCGGCTTCGCGCTGAACCTGCCGGCCGTGTGCGGCGCGATCGTCGCCATCGGCATCACAGCGGACTCGTTCATCGTGTTCTTCGAACGCATAAGGGACGAGATCCGAGAGGGCCGCTCGCTGCGCCCCGCCGTCGAGCGCGGCTGGCCGCGGGCCCGACGCACCGTCCTGGTCTCCGACTTCGTGTCGTTCCTGGCCGCCGCGGTGCTCTTCATCGTCACCGTCGGCAAGGTCCAGGGCTTCGCCTTCACGCTCGGCCTGACCACCCTGCTCGACGTCGTGGTCATCTTCCTGTTCACCAAGCCGCTGATGACGATTCTCGCCCGTCGGAAGTTCTTCGCGAGTGGCCACAGCTGGTCGGGACTGGATCCCGAGCGCCTGGGCGCCAAGCCTCCGCTGCGCCGCACCCGCCGTCCCTCCGCCCCCATCGAGACGAAGGAGGCGTGAGGTGTCCAAACTCGGCAACCTCGGCGCCCGACTGCACCACGGCGAGGTCGGCTACGACTTCATCAAGAACCGCAAGATCTGGTACGGCATCTCCATCCTGATCACCATCACGGCCATCCTGGGCCTGGCGGTGCGTGGCCTGAACATGGGCATCGAGTTCCAGGGCGGAGCGGTCTTCACCACGCCGAAGCACATGAGCGCGTCGGTGGCCCAGGCGGAGAGCTACGCCCACGACGCCGCCTCCGGCGCGGAGACGATCGTGCAGAAGCTCGGTGACGGCACCCTGCGCATCCAGATCGCCGGCATCGAGACCGGCAAGTCCGACCAGATCAAGGAATCTCTGGCCAAGGACCTGAAGGTCAATCCGGAGCACATCAACGCCGACCTGGTCGGTCCCAGCTGGGGTGAGCAGATCGCCAACAAGGCCTGGCAGGGCCTGGGGATCTTCATGGTCCTGGTCGTGATCTACCTGGCGATCGCGTTCGAGTGGCGTATGGCGCTGGCCGCGCTCGTCGCGCTGATCCACGACCTGACGATCACCACCGGCGTCTACGCCCTCGTCGGCTTCGAGGTCACGCCGGGCACGGTGATCGGTCTGCTGACGATCCTCGGTTACTCGCTCTACGACACGGTCGTCGTCTTCGACAGCCTCAAGGAGCAGACGAAGGACATCACCCGGCAGACCCGCTGGACGTACAGCGAGATCGCGAACCGCTCGATCAACGGCACGCTGATCCGTTCCATCAACACCACCGTGGTGGCGCTGCTGCCGGTGGCGGGCCTGCTGTTCATCGGCGGCGGTGTGCTCGGCGCGGGCATGCTGAACGACATCTCGCTGTCGCTGTTCGTCGGTCTCGCGGCCGGTGCGTACTCCTCGATCTTCATCGCCACGCCGCTCGTCGCCGATCTCAAGGAGCTCGAGCCGCAGATGAAGGCCCTCAAGAAGCGCGTGCTCGCCAAGCGGGCGCAGGCGGCGGCGCAGGGCGAGCCCCTGGAGGCGGAATCCGCCGGGGTCACCGCCGATGACGACACGGAGGACCCGGAGGACGCCACACCCGCCGTGGTGGGCCCGCGCAACCAGCCCGCCTCCCGCGGCCGGGGCCGCGGCCGACCCTCGGGGAAGCGACGATGACCGACGTCCAGGAGCTGCTGCTCAGCCGCATCCGTGATGTGGCCGACTATCCGTCGCCGGGGGTGATGTTCAAGGACATCACCCCGCTCCTGGCGGATCCGGCGGCGTTCACCGTCCTCACGGACGCGCTGGCGGAGGTCGGCACACGGGAAGGGGCGACGAAGGTCGTCGGCCTGGAGGCCCGCGGCTTCATCCTCGGCGCCCCGGTCGCGCTCCGCGCGGGCCTCGGCTTCATCCCCGTGCGCAAGGCGGGCAAGCTCCCCGGAGCGACCCTCAGCCAGGCGTACGACCTGGAGTACGGCTCGGCGGAGATCGAGGTCCACGCGGAGGATCTGAGCGCGGGGGACCGTGTTCTGGTCGTCGACGACGTGCTCGCGACGGGTGGTACCGCGGAGGCGTCCATCCAGCTCATCCGGCGGGCGGGGGCCGAGGTCGCCGGTGTGGCGGTACTGATGGAACTCGGGTTTCTCGGTGGGCGGACGCGGTTGGAGCCGGCGCTGTCGGGGGCGCCGCTGGAGGCGCTCCTCCGCCTCTGACCAAGGTGGGCCTGGGGCAGCAGCCCCAGGCCTCCTTTTTTCGGGGGGCTGCACCCCGGCTTTGCCCACCCACCCGTCTCGGTGGGTGGGGAGGGTCCCGTCCCTGGGGCTCCGCCCCAGACCCCGGCGGGGGCTTTGCCCCCTGCACCCCTGGTTTCCCACCCGCCCGCCCGTCTCGGTGGGTGGGGAGCGTCCCCCTGGGGCTTCGCCCCAGACCCCGGCGGGGGCTCCGCCCCCTGCACCCCGGCTACCGGCCGACCAGCCGTCTCGTCACCCTGTGCCCTTCGGATTACCGGTTGCCTGCCTGCCTGCCTGCCTGCCCGCCCGCACGCCCCGGCCCCGGCAGAGGCTTTGCCCCCTGCGCCCTTCGGGCTGCACCGGCCACCTGACCGTCTCGGTGGGGGAGAGGCCCCGTCCTGGGGCTCTGTCCAGGCGACGGCGGGGGTTTCGCGCCCGCCGTGCACGGGCGGCCTCCCGCCGTGCGGGGGCTTGAAATGTGGGTACCGGAATCCCGTGTCCGTCTTGTGTGTTTGTCCCGTAAACGGTCCTTCGATCGGGCTGAAGGGGATCCTGGAGCTCTGGATCGCTACCATGGGGGCTCCGGAGCCTGACCGGGGGACCCGGATCGCGCACGAGGAGTCCTCTTGCCAGACGAGGCCCAGCCACTGACCGCCGCAAAGCCCGAGTCCGCCTCGGCGCCCGCGGCGAAGCCCGCGCCGCACGCGAAGAGCGACACGCGTGGGACGGCCGAGCACGCCCAGTCGGCCCCCGTCGGCAAGTCGACCGAGGCCGCGCGTCCCAAGCCGGCGCCGTCCGAGCGTCCCGCGCCGCCCCCTGTCGTGCGACCCTCCGTCGGCCAACCCGGCCGTTCCGGCTCCTCCAACCGCGTCCGCGCCCGCCTCGCCCGTCTCGGCGTGCAGCGCGCCAACCCGTACAACCCGGTGCTGGAGCCGCTGCTGCGGATAGTGCGCAGCAACGATCCGAAGATCGAGAACTCGACCCTGCGCCAGATCGAGCGCGCCTACCAGGTCGCCGAGCGGTGGCACCGCGGCCAGAAGCGCAAGAGCGGCGACCCGTACATCACGCACCCGCTCGCCGTGACGACCATCCTCGCCGAACTCGGCATGGACCCGGCCACGCTGATGGCGGGGCTGCTGCACGACACCGTCGAGGACACCGAGTACGGCCTGGACCAGCTGCGCCGCGACTTCGGCGACACCGTCGCCCTGCTCGTCGACGGCGTCACCAAGCTGGACAAGGTCAAGTTCGGCGAGGCCGCGCAGGCGGAGACCGTGCGCAAGATGGTCGTCGCCATGGCCAAGGACCCCCGCGTCCTGGTCATCAAGCTCGCCGACCGCCTGCACAACATGCGCACCATGCGCTACCTCAAGCGCGAGAAGCAGGAGAAGAAGGCCCGCGAGACGCTCGAGATCTACGCCCCGCTCGCCCACCGGCTGGGCATGAACACCATCAAGTGGGAGCTGGAGGACCTCGCCTTCGCGATCCTCTACCCCAAGATGTACGACGAGATCGTCCGCCTCGTCGCCGAGCGCGCCCCCAAGCGCGACGAGTACCTGGCCATCGTGACCGACGAGGTCCAGGCCGACCTGCGCGCCGCGCGCATCAAGGCCACCGTCACCGGCCGACCCAAGCACTACTACAGCGTCTACCAGAAGATGATCGTCCGCGGCCGTGACTTCGCGGAGATCTACGACCTGGTCGGCATCCGTGTCCTGGTCGACACGGTCCGCGACTGCTACGCCGCCCTCGGCACCGTGCACGCGCGATGGAACCCGGTCCCCGGCCGGTTCAAGGACTACATCGCGATGCCCAAGTTCAACATGTACCAGTCGCTGCACACGACGGTCATCGGCCCCAACGGCAAGCCGGTCGAGCTGCAGATCCGCACCTTCGACATGCACCGCCGCGCCGAGTACGGCATCGCCGCGCACTGGAAGTACAAGCAGGAGGCCGTCGCCGGCGCCTCCAAGGTCCGTACCGACGCGCCGAAGCCCGCCGGCAAGGCCGGCAAGGACGCGGGCGCCATCAACGACATGGCGTGGCTGCGGCAGTTGCTGGACTGGCAGAAGGAGACCGAGGACCCCGGCGAGTTCCTGGAGTCGCTGCGCTTCGACCTGTCCCGCAACGAGGTCTTCGTCTTCACGCCCAAGGGCGACGTCATAGCGCTCCCGGCCGGCGCCACCCCGGTGGACTTCGCGTACGCCGTCCACACCGAGGTCGGCCACCGCACCATCGGAGCACGCGTCAACGGCCGGCTCGTCCCGCTGGAGTCGACCCTGGACAACGGCGACCTGGTGGAGGTCTTCACCTCCAAGGCGGCCGGCGCCGGCCCCTCCCGCGACTGGCTCGGCTTCGTCAAGTCCCCGCGGGCCCGCAACAAGATCCGGGCCTGGTTCTCCAAGGAGCGCCGGGACGAGGCGATCGAGCAGGGCAAGGACGCCATCGTCCGCGCGATGCGCAAGCAGAACCTGCCGATCCAGCGCATCCTGACCGGCGACTCACTGGTCACCCTCGCGCACGAGATGCGCTACTCGGACATCTCCGCGCTGTACGCGGCGATCGGCGAGGGCCACGTCTCCGCGCCGAACATCGTGCAGAAACTGGTGCAGGCGCTCGGCGGCGAGGAGGCGGCCACCGAGGAGATCGACGAGAGCGTGCCGCCCTCGCGCGGGCGCTCCCGCAAGCGCCGCTCCAGCGCCGACCCCGGTGTCGTCGTCAAGGGCGTCGACGACGTGTGGGTAAAGCTGGCCCGCTGCTGCACTCCGGTCCCAGGCGACCCGATCATCGGCTTCGTCACGCGGGGCAGTGGTGTATCGGTCCACCGCAGTGACTGCGTCAACGTGGACTCACTCTCGCGTGAGCCGGAGCGGATCCTCGACGTCGAGTGGGCGCCCACCCAGTCCTCGGTCTTCCTGGTCGCCATCCAGGTCGAGGCCCTGGACCGCTCCCGTCTGCTCTCGGACGTCACTCGCGTCCTGTCCGACCAGCACGTCAACATCCTCTCCGCGGCCGTCCAGACCTCCCGCGACCGCGTCGCCACCTCCCGCTTCACCTTCGAGATGGGCGATCCCAAGCACCTGGGGCACGTCCTGAAGGCCGTACGGGGCGTGGAGGGCGTCTACGACGTCTACCGGGTCACGTCGGCGCGCAGCCGGGCGTAGCCACCGCCGGACACGTACAGGCAAAGAAAAGTCCGGACAACGGCTGAGGGCCCCCGTAGGCGCTACGGGGGCCCTCAGCCGTCAGTGGAAGCGTCGCCGGATCCGGGCGGACCGGATCAGCCGCCGAACTCCTGGAGGCCCTTCAGGGCCTGGTCCAGGAGCGCCTGGCGGCCTTCCAGCTCCTTCTCGAGCTTGTCGGCCCTGGACGTGTTGCCCTGGGCGCGGGCCTGCTCGATCTGCCCCCTCAGCTTGTCCACGGCGGCCTGGAGCTGGCCGGTCAGGCCCTCGGCACGGGCCCGCGCCTCCGGGTTCGTCCGGCGCCACTCGGCCTCCTCGGCCTCCTGGATGGCCCGGTCGACCGTGTGCATCCTGCCCTCCACCCGCGGACGGGCGTCGCGCGGCACATGGCCGATGGTCTCCCAGCGCTCGTTGATCGAGCGGAAGGCGGCGCGAGCGGCCTTCAGGTCCGTGATCGGCAGGAGCTTCTCGGCCTCGCCGGCCAGCTCCTCCTTCAGCTTCAGGTTCTCCGCCTGCTCGGCGTCCCGCTCGGCGAACACCGAGCCGCGGGCGGCGAAGAAGACGTCCTGGGCACCGCGGAAGCGGTTCCACAGATCGTCCTCGTGCTCGCGCTGGGCACGGCCGGCGGCCTTCCACTCCGTCATCAGCTCGCGGTAGCGGGCCGAGGTGAGGCCCCAGTCCGTCGAGCCCGACAGCGCCTCCGCCTCGGCGACCAGCCGCTCCTTGGCCTTGCGTGCGTCCTCGCGCTGCGCGTCCAGCTGCGCGAAGTGCGCCTTGCGCCGCTTGGAGAACGCCGACCGGGCGTGCGAGAAGCGGTGCCACAGCTCGTCGTCGGACTTGCGGTCCAGGCGCGGCAGCCCCTTCCAGGTGTCCACCAGCGCGCGCAGCCGCTCCCCGGCCGCCCGCCACTGATCGGAACGGGCCAGCTCCTCGGCCTCCGTGACCAGCGCCTCCTTGGCGTGCCGGGCATCGTCCGCCTGCCGGGCGCGCTGAGCCTTGCGCTCCTCACGGCGTGCCTCGACCGTCTCGACCAGCTTGTCCAGGCGGACACGCAGCGCGGCCAGGTCGCCCACCGCGTGGTGCGCGTCGACCTGCTCCCGCAGATGGCCGACGGCGGCCTGGGCGTCCTTCGCCGACAGGTCGGTGGTCTGCACTCGCTTCTCGAGGAGGCCGATCTCGACAACCAGGCCCTCGTACTTGCGCTCGAAGTAGGCCAGCGCCTCCTCAGGGGAGCCGGCCTGCCAGGAACCGACGACCTGCTCGCCATCGGCCGTACGCACGTACACGGTCCCCGTCTCGTCGACGCGGCCCCACGGGTCGCTGCTCACAGCGCCTCCTCCACATGATGCCTGCGGAGGGCCTCGAAGCTCCCCCGGGCATCGTCCACAGTTTCGTCACCGCCAACATAGGCGACCGGCGGGTGGCCTGTCCGCATCCAGCGCGACCGAAATTTCCCAGCCGGTCGTCGCTGCCGTCAGGACTTCGTCACCGTCGCCTTGTTGATCACCACGGTCGCGTTCGGGGCGGTGTTGCCCGTCTGCGGATCGGCGGGCTGGGCGCCGGCGTCCGAGATCTTCTTCAGCACCTTCATACCCGATGCGGAGATGGTGCCGAACGGGGTGTAGCTGGGCGGAAGAGGGCTGTCCTGGTACACCAGGAAGAACTGGCTGCCGCCGCTGTTCGGCTGCGACGTGTTCGCCATCGCCACGGTGCCCGCCGGATAGACGCCGCCCTTCAGGCTTTTCTCCTTGAGGTTCTCGTCGGGAATCGTGTACCCGGGACCGCCCCGGCCCGTACCCTCCGGGTCGCCGCACTGCAGGACGTAGATGCCCTCCGCGGTGAGCCGGTGGCACTTGGTGTGGTCGAGGAAGCCCTTGCCGACCAGGAAGTCGAAGGAGTTCACGGTGTGCGGCGCCGCGGAGGCCTTCAGGTCCAGATCAATCGCGCCGCACGTGGTGTCGAGCGTCATCGTGTACTTCGCCGACTTGTCGATGGCCATCGCCGGTTCCTTGGCCCAACTCAGCTTCTTCACCGAGCCCGCCGCCGGCTTCGCGCACGGGTCCGGCGCCTTGCTGGTGGCCGAGGCGCTGGGGGTGACCTCGGCGCTCGCGTTGGCCTTGTCGTCGTTGCCGTTCTTCAGCACCCCGGTCGTGTACAGCGCGACACTGCCGATCAGGACCACGCCCAGCACCGACGCGATCACGGAGGTGCGTACGCGTGCCTTGCGCCGTGCGGCGGTGCGCCGCTGCTGCTGCCGCAAGAACTTCTCCCGGGCGAGCTGACGCCGCCGCTGCTCCTGGCTGACCACCGCGTTCTCTCCTCATGCGTCTCGTGTGTCCACCGGTACGGGTGCGTCGCCCGAGGCGGCCACCCGCGTGTGCCCGTACCGTATATGGGTTAGCTGAGGATCCGGCAGCGCCGGTAGGCTCTGACAACAGCTTTAGCCGCCCGTAATCGACACAACGAAGGACGATCGTGCTCATTGCCGGGTTCCCCGCCGGGGCCTGGGGGACGAACTGCTACCTCGTCGCCCCCGCCGCCGGTGAGGAGTGCGTGATCATCGACCCCGGCCACCAGGCCGCCCAAGGTGTCGAGGAAGCGCTGAAGAAGCATCGGCTCAAGCCCGTCGCCGTCGTCCTCACCCACGGCCACATCGACCACGTGGCCTCGGTCGTTCCGGTGTGCGGCGCGCACGACGTACCGGCCTGGATCCACCCGGCCGACCGGTACATGATGAGCGACCCCGAGAAGGCGCTCGGCCGTTCCATCGGCATGCCGCTGATGGGCGAGCTGACCGTGGGGGAGCCGGACGACGTCCAGGAGCTGGCCGACGGCGCCGAACTGAAGCTGGCCGGCCTGGAGTTCTCCGTCGCGCACGCGCCCGGCCATACCAAGGGGTCGGTGACCTTCCGGATGCCCGGGGCCGCGGACATCCCGCCGGTCTTCTTCTCCGGGGATCTGCTGTTCGCCGGCTCCATCGGACGCACCGACCTGCCAGGCGGTGACACGGCCGAGATGCTCGACTCGCTGGCCCGCGTGTGCCTGCCGCTCGACGACTCGACCGTGGTGCTGTCCGGCCACGGCCCCCAGACGACCATCGGCCGGGAGCGCGCCACCAATCCCTATCTGCGGCAGGTGGCCGCCGGCCCGGGAGCGGACCTGGACGACGCTCCCCGACGAGGAATGTGACGAGAGACCTTCCGTGAGCACCTTCAAGGCCCCCAAGGGCACGTACGACCTGATCCCGCCGGACTCCGCGAAGTACCTGGCGGTCCGCGAGGCGATCGCCGCCCCGCTGCGCAACTCCGGCTACGGCTACATCGAGACCCCCGGCTTCGAGAACGTGGAGCTGTTCGCGCGCGGCGTCGGCGAGTCCACCGACATCGTGACCAAGGAGATGTACGCCTTCGAGACCAAGGGCGGCGACAAGCTCGCCCTGCGCCCCGAGGGCACCGCCTCCGTGCTCCGCGCCGCCCTGGAGGCCAACCTCCACAAGGCCGGCAACCTGCCGGTCAAGCTGTGGTACTCCGGTTCCTACTACCGCTACGAGCGCCCCCAGAAGGGCCGGTACCGCCACTTCTCGCAGGTCGGCGCGGAGGCGATCGGGGCGGAGGACCCGGCGCTCGACGCCGAGCTGATCATCCTGGCCGACCAGGCCTACCGTTCGCTGGGCCTGAGCAACTTCCGCATCCTGCTCAACAGCCTGGGCGACAAGGAGTGCCGTCCGGTCTACCGGGCCGCCCTCCAGGACTTCCTGCGCGGCCTGGACCTGGACGAGGACACCCGCGCCCGGATCGAGATCAACCCCCTGCGCGTCCTGGACGACAAGCGGGAGTCGGTGCAGAAGCAGCTGACGGGCGTCCCGCTGCTGCGCGACTACCTGTGCGACGGGTGCAAGGCGTACCACGAGGAAGTGCGGGCGCTGCTGGAGGCCCAGGGGGTCGCCTTCGAGGACGACGCCAAGCTGGTCCGCGGACTCGACTACTACACCCGCACCACCTTCGAGTTCGTGCACGACGGGCTCGGTTCCCAGTCCGCGGTGGGCGGCGGCGGCCGGTACGACGGACTGTCCGAGATGATCGGCGGCCCCGCGCTGCCGTCGGTGGGCTGGGCGCTGGGCGTGGACCGTACGGTCCTGGCCCTGGAGGCGGAGGGAGTCGAGCTCCAGCTCCCGTCGAGCACCAGCGTGTTCGCGGTCCCGCTCGGCGAGGAGGCACGCCGGGTGCTGTTCGCGAAGGTCTCCGAACTGCGCAAGGTGGGCATCGCCGCCGACTTCTCCTACGGCCACAAGGGCCTCAAGGCCGCCATGAAGGCGGCCAACCGGTCAGGTGCCCGCTTCGCGCTCGTCGCCGGCGAACGCGACCTCGCCGACGGCGTCGTCCAGCTCAAGGAGATGGAGTCCGGAGAGCAGACGGCGATCGCCGTCAACGAGATCGTCGCGGAACTGGAATCCCGCCTCGGCTGACGACCCTCGCGCAAGGGCGCCGGTGCTCGTCCGGGCACCGGCGCCCTTTGCCGTCCCGGCCCAGGCCTCCTCCTGCTTCAGCCCGCCCGCCGGTCCTTCCAGCGGAACGTCAGCAGGCACAGCACCAGTCCGCCGGCGCACCAGGCCGCGAGCACCAGGGCGATCCGCCCGAACTCCCAGCTCCCCGCGTGCTCCAGCACTCGCGCCGAGTCCGGCAGGAACACCCCGCGCAGGCCCTGGCACAGCCACTTCAGCGGGAAGAGGGCGCCGACGTTCAGCATCCAGCCGGGGAGGGCGTCGATCAGGATGTAGACCCCGGAGATGAACTGGAGCACCAGGAACGGCAGGACGACCACCGAGCCGGCACTCCTCGCCGACCGGGGCACCGAACTGATCGCGATGCCGAGCAGCGCGCACCCGGTCAGGCCGAGCACGAAGATCCAGGCGAAGTGGAACCACCGGGTCGCGTCCGAGGGCAGCCGGACGCCGTACAGCGTGGTGCCGACGAGCAGCAGGATCACCGTCTCCAGCACGCCGGTGAACAGAACCAGCCAGATTTTCCCCAGGAAGTACGCCGTCGGCGGCATCGGCGTGCCGCGCAGCCGGCGCAGCGCCTTCTCGTCCCGTTCGACCGCGATCGATATGCCCAGGGACTGGAAGCTGGTCGACATGATGCCCGAGGCAAGCATCGAGGGGACGTAGAGCTGCGAGGCGGTGACGCCGGTGCCGCTGACGTCGTCGCGGAAGATCGACGCGAACAGGAACAGGAACACCACCGGGAAGGCGAAGGTGAACACCACCTGCTCGCGCTGCCGGAAGAACTGCCTGATCTCCAGGGCGCCCCGGTGCAGCCCGATGCCCCACGCCCCGGGCAGCCCTGCGGCCGCCGCCCCGGCGCGCGTCCGGCCGGCGGTCGAGGTCATCACGCGTCCTCCTGTCCGGTCAGCCGGAGATAGACGTCCTCCAGCGTGGGGCGGCCGACCCGCAGGCCCGGTATCTCGCCGTCGAAGCGGCGCATCAGGTCGGCGACGGTCCTCGTGGGCGTCCCGGTGTGCTCGGTGCGAGGAGTGCCGTCGGGGTCCGTCCACTCGACGGTGGCGCCGGTGGCGTGCCGTTCCCGCAGCTCGCGGGAGGTGCCCTCGGCGACGATCCGGCCCCGGGCGACCACCGCCAGCCGGTCCGCGAGGGCCTCCGCCTCCTCCAGGTAGTGCGTGGTCAGCAGGATCGTCGTGCCCTCCTGGGCGAGCGTGCGGATCAGCGCCCAGAACCGGCGCCGGGCCGCCGGGTCGAAACCGGTCGTCGGCTCGTCCAGGAGCAGCAGATCGGGGCCGCCGATCACACCGAGGGCCACGTCCAGCCGGCGCCGCTGGCCGCCCGACAGCGCCTTGATCCGGCTGCCCGCCTTCGCCTCCAGACCCACCAGGGCGATGACCTCCTCCGGGTCGCGCGGCCGGGGGTAGTACCGGGCGAAGTGCCGCACGGTCTCGCGGACCGTCAACTCGGCGGGCGCCGATTCGTCCTGCCAGACGATTCCGACGCGCGAGCGCCACGCGCGCGTGGCGCCCGCCGGGTCCGCCCCCAGGACCGAGACCTTGCCCGCGTCCCGTGAGCGGTGGCCCTGGATGATCTCCACCGTGGTGCTCTTGCCCGCGCCGTTGGGCCCGAGCAGGCCCAGTACCTCGCCCTTCTTGATCGCCAGATCCATTCCGTCGACTGCGGTGACGTCCCCGTACCGCTTGCGCAGCCCCCGTACGTCCACCGCGAGTTCGTTTCGCGTCATGGTCCGAGCATCGTCCGGAACCGAACGTTCGAGTACGGCCGTGCACACCTTCGTGTCGCCACCTGACGGTGTTCACACACGCACGTGCGGCACAATGGCCCTGCCCGAAGAAGGTTCAACTCACAAGTGACGGAATCGGCGTGATGAGCAAGACGACAGTCAAACCCGTCTCCGCGGAGCCCGAGCCGGAGCGCGCGGCGACCGCGCCGCGGACGGTGGGCGGCAGCCGCGCCTTCGCACTGCTGCTGGTGATCACCGGAGCGGCCGGTCTGCTCGCCGCGTGGATCATCACGATCGACAAGCAGAAGATCCTCGAGGGCAAGCTCAGCGGCAAGACCTTCACCCCGAGCTGCAGCCTCAACCCGATCGTGTCCTGCGGCAGCGTCATGGAGAGCAAGCAGGCCACCGTCTTCGGGTTCCCCAACCCGCTCCTCGGCCTGGTCGCCTACGGCATCGTCATCTGCGTCGGCATGAGCCTGCTCGCCCGCACCACCTTCCCGCGCTGGTACTGGCTGACGTTCAACTTCGGCACGCTCTTCGGCGTCTGCTTCGTCACCTGGCTCCAGTTCCAGTCGCTGTACCGCATCAACGCGCTGTGCCTGTGGTGCTCGCTGGCCTGGGTGGCCACGATCGTCATGTTCTGGTACGTGACCTCCTTCAACATCCGCAACGACTTCCTGCCCGCCCCGCGCCCGGTGAAGAACTTCCTCGCCGAGTTCACGTGGGTGCTGCCGGTCACGCACTGCGGTGTCATCGTCATGCTGATCCTGACCCGCTGGGGCACCAGCCTCTGGGCCTGAGCCGGAGCCGGTGATCCACCGTCCGGCCGCGTTGTCGGCGGTGTGCCATAGGGTTTCAGCGTGGAGCCCGACCTGTTCACCGCCGCAAGTGAAGAACGCCAGGAGAAGGACCCGGCCGCGAGTCCCCTGGCAGTCCGGATGCGCCCGCGCACCCTCGACGAGGTGGTGGGCCAGCAGCACCTGCTCAAGCCCGGCTCCCCGCTGCGCCGGCTGGTCGGCGAGGGCGCGGGCGGCCCTGCGGGACCGTCCTCGGTGATCCTGTGGGGTCCGCCCGGCACCGGCAAGACCACCCTGGCGTACGTGGTCTCCAAGGCCACCAACAAGCGCTTCGTGGAGCTGTCGGCGATCACCGCGGGCGTCAAGGAGGTCCGCGCGGTCATCGACGGCGCCCGCCGCGCCTCCGGCGGGTACGGCCAGGAGACCGTCCTCTTCCTGGACGAGATCCACCGTTTCAGCAAGGCCCAGCAGGACTCCCTGCTCCCGGCGGTCGAGAACCGCTGGGTGACCCTGATCGCGGCCACCACGGAGAACCCGTACTTCTCGGTGATCTCCCCGCTGCTCTCCCGCTCGCTCCTGCTCACCCTCGAACCGCTCACCGACGACGACGTGCGCGGTCTGCTCCGCCGCGCCCTCACCGACGAGCGCGGCCTGAGGTCGGCCGTCGGCCTGCCCGAGGACACCGAGAGCCATCTGCTGCGCATCGCCGGCGGCGACGCCCGCCGCGCCCTGACCGCCCTGGAGGCCGCCGCCGGGGCCGCCCTCGACAAGGGCGAGAGCGAGATCGGCCTGACCACCCTCGAGGAGACCGTCGACCGGGCCGCGGTGAAGTACGACCGGGATGGCGACCAGCACTACGACGTCGCCAGCGCCCTGATCAAGTCCATCCGCGGCTCCGACGTCGACGCCGCCCTGCACTACCTGGCCCGGATGATCGAGGCCGGCGAGGACCCCCGGTTCATCGCCCGCCGCCTGATGATCTCCGCCAGTGAGGACATCGGTCTGGCCGATCCGCACGCGCTGCCCACGGCGGTCGCCGCCGCCCAGGCCGTCGCCATGATCGGCTTCCCCGAGGCCGCCCTGACCCTCAGCCACGCCACCATCGCCCTGGCCCTCGCCCCCAAGTCCAACTCGGCGACCACGGCGATCGGCGCCGCCCTGGACGACGTGCGCAAGGGACAGGCCGGACCGGTCCCGCCCCATCTGCGGGACGGGCACTACAAGGGCGCGGCCAAGCTCGGCCACGCGCAGGGGTACGTCTACCCGCACGACCTGCCCGAGGGCATCGCCGCCCAGCAGTACGCGCCGGACGCCCTGAAGGACCGCGAGTACTACTCCCCGGGCCGGCACGGCGCCGAGGCGCGATACGCGGACGCGGTGGAGTGGACCCGCAAGCACCTCGGTCGGAAGCGACCCTGACCGCCCTGTAGACTGCCTGGAAGCGCTGAGTTCCGTGTCCGGAACCCCGAAAGGGGAACCGGCGCCACCAGAGCGGGACATTCAGCCGGAACTCCGCCGTTCCAGGACGGCGGGGATCCAGGAGCGTCGCGCACCGTCGAACGGTGTCGCGGGCAGCCCACCACCACCCGGAGTTCCGGGAACGGTCGGTGGGCCACTCGCGTGCTGCACGTATGTGCCCAGACCAGGGGAGCGGCTGCCCATCGGGCCCGACAGGGATCCGAGGGGTTTCCCCGGCTGCGGATGCGACCTCCCCTAACCCTGGTGAAGCCGTATTCGCACAGAAAAAACGAGGTGTTTGGTTCATGGCGAACCAGTCCCGCCCCAAGGTCAAGAAGTCGCGTGCCCTCGGCATCGCGCTGACCCCGAAGGCCGTCAAGTACTTCGAGGCGCGCCCCTACCCGCCGGGTGAGCACGGCCGTGGCCGCAAGCAGAACTCGGACTACAAGGTCCGTCTGCTGGAGAAGCAGCGTCTGCGCGCTCAGTACGACATCAGCGAGCGCCAGCTCGTCCGCGCCTACGAGCGTGCCGCCAAGACGTCGATGAAGACCGGTGAAGCCCTCGTCATCGACCTCGAGAAGCGCCTTGACGCCCTGGTGCTGCGTTCGGGCATCGCCCGCACGATCTACCAGGCCCGCCAGATGGTCACCCACGGCCACGTCCAGGTCAACGGCAAGAAGGTCGACAAGCCGTCCTTCCAGGTCCGTCCCGACGACGTGGTCCAGGTCCGCGAGCGCAGCCGCGAGAAGACCCTCTTCCAGGTCGCCCGCGAGGGTGGCTTCGCCCCCGACGGCGAGACCCCCCGCTACCTCCAGGTGAACCTCAAGGCCCTGGCGTTCCGCCTGGACCGCGAGCCGAACCGCAAGGAGATCCCGGTGATCTGCGACGAGCAGCTCGTCGTCGAGTACTACGCCCGCTGATCATCGGCAGGCCGTAGCACCATTGCACCACCCCGGCCCGCCGTCTCCCCGCCCTTCCGGGCGGGCGGGACGGCGGGCTCGCTCATGTCCCCGGCGCGCGTGCCAAATCCGGTACGGAGCCCCGCCCTCGGCGCGATAGGCTCGGTGCACGACTTTCTCGATGTACAGGCACGTTTCAGGGAGCGGGTGCGCACAGTGTCCGGTGGAGAGGTGGCCGGGATCCTGGTGGCCGTGTTCTGGGCGATCCTGGTCTCCTTCCTCGCCGTCGCACTGGTGAGGCTGGCCCAGACGCTCAAGGCGACCACCCGGCTCGTGGCGGACGTGACCGACCAGGCCGTTCCGCTGCTGGCCGACGCCTCCCAGGCGGTGCGCTCCGCGCAGAGCCAGATCGACCGCGTCGACGCGATCGCCTCCGACGTCCAGGAGGTCACGTCCAACGCCTCCGCGCTGTCGACCACCGTCGCCTCCACCTTCGGCGGTCCGCTGGTCAAGGTCGCGGCCTTCGGCTACGGCGTGCGCCGGGCGCTCGGCGGCCGCAAGCAGGACGCGCCCGGCAAGACGTCGAGGCGTACCGTGATCGTGGGCCGCACCGTCCCGGCCGCACGGCGGGGGAAGCGGAACAACCGGGAGAAGTAAGGACTAGCGATGTTCCGCCGTACGTTCTGGTTCACCACCGGTGTCGCCGCCGGAGTGTGGGCCACCACCAAGGTCAACCGCAAACTCAGGCAGCTGACCCCCGAGAGCCTCGCCGCGACGGCGGCGACCAAGGCGATTGAGGCGGGTCACCGGCTCAAGGACCGCGCCCTCGGCTTCGCGCTCGACGTCCGCGACAACATGGACCAGCGGGAGGCCGAACTCGGCGAGGCACTGGGACTGAACGCCCCGGTCGACCCGGAACTGCCCCCGTCCAGGCGGTACACCGCCATCGAGAACCGCAATCACCCGAAGTACGTCGAGGGCCCGGCGTCCTCGGAACACCCCTGCACGACGTACTCGTACAACCGGAATGAGGACCACTGATGGAGTCGGCTGAGATCCGCCGCCGCTGGCTGAGCTTCTTCGAGGAGCGCGGGCACACCGTCGTCCCTTCGGCGTCGCTCATCGCGGACGACCCGACTCTGCTCCTCGTCCCGGCCGGCATGGTGCCCTTCAAGCCCTACTTCCTGGGTGAGGTCAAGCCGCCCTTCCCGCGCGCCACCAGCGTGCAGAAGTGCGTGCGCACGCCCGACATCGAAGAGGTCGGCAAGACCACCCGGCACGGCACCTTCTTCCAGATGTGCGGCAACTTCTCCTTCGGCGACTACTTCAAGGAAGGCGCCGTCAAGCTCGCCTGGGAGCTGCTCACCACGCCCCAGGACAAGGGCGGTTACGGCCTGGAGCCGGAGAAGCTCTGGATCACCGTCTACCAGGACGACGACGAGGCCGAGCGGATCTGGCACGAGGTCGTCGGCGTGCCCAAGGAGCGCATCCAGCGCCTGGGCAAGAAGGACAACTTCTGGTCCATGGGCGTTCCCGGCCCGTGCGGCCCCTGCTCCGAGATCAACTACGACCGCGGCCCCGAGTTCGGCGCCGAGGGCGGCCCCGCCGTCAACGACGAGCGGTACGTGGAGATCTGGAACCTCGTCTTCATGCAGTACGAGCGCGGCGAGGGCACCGGCAAGGACAACTTCGAGATCCTCGGCGACCTGCCGAGCCAGAACAT
Source organism: Streptomyces sp. NPDC047453 (assembly GCF_040643155.1). Lineage (NCBI taxonomy): Bacteria > Bacillati > Actinomycetota > Actinomycetes > Kitasatosporales > Streptomycetaceae > Streptomyces > Streptomyces sp. NPDC047453. Next base: position 11,833 of record NZ_JBEYTS010000008.1, on the reverse strand, counting down.
CGACACGGGGCTCGGCCTGGAGCGGCTCGCCATGATTCTGCAGGGCGTGCAGAACATGTACGAGATCGACACCTCCCTGGCCGTCATCGACAAGGCCACCGAACTCACCGGTGTCGCCTACGGCGCCGCCCACGACTCGGACGTGTCACTGCGCGTGGTCACCGACCACATGCGCACCGCCACCATGCTCATCGGCGACGGCGTCACCCCCGGCAACGAGGGCCGCGGCTACGTCCTGCGCCGCATCATGCGCCGCGCCATCCGCAACATGCGCCTGCTGGGCGCCACCGGTCCGGTCGTCAAGGACCTGGTCGACGTGGTGATCGGCACGATGGGACAGCAGTACCCCGAGCTGATCACCGACCGCGAGCGGATCGAGAAGGTCGCCCTCGCCGAGGAGGCCGCCTTCCTCAAGACGCTGAAGGCCGGCACCAACATCCTCGACACCGCCGTCACCGAGACCAAGCAGGCCGGTGGCACGGTCCTCTCCGGCGACAAGGCCTTCCTGCTCCACGACACCTGGGGCTTCCCGATCGACCTCACCCTGGAGATGGCCGCCGAGCAGGGCCTGTCCGTGGACGAGGACGGTTTCCGCCGCCTGATGAAGGAGCAGCGGGAGCGGGCCAAGGCCGACGCCCAGGCCAAGAAGACCGGCCACGCCGACCTCGGTGCCTATCGTGAGATCGCCGACTCCGCAGGCGAGACCGACTTCATCGGCTACACCGACACCGAGGGCGAGTCCACGATCGTCGGCATCCTCGTCGACGGCGCCTCCTCCCCGGCCGCCACCGAGGGCGACGAGGTCGAGATCGTCCTCGACCGCACCCCCTTCTACGCCGAGGGCGGCGGCCAGATCGGCGACACCGGCCGCATCAAGGCCGACTCCGGCGCCGTCATCGAGGTCCGCGACTGCCAGAAGCCGGTCCCCGGCGTGTACGTCCACAAGGGCGTCGTCCAGGTCGGCGAGGTCACCGTCGGCGCCAAGGCCCACGCCTCGATCGACTTCCGCCGCCGCAAGGCCATCGCCCGCGCCCACTCCGCCACGCACCTGACCCACCAGGCCCTGCGTGACGCCCTCGGTCCGACGGCCGCCCAGGCCGGCTCCGAGAACCAGCCGGGCCGCTTCCGCTTCGACTTCGGCTCCCCGTCCGCCGTCCCGACGGTCGTGATGACCGACGTCGAGCAGAAGATCAACGAGGTGCTCGCCCGCGATCTGGACGTGCACGCCGAGGTCATGGGCATCGACGAGGCCAAGAAGCAGGGGGCCATCGCCGAGTTCGGCGAGAAGTACGGCGAGCGCGTGCGCGTGGTGACCATCGGTGACTTCTCCAAGGAGCTGTGTGGCGGCACCCACGTGCACAACACCGCCCAGCTGGGCCTGGTGAAGCTGCTCGGCGAGTCGTCGATCGGCTCCGGTGTGCGCCGTATCGAGGCTCTGGTCGGTGTGGACGCCTACAACTTCCTCGCCCGTGAGCACACGGTCGTCGCCCAGCTCCAGGAGCTGATCAAGGGCCGTCCGGAGGAGCTGCCGGAGAAGGTCTCCGCCATGCTCGGCAAGCTGAAGGACGCCGAGAAGGAGATCGAGAAGTTCCGCGCCGAGAAGGTGCTCCAGGCCGCCGCCGGTCTCGCCGAGTCCGCCAAGGACGTCCGCGGTGTGGCCGTCGTCACCGGCCGGGTCCCGGACAGCACCACGCCGGACGACCTGCGCAAGCTGGTACTCGACGTGCGCGGCCGGATCCAGGGCGGCCGGGCCGCCGTGGTCGCCCTGTTCACGGTGAACAACGGCAAGCCGCTCACGGTGATCGCCACCAACGAGGCCGCCCGCGAGCGCGGCCTGAAGGCCGGCGACCTGGTCCGCACGGCCGCCAAGACCCTCGGCGGCGGCGGTGGCGGCAAGCCGGACGTCGCCCAGGGCGGCGGACAGAACCCGGCCGCCGTCGGCGAGGCCGTGGACGCCGTGGAGCGGCTCGTGGCCGAGACGGCGAAGTAGGGCGGCTGAAGCGATGCGCAGAGGACGTCGGCTCGCGATCGACGTCGGGGACGCCCGGATCGGGGTCGCCTCGTGCGACCCCGACGGGATCCTCGCCACCCCGGTGGAGACGGTCCCCGGCCGGGACGTCCCCGCGGCACACCGCCGGCTCGGGCAACTCGTCGCGGAGTACGAGCCGATCGAGGTCGTCGTCGGCCTCCCACGCTCCCTCAAGGGGGGCGAGGGCCCGGCCGCGGTCAAGGTCCGCGCCTTCGCCGGCGAGCTGGCCAAGGGCATCGCCCCGGTGCCGGTCCGCCTGGTGGACGAGCGGATGACCACGGTGACGGCCAGTCAGGGACTGCGCGCCTCCGGGGTGAAATCCAAGAAGGGACGCTCCGTGATCGACCAGGCCGCGGCCGTCATCATCCTCCAGCAAGCCCTCGAATCCGAACGAGCGTCAGGGAAAGTACCCGGCGAGGGCGTCGAAGTGGTCATCTGATCGCGATACGGTAACGTTCCGCGCGATGCGCCTGCGTTCGAACACACGACGCACAGAAAGAGGCGGAACGGAAGCCGGGGCACACGGCCGTGTGACCGCCGCCTCGCGGCTCTAGGGGATCGATGACTGAGTATGGCCGGGGTCCAGGCCCCGAACCGTGGCATCCGGAGGACCCGTTGTACGGGGACGGCGGATGGGGAGGACAGCAGGCCCACGCGGGCCCGCAGTCCCCCCACGGGGGTGGGCCGCAGCACCATCCGCAGCAGCCGCAGCAACAGCAGTACGGCGACTGGGGTCAGCAGCAGCCCGGCTACGACGGGCAGTACCAGCAGCAGCCCTACGGCAACCAGGGCCAGCAGCACTACGACCCGCAGGGTCAGCAGCACTACGGTCAGCAGGGTCAGCAGCAGTACGACCCTCGGTACGGGGCACACCCCCAGCAGCAGGGCTACGGCCAGGGCGGATGGGACGGCGCCGACGGGCAGCAGCAGCCGGTCTACCCCGGAGACCCGTACGGCCGGCAGGCCGCGGCCTACGGCGCGCAGCAGCCCGATCCGTACGGCACCCCCGAGGCCTACCCGCCGCCGGAGCCGCCGAGCCGCCGGCGCGCCGAGCCGGAGCCGCGGCCGGACTGGGACCCGGATCCCGAGGCCGTCCAGGAAGACCACGCGTTCTTCGCGGGTGACGGCGAGGACGACGAAGACGGCGACGATCCGAACGAGGGCCGGGGGCGGGGCGACCGCAAGGGCCGCGGCGGCAAGGGCAAGGAAAAGAAGCGCCGCAGCGGCTGTGCCTGCCTGGTGGTCGCCCTGGTGTTCGGCGGAGGTACGGCCGGAGTCGTCTACTACGGCTACCAGTTCTACCAGGATCGTTTCGGCGCAGCCCCGGACTACGCGGGCGACGGAATCAACGAGATGGTGACCGTCGAAATCCCCAAGGGCGCGGGCGGCTACGACATCGGCCGGGCGCTGAAGGCGGCAGGCGTGGTCAAGAGCGTCGACGCCTTCGTGGCGGCGCAGTCGCAGGTCCCCAATGGGGGGCAGATCCAGGCGGGCGCCTATCTGCTGAAGAAGCAGATGTCCGCGGCGAGCGCGGTGACCATGATGCTCGACCCCAAGAGCCAGAGTAATGTTCTGGTCAAGCCGGGCGAACGCAATGTCCTGGTCTACGAGGACATCGACAAGCGGCTGGAACTGGCCGCCGGTACCACGCAGAAGATCGCCGCGAAGCAGTACAAGGACCTCGGCCTGCCCAAGTGGGCCCAGAACAACAGCCAGATCAAGGATCCGCTGGAGGGCTTCCTCTACCCGGGCACGTATGCCGCGGCCAAGGGAATGAAGCCCGAGGCGGTCCTGAAGGAAATGGTCAAGCAGGCCGACGAGGCCTACATCCGGTACAAGCTCGCCGACAAGGCGAAGGCACTGAACCTGGACGACCCGTTCCAGCTCGTCACGGTCGCGAGCCTGGTCCAGGCCGAGGGCAAGACGCACGACGACTTCCGCAAGATGGCGGAAGTGATCTACAACCGCCTGAAGCCGACCAACACCGAGACCATGCAGTTGCTGCAGTTCGACTCGACCTTCAATTACCTGAAGGGCCAGAGCAACATCCACATCAGCGAAAAAGAGATCAACAGCAACCAGGACCCGTACAACACATACACCCACAAGGGCCTTCCGCCCGGTCCGATCGGAAACCCCGGCGACGATGCGCTGAAGGCGACATTGAATCCGACCGAGGACGGCTGGATCTATTTCGTGGCGACCGACGGCGCGCACAAGACCGAATTCGCCAGGAACTACGCCGATTTCCAGAAGCTCAAGGACAAGTTCAATGCCACCAAGGGCAACTGACGCCCGTCGGGCGGCTGTGCTCGGTTCGCCGATCGCCCACTCGCTCTCCCCGGTGCTGCACCGGGCGGCGTACGCGGAGCTGGGGCTCGTGAACTGGTCGTACGAACGGTTCGAGATCGACGAGGCAGGCCTGCCCTCGTTCTTCGAGGGTCTGGGACCCGAGTGGGCCGGGCTGTCGCTGACCATGCCGCTGAAGCGGGCGGTCATCCCGCTGCTCGACGAGATCAGCGACACCGCCGCGTCCGTCGAGGCGGTCAACACGGTCGTGTTCACCGCGGACGGCCGCCGGGTCGGGGACAACACCGATGTGCCGGGCATGGTCGCGGCCCTGCGCGAGCACGGCATCGAGCAGGTCGGCTCGGCGGCGATCCTCGGAGCCGGCGCCACTGCCTCCTCCGCGCTGGCCGCGCTCGCCCGCGTCTGCACCGGCGAGGTCGTCGCCTACGTCCGCAGCGAGGCCCGCGCGGCCGAGATGCGGGAGTGGGGTGAGCGGCTGGACGTCGAGGTCCGCACGGCGGACTGGGCGGACGCCGCGCAGGCCCTGAAGGCGCCACTGGTGATCGCCACCACCCCGGCCGGAACGACGGACGCGCTCGCCGACGCCGTACCCGGACGGCCCACCACCCTCTTCGACGTCCTCTACGACCCGTGGCCCACGCCGCTGGCGGCCCGCTGGTCCATGGCCGGCGGCGCCGTCGTCGGCGGCCTCGACCTGCTGGTGCACCAGGCGGTCCTCCAGGTCGAGCAGATGACGGGCCACAGCCCGGCCCCCCTGCACGCCATGCGCGCAGCGGGCGAGAAGGCCCTCGCGGCCCGCTGACCAGGGAGCATCCGCTCCGGCGCAGGAGCGCCGGCCCTCGCGGCCCGGATGGCCCACTCGCCGTGTGCCCGTGACGGGCCGACGGGAGTGCGTGACATGCCGGTGCCGCGGGGCGGGCCTGTGCGCCGGGCGTCCGACTGCTGGACCGGCGACCGGGGCCGGCGTCCGGACGTGGGAGGATCGGAGGTGGCGGGCCAGGGCCGCGCACCCGGTCGCGCCGTCGCAGTTCCAGGCGCGAGCATGAGGAGCACCGTTGAGCAGGTTGCGCTGGCTGACCGCGGGGGAGTCCCACGGCCCCGCACTCGTCGCCACGCTGGAGGGCCTTCCCGCCGGCGTGCCCATCACCACGGAGATGGTGGCGGACCACCTCGCACGGCGGCGCCTGGGCTATGGACGCGGTGCCCGGATGAAGTTCGAGCGGGACGAGGTCACCTTCCTCGGCGGCGTCCGGCACGGCCTCACCATCGGCTCCCCGGTGGCGATCATGGTGGGCAACACCGAGTGGCCCAAGTGGGAGAAGGTCATGGCCGCCGACCCGGTCGACCCGGCGGAGCTGGCCGAGCTCGCGCGCAACGCGCCGCTGACCCGGCCCCGGCCCGGGCACGCCGATCTGGCGGGCATGCAGAAGTACGGCTTCGACGAGGCCCGGCCGGTGCTGGAGCGGGCCTCCGCGCGCGAGACCGCGGCCCGTGTCGCGCTGGGCGCCGTGGCCCGGTCGTACCTGAAGGAGACCGCCGGCATCGAGATCGTCAGCCACGTCGTCGAACTGGCCGCGGCCAAGGCGCCCTACGGCGTGTACCCGAACCCGGCGGACGTCGAGAAGCTGGACGCGGACCCGGTGCGCTGCCTGGACGCGGACGCCTCCAAGGCGATGGTCGCGGAGATCGACCAGGCCCACAAGGACGGCGACACGCTCGGCGGCGTGGTGGAGGTGCTGGCGTACGGCGTGCCGGTGGGCCTGGGCTCCCACGTGCACTGGGACCGGCGGCTCGACGCCCGGCTCGCGGCCGCGCTCATGGGCATCCAGGCGATCAAGGGCGTCGAGGTCGGCGACGGCTTCGACCTGGCCCGGGTGCCCGGCTCTCAGGCGCACGACGAGATCGTCACCACCGACGAGGGCATCCGGCGCGCCACGGGCCGCTCCGGCGGCACCGAGGGCGGGCTGACCACGGGCGAGCTGCTGCGGGTGCGCGCCGCGATGAAGCCGATCGCGACCGTACCGCGGGCCCTGCGGACCGTGGACGTCTCCACCGGCGAGTCCGCGCAGGCCCACCACCAGCGCTCCGACGTGTGCGCGGTGCCGGCCGCCGGCATCGTGGCCGAGGCCATGGTGGCCCTCGTCCTCGCCGACGCCGTCGCGGAGAAGTTCGGCGGCGACAGCGTGCCCGAGACCCGCCGCAACGTGCGGTCCTACCTCGAGAACCTGGCGATCCGGTGAGCGCCGAGCCGGTCGTCGTCCTGGTCGGACCCATGGGCGTCGGCAAGTCCACCGTCGGGCGGATGCTGGCCGACCGTCTCGGGATCGCCTACCGGGACGTCGACGACGACATCGTCGCGGAGCAGGGCCGCACCATCGCCGAGATCTTCGTCGACGAGGGCGAGCCGTTCTTCCGCGCCGTCGAGAAGGAGGCGGTGCGCCGGGCGCTCGCCGGGCACGACGGCGTACTGGCCCTCGGCGGCGGAGCGATCCTGGACCCGGACACACGGGCGCTGATCGCCCGACTGCCGGTCCTGTACCTGTCGATGGACGTCGAGGAGGCCGTCAGGCGCACCGGCCTGAACGTGGCCCGCCCGCTGCTCGCCGTGAACCCGCGCAAGCAGTGGCGCGAGTTGATGGAGGCCCGGCGGCACCTGTACGAGGAGGTCGCCACCGCGGTTGTGCCGACCGACGGGCGCACCCCTGAAGAGGTCACCCAAGCCGCCCTGGGCGCACTGGAGTTGAAGGAAGCATGAGCGAGTCGGTCACGCGGATCCACATCGCCGGCACGGCCGGCACCGAGGCGTACGACGTCCTGGTGGGCCGCCGGCTCCTCGGTGAACTCACCGGCCTGGTCGGCGAGAAGGCCAAACGGGTCGCCGTGATCCACCCCGAGGCGCTCGCCGAGACCGGGGACGCGCTCCGCGCCGACCTGGCCGAGCAGGGCTACGAGGCCGTCGCCATCCAGGTGCCGAACGCGGAGGAGGCCAAGACCGCGGAGGTCGCCGCCTACTGCTGGAAGGCGCTCGGCCAGTGCGGGTTCACCCGCACCGACGTCATCGTGGGCGTGGGCGGCGGCGCCACCACCGACCTGGCCGGATTCGTGGCCGCGACCTGGCTGCGCGGGGTGCGCTGGATCGCCGTCCCGACCACCGTGCTGGCCATGGTGGACGCGGCCGTCGGCGGCAAGACCGGCATCAACACCGCCGAGGGCAAGAACCTCGTGGGCGCCTTCCACCCGCCCGCGGGCGTGCTGTGCGACCTGGCCGCGCTGGACTCCCTCCCGGTCAACGACTACGTCTCCGGGCTCGCGGAGGTCATCAAGGCCGGCTTCATCGCCGACCCGGTGATCCTCGACCTGATCGAGTCCGACCCCGAGGCCGCCCGCACCCCGGCCGGCCCGCACACCGCCGAACTCGTCGAGCGGTCCATCAGGGTCAAGGCGGACGTCGTCTCCGCCGACCTGAAGGAGTCGGGCCTGCGGGAGATCCTCAACTACGGCCACACGCTGGGCCACGCGATCGAGAAGAACGAGCGGTACAAGTGGCGGCACGGCGCCGCGGTCGCCGTCGGCATGCACTTCGCCGCCGAACTCGGGCGTCTGGCGGGCCGGTTGGACGACGCCACGGCCGACCGCCACCGTACGGTCCTCGAATCGGTGGGCCTGCCGCTGCACTACCGCTACGACCAGTGGCCCAAGCTGCTGGAGACGATGAAGGTCGACAAGAAGTCCCGCGGCGACCTGCTGCGCTTCATCGTCCTGGACGGCCTTGCCAAGCCCACCGTCCTGGAGGGTCCCGACCCGGCCGTACTCCTCGCCGCGTACGGCGAGGTCGGGCAGTAAGTCCCACCGAACGGCATCCGCCCCGTTCTGCCTGCCGCGACGGGCACTTCGGACCGCGCCCGGCCGTTCACCATATGGCGGCCGGGGACGGTACCGTTCGGTAGGCGGCGGGGCTCGGACCCGCTGCCGGCGCCAATTGCCCCGTACGAGACGGAGTCGCACCGGATGCAGCACGCAGTGGGTCCACCGCTGCCGCCGCCCCGCCAGCCGGGGCACGGACCGGCCGCCGGCTGGGCGCCGGCCGCACATCACCTGGGGCCGCGGCACCCGGGGGCGCCCCAGGGCCCCGCGCCCGTGCCTTCGCCGCCTCCGGCATCGGGCCATCCCGGCGCCCCGACACCGCAACCGCCGGGCCCGCCCCCGTCGGCGCCGCATCCCCAGACTCCGCGTCCTCAGGGTCCGCCTCCGTCGGTGCCACGCCCGCAGAGCCCGCGTCCTCAGGGTCCGCCCCCGTTGGTGCCGCACCCGCAGAGCCCGCATCCTCAAGGGCCGCCTCCGTCGGCGCCCCACCCCCAGAGCCCCCATCAGTCGGCCCCCGCGATGCCGCCGTCCGCCGTGCCGCACGCGCCGGATGCCACCGGCCATGTCCGGCTGCCGCCGGGCGGTCCGGTCGGCATGCCCAGCGTGCCGCCGGCCCAGACCGCGCCCGACCCGACGACCACCACGCTGGCGGTGCTGCTGATCGGGCCGGCGGGCGCGGGCAAGACGAGCGTCGCCAAGTACTGGGCCGACCACCGCCGCGTGCCCACCGCGCACATCAGCCTCGACGACGTCCGCGAGTGGGTCCGCTCCGGCTTCGCCGACCCGCAGTCGGGCTGGAACGACCACTCCGAGGCGCAGTACCGCCTCGCCCGCCGCACCTGCGGCTTCGCCGCCCGCAACTTCCTCGCCAACGGCATCTCGTGCATCCTCGACGACGCCGTCTTCCCCGACCGCCCGGTGGTCGGGCTCGGCGGCTGGAAGCGCCACGTCGGCCCCGGCCTGCTCCCGGTCGTGCTGCTGCCCGGCCTGGACATCGTCCTGGAGCGCAACGCCGAGCGATCCGGAAACCGCCGGCTGACCGACGAGGAGGTCGCCCGCATCCACGGCCGCATGGCCGGCTGGTACGGATCCGGCCTCCCCATCATCGACAACTCCCAACTCGACGTCCCGGCCACGGCCAGAGTCCTGGACGAGGTCCTGTCCCGCGCCATCGCCAGCCCCCCGAACTGGTAGGACGCGGCCGCGCCTGTCGGGCCCGGGCAGGCGGCCCGACCGCCGGATTACGGCCCCCGGCGCTCCGAAGCCGGGATCCGGCAGACCCACTCGGACCTCTCGAACGGCGATATTGAGCCATGACTCTTACGCTCGGTTCATGTCAGAGGTGTACGCGGCCCGCCGGACCCGGCTGAGGGAGCGCTGCAACGCGGGCGGCAGCGCGGCGGCGCTGGTGACTCGTCCCGCCAATGTGCGGTACCTCGCGGGGGCGGCCCCGCAGGGTGCCGTCCTGCTTCTCGGAAGGCGCGAGGACCTGCTGGTGTGCCAGAGCCCACCGGACGACCGGCCCTGCGAGGACCGCCCCGACGAGGCGCTGCAGGTACAGGTCCTGCCCCAACCCCCCGGCGGCGACGCGGCCGTCGCCGCCGCCGACCACGCCCGGACCCAGGGCGCCGACTCGCTCGCCGTGGAGGAGCACCACCTCACGGTGGCCCGCTACCGCGCCCTAGGCTCGGTGGCGCCCCAGCTGCGCCTGGCCGACCTGGGCGGCGCGGTCGAGCAACTCCGCGTCGTCAAGGACGAGGAGGAGATCTCCTGTCTGAGAATCGGTGCCGAGATCGCCGACCAGGCCCTGGGCGAGCTGCTGGAGTCCATCCTGGTCGGCCGCACCGAGCGCCATCTCGCCCTGGAGCTGGAGCGGCGGCTCGTCGACCACGGCGCCGACGGACCCGCCTTCCCGACCTCCGTGGCCACCGGCCCGAACTCCGGCCGCCGCGGCCACCGGCCCACCGACCGGCGGGTCGAGGAGGGCGACTTCCTCACGGTGTGCCTGGGCGCCGCCTACCGCGGCTACCGCTGCGAGATCGGCCGCACCTTCGTGATCGGCACATCTCCGGCGGACTGGCAGATCCAGCTCTACGACCTGGTCTTCGCAGCCCAGCGCGCCGGACGGGAGGCCCTGGCCCCCGGCGCCGTCTACCGCGACGTGGACCGCGCCGCACGCCAGGTACTGGACTCGGCCGGGTTCGCCGAGGGCCTGCAACCCCTCACCGGGCACGGGGTCGGACTCGAAATCGACGAGGACCCGCAGCTGGCCCCTTCAGCCATGGGTAAACTGGACGCTTGCGTGCCGGTCACCGTCGAACCGGGGGTTCACCTCCCGGGCCGGGGCGGTGTCCGGATCGATGACACGCTCGTCGTGCGCCCCGAGGCGGACGGCGGACCCGAGCTACTCACCATCACGACCAAGGAGCTCCTCGCGCTCTAGCCTCGCGCTGTGCGCCTGCCCCCGGTCGTACGTCAGTCCAGGAGATTCCGCAACCGTGGCTTCCACGAACGACCTCAAGAACGGCATGGTGCTCAAGCTCGAAGGCGGCCAGCTGTGGTCCGTCGTCGAGTTCCAGCACGTCAAGCCCGGCAAGGGCCCGGCCTTCGTGCGCACCAAGCTCAAGAACGTGCTCTCCGGGAAGACCGTCGACAAGACGTTCAACGCCGGCGTCAAGGTCGAAACGGCCACCGTCGACAAGCGTGACATGCAGTTCTCCTACATGGACGGCGACTACTTCGTCTTCATGGACATGGAGACCTACGACCAGCTGCACATCGAGCGCAAGGTCGTCGGCGACACCGCCAACTTCCTGATCGAGGGCTTCGAGGCCACCGTCGCCCAGCACGAGGGCGAGGTGCTCTTCGTCGAGCTGCCGGCCGCTGTCGAGCTGACCGTCGCCGAGACCGAGCCGGGCGTCCAGGGCGACCGCTCCACCGGTGGCACCAAGCCCGCCACCCTGGAGACCGGCCACCAGATCCAGGTCCCGCTCTTCATCACCACCGGTGAGAAGATCAAGGTCGACACCCGTACGAGCGACTACCTCGGCCGGGTGAACAGCTAACCGTGGCCGCCCGCAATACGGCCCGCAAGCGTGCCTTCCAGATCCTCTTCGAGGGTGACCAGCGCGGCGCCGACGTCCTGACGGTCCTCGCTGACTGGATCCGGCTCTCCCGGACGGACACCCGACAGCCACCGGTGAGCGAGTACACGATGCAGCTCGTCGAGGGCTACGCGGAGCGCGCGATCCGGATCGACGAACTCATCGCGCAGTACGCGGTCGGCTGGACGCTCGACCGTATGCCGGTCGTCGACCGCAACATCCTGCGGCTCGGCGCGTACGAGCTGATCTGGGCCGACGAGACCCCGGACGCCGTCGTGCTGGACGAGATGGTGCAGCTGGCGAAGGAGTTCTCGACGGACGAGTCGCCCTCGTTCGTCAACGGCCTGCTGGGCCGTCTGAAGGAGCTCAAGCCCTCCCTCCGCCGCGACCAGGTGTGAGAGGGGCCCGGCCTGCAGCCGGTGCCCGCACGGACGCCGAGGGGCCCCCCGCACCAGAGCCCCCCCCCCCGCGCCCCGCCGGGCCCCCCCCGCCCCCGGCCCCCCCGCCCCGGGCCAACCCCCCCCCC
>NZ_JBEYTS010000007.1:0-230238 GCF_040643155.1 Streptomyces sp. NPDC047453 | reverse complement strand
CGCCGTGTGGTGCTGCTCGCCGACTCCGCCAAGCACGGCCAGGAGCACTTCGCCCGCTTCGGCGGCCTGAACGACGTGGACCTGCTGATCAGGCCCGGCGGCCGGTGTCCGAGGAGGTCGCGGCGGCGCCGCCGGCGGGGTCCGGTCAGGCGGGCACCGCGCAGTCGAAGGCGTGCAGATAGGCGTTGACCGGGCTGATGTCGTCGATGACCAGGCCGGCCGCCTTCAGCCGGTCGGCCATGCTGGCGCTGGTGTGCTTGGCGCCGCCGACGTTCAGCAGCAGGAGCAGGTCCATGGCGGTGCTGAACCGCATCGAGGGGGTGTCGTCGACGAGGTTCTCGATGACCACGACCCGCGCCCCGGGCCCGCCCGCCTCGATGACGTTGCGCAGGCAGCGGGCGGTGGAGTCGTCGTCCCACTCCAGGATGTTCTTGATGATGTAGACGTCGGCCCTGACCGGGATGGCCTCGCGGCAGTCGCCGGGCACGATCCGCACCCGGTCCGCCAGCGAGCCGCCCGCGCGCAGCCGGGGGTCGGCGTTGTCCACCACCCGCGGCAGGTCCAGCAGGGTGCCGTGCATGTGCGGGTACTTCTCCAGCAGGCTCGCCACCACGTGCCCCTGCCCGCCGCCGATGTCGGCGACCGAGGAGGCGCCGGACAGGTCGAGGAGCGCGGCGACGTCCCGAGCGGACTGCTTGCTGGAGGTCGTCATGGCCCGGTTGAAGACGTCCGCCGACTCGGGGGCGTCCTCGTTGAGGTGGACGAAGAACTCCTTGCCGTACAGGTCCTCCACCACGTTGCGGCCGGTGCGCACCGCCTCGTCGAGTTTCGGCCAGGCGTCCCAGGTCCACGGCTCGGTGCACCAGAGGGTGATGTAGCGCAGGCTGCCCGGGTCGTCCTCGCGCAGCAGCCGGGACATGTCGGTGTGCGCGAACGTTCCGTCGGGCTGCTCGGTGAAGACGCCGTAGCAGGTCAGCGCCCGCAGCAGCCGGCGCAGCGGCTTCGGTTCGGTCTTCACGGCGGCCGCGAGGTCCTCCACGGCCATGGGTGCGTCCCCGAGCGCGTCGGCCACACCGAGCCGGGCGGCCGCGCGGAGGGCGGCGGCGCACGCCGCCCCGAACGCGAGCTCCCTGAGCCGCATGGACGGCGGTGGGGCGGACTGAGCGGTCGTCATGTGCCGCCTTCCTTCCTTCTCGGTCCCGTGGGTTCCACGAGTGGCTACGGCCTCAGCACAGTCCCGCGGGCTTGGAGGCCCGGCAGGAGTTCTCTGCGAAGGTGTTGTGGTGCGCGGCGCTCTCCTGGTTGACCAGGTCCGCCGGGGAGTTGCCATCGAGCACGTTCCGGCTCACCCGGTTCCGCTCGCCGGCCCCGCCGACGATGCTCTTGAACAGCACGATGCCGCCGGAGAAGGGGGACCTGCCCGCGTTGCCGACGACGAGGTTGCGGAACACATCGGTCTGCTCGGTGCCGGTCAGGACGATGCCGGAGCCCTGGAGGAAGGGCAGCCGGGCGGTCGCCGGGCAGAACCTGTTGTTCTCCGCGACCCGGTTTTCGCGCACGGTCAGTGCGCCGGCCCGCGGCTTGTTCTCGTCGCCGACGACGAACACGCCCGCGCAGTTGCCGGAGACGTCGTTGCCCGCGACGGTGAGGTTGCGCAGCCGGCGGACGGTGACGCCGATCCGGTTGCCCTCCAGCCGGTTGCGGGCGATCAGCGTTCCGCCGGTGTCGGCTGCGCCCTGCTCGGCGGTGACCGTGTTGGCCAGGAAGAGTCCCGCGTCGCCGTTGCCCCGGGCGGTGTTGCTCCAGTACTCGCTGCGAACGGACCGCTCCTCGGCGATGCCCCACGTCCCGTTCTTCTCGGCGGTCACCTGCCGCACGGTCAGCCGGTCGGTGCCCACGGCCATCAGGCCGGTGTGGGGGAAGCCGGTCAGGGTCAGGCGGGAGACGGTGACACCTTCCAGGCGCTTGGCCTTGGTCCCCATCACGCAGATGCCGTTGCCCCGCTTGCCGCAGTCGCTCGTGGGCTTCTGTCTGCCCGGTTCCAGGACGGTGCCGCGGCTGCCGCGCAGGGTCAGACGGGGTGTCGTCACCTTGACACTCTCGTGGTAGACGCCGGGCAGCACCAGCACGGTGTCACCCTGTTTCGCGGAGTCCACCGCCCGCTGGATCGACTGGCCCGGATGCACCAGGTGCGTCCTGGGTGCCAGGACCGGTGGGGCGGCGGCGATGCCCGAGCCGACCAGCGCGGCGGCGCTCAGGAGCAGAGCGATATGGCGTTTCGTCATATTCTGTACGGTATGACCCGATAGTCGGCTGGAACGCCCGATGGGCCGTCCGGCGGCGTGTCACCGGCGCAGGGCGCGGCCGATCCACAGCTGTTCGGGGGAGAGGGGGCGACCGTCCTCCAGGTCCCACAGGGCGTTCTGCAGCACACGGCCGAGCGTCCAGGCGCGGGCCCGGTCGCGGTCGAGGCCCAGCGCCCCGGTCATGGCCTCGAAGCGCGGGACGACCTCGGCGGGCTCGAAGCGGTTGAACAGCGCCGGGAACAGCTCGAAGCCGGGGTCCCCGGCGAGCGGCTTGGGATCGATGGCCAGCCAGGGCTCGCGGTCGGCGCCGAGGACGTTGTCGTAGTGCAGGTCCCAGTGCAGCAGCCGGTCGCCGCTTTCGCCGGCGACCTCGCGCACGGCGGCGGCGCAGTCCGCGAGCAGCCGGCGGTCGTCCCCGCCGGGCAGTCGCCGCAACGCGCTCGGAGTCCGCTCCAGCAGGGCACCCGCGATGTCGCCCAGCCGCCGTATCCCCGCCGGGGCCGGTACGGAGGTCAGGCGGTCCAGCAGGCCGGCGATCACCAGGACGGCCTCACGGGTGTCCGGCAGGCGCGTCAGCGGGCGGGCGGAGTCGAGCCGTTCCAGCAGCAGCGTGCCGGTCGGCTCGTCGTGTTCCAGCAGCCGTACGGCTCCCGCACCGTCCCACACGCGCAGCGCCGGTGCCTCTCCCGCACTCTCCTCGTCGGGCAGTTGGAGCTTCAGGACGGCGGGCAGGCGGTCGGCGCGGACGACCGGAAGGACCAGCGCGCACACGCCGTGCATCGCCGGCCCGTCGATCCGCAGCCGCCACCGGTCGAGGAATCCGGCCACCTGCCGGGGCAGACCGGCGACGAACGCGCGGCCCGCCGCCCCGTTGAATTTCTCCTGGGAAGCGGCCAGCGCGCCGGGCACCTCGATCACACCGACGACCATACTTGCGCATGTGAGCTGGGTCATGCGGATGCGGCGTGGGCTCCGGGCGGCGACGGCGTACGTCCGCAGCGCTCCGGGGACGTACGTCTGGCTGCTGATCCTGTTCCTGACCACCGTCGCCCTGCACCACATGTCGCCGCAGTTCGAGGAGCACTTCCTGCGCCACCGCTCGACGAACCTGCGCGGGCTGTCGAACGATCCGGTGCGGGTGCTCTTCTCCAGCGCCATGTGGATCGACAGCGGCCACTGGCTGCCGTACGCGGTCCTCTACACGGTCTTCCACGCCCAGGGCGAGCGCTGGCTGGGCACCCTGCGCTGGCTGCTGGTGTGCTTGACCGCGCACGTGCTGGCGACGCTGATCAGCGAGGGCGCCGTGCTGTGGGCGATCCAGCGGCACATGGTGCCCGAGTCGGCCGTCAACACTCTGGACGTCGGTGTGAGTTACGCCCTGGCCGGGGTGATGGGGGCGCTGGCGTACCGGATCGCCCCGCCCTGGCGGTACCTGTACCTGGCCGCCGTCCTCGCCTTCTACGCCGTGTCGCTGGTGACCAGGCACACCTTCACCGATCTGGGGCACTTCGCCGCCGTCCTGATCGGCCTGGGCTGCTATCCGCTGGTCAGGGGCCGGGGAGGGCCGTGGAACCCGATGGAAGCGCTGTTCGTGGTGAGGCGTTAGCGCCCGGCCCTCGGGCCCCGTGCCTTATGCCACTGGTTCCGATACGGGCGCCTCCGTCGGGGCCCCGTGCTCGGGGGCCCTGCCCGTCACCATCAGGCCCGCGATCAGACCGGCCACCAGCATGACGGCGGCCGCCCACCAGAGGGCGACCGTGTAGCCGTGGACGATGCCCTCCGGCACCACCCGGGCCCGGTCCGCCCGGCCGTGCAGATGGGCGGTGACGTAGGCGGCGCCGCTGGTCGTGGCGACCGTGTTGAGCAGAGCGGTGCCGATGGAACCGCCGACCTGCTGCGAGGTGTTCACGGTCGCGGAGGTCACCCCCGAGTCCTGCGGGGCGACGCCCGCGGTGGCGGTGGCGAACACCGGCATGAAGGTCAGGCCCATGCCGAGGCCCATCAGCACCAGCGCGGGCAGCACCTCGCTCGGGTAGCGCGAGTCGACCGTGAGCCGGGTCAGGAGCAGTAGCCCGCCCGCGGCGAGGAGCATGCCGGGGACCATGAGCACGCGCGGCGCCACGTGCCGCAGCAGCCGGGCCGAGATCTGCGTCGAACCGGTGATGACCGCGGCGGTCATCGGCAGGAAGGCGAGCCCGGTGCGCAGCGGCGAGTAGCCGAGGATCTCCTGCAGGTAGTACGTCATGAACAGGTACAGCCCGAACATGCCGATCACCGCCAGCAGCATGGTCAGGAGGCAGCCCGCCCGGACGCGGTCCCGCAGGACGTGCAACGGCAGCAGGGGCACCGGCGCCCGGCTCTGCCACCACACGAACGTCAGGAGCAGCGCCGCACCGAAGGCGAACAGGCTCAGCACCAGCGGGTCGCTCCAGCCGCGCGGCTGGGCCTCGCTGAAGCCGTAGACGACGGCGACCAGGCCGCCGCAGCCCAGCGCCGCCCCGGGCAGGTCCAGCCGGGCGCCCGCCCGGCCCGGCCTGTCGCGCAGCAGGGCCAGGGCGCCGAGGACCGCGACGACGGCGATGGGCACGTTGACGTACAGGCACCAGCGCCAGTTCAGAAACTCCGTCAGCACGCCGCCGACGATGAAGCCGATCGCCGAGCCGCTGCCCGCCAGGGCGCCGTAGATGCCGAACGCCTTCCCGCGCTCCCTGGGGTGGGTGAAGGTCGTGGTCAGCAGGCTGAGCGCGGAGGGGGCGAGGACGGCGGCGAAGGCGCCCTGAAGGGCGCGGGCGCCGTAGAGCATGCCCGAGGAGGTGGCCGCGCCACCGAACGCGGAGGCGGCGGCGAACCCGGCCAGCCCGACGAGGAACGTGCGCTTGCGGCCCACCA
This sequence comes from Streptomyces sp. NPDC047453, assembly GCF_040643155.1. Classification (NCBI taxonomy): domain Bacteria; kingdom Bacillati; phylum Actinomycetota; class Actinomycetes; order Kitasatosporales; family Streptomycetaceae; genus Streptomyces; species Streptomyces sp. NPDC047453. The sequence goes on along the minus strand of NZ_JBEYTS010000007.1, from coordinate 225,043 downwards.
GGTCGGCGATCCGCCCGCCCAGCAGGAGCAGCCCGCCGAAGCCGAGGGAGTAGGCGGTGATGACCCACTGCCGGTTGCCGTCGGACATGTGCAGGGCGTGCTGAGCGGAGGGGAGCGCGATGTTCACGATCGTCGCGTCCAGGACCACTATCAGCTGCGCGAGCGCGATGACGACCAGTGCCCACCAGCGGTGCCGGTCGGTCTCCCGGGACGAGGACTGACCTGGACGGGCGACGCTCATCTGGCCAGAAGACCATGAATCGGGAGGTACCGCATCCTCGTGTGCGCAGGGCGCCCCGCGGTCGGGAGGGGGATTGTCAGTGGCGGGGTGCAGCATGAGGGGCATGGTGAGCGGAGCGAGCGGTAGGGCCGGTGTGAAGAGCGCGCGGCGGCCCGAGGTGCGGTTGCCGGCGCTGGAGACGTACGGCGGCGGGGGACTGGCGCCGGACGGGGACTACGACGGGCTGGAGTTCCGGGAGGAGGACTTCGCCGGGCAGGACGGGGCGGGGGCCCGGTTCCTGGACTGCGCGCTCGGAGGCTGCGCGCTGGACGACGCGTCGCTGCGGCACGCCCGCTTCCTGGACTCGGTCCTCACCGGCATACGGGGTGTCGGCACCGACCTCGCCGAGGCGACCCTGCGTGATGTGGAGGTGGTCGACGCCCGCCTCGGCGGTGTGCAGTGCCACGGTGCGGTCCTGGAGCGCGTGTGGATCCGCGGCGGCAAGATCGACTACCTGAACCTGCGCAGGGCCCGGCTGCGCGACGTCGTCTTCGAGGGCTGCGTCCTCGTCGAGCCGGACTTCGGGGGCGCCCGGCTTGAGCGGGTGGAGTTCGTGGACTGCGTGGTCAAGGGCGTCGACTTCAGCGCGGCGACGCTCTCGGACGTGGACCTGCGGGGCGCCGCGTCCCTGGAGATCGCGCGCGGGCTGGACCGGCTGGCGGGCGCGGTGATCAGCACCGGTCAGCTCTTGGACCTGGCGCCGGTGCTGGCGGCGGAACTGGGGATCAGGGTGGAGGGGTGAGGGGACTGAAAGGGCTGAAAGGGGCTTCCGGCCGAGAGAGGGGTCAGGAGACGCGGGGGTAGCGGGCCTGGAGGGTCCAGATCGCCGGGTTCTCCGCCAGGTCCTCGTGCAGGTCGCACAGGTCGGCGACGAGGTCGTGCAGGAAGTCACGGGCCTCGCGGCGCAGCGCCGAGTGCGAGAAGGTCAGCGGGGACTCCTCGACGGGCATCCAGTCGGACTCGATGTCGACCCAGCCGAAGCGGCGCTCGAAGAGCATGCGGTCCGTGGACTCGGTGAAGTCCAGCTCCGCCCGCTGGGGACGGGAGGCGCGGGAGCCGGCCGGGTCCCGGTCCAGCCGCTCGACGATGTCGCACAGGGCCCAGGCGAAGTCGAGCACGGGCACCCAGCCCCAGGCCGTGGCCAGTTCGCGGTCCGACTCGGTGTCGGCCAGGTAGACGTCGCCGCAGAACAGGTCGTGCCGCAGCGCCCGCACGTCCGCGCGGCGGTAGTCCGTCTGCGGCGGGTCGGGGAAGCGGTTGGAGAGGGCGTAGCCGATGTCGAGCACGTAGGCGATGGTGTCATGTGCCCCGCATAGGATCGCGCGCGTGCATCGATCTGCCCTGCTTGTCCGGACCGCCGCAGCCGGCTGCGCCCTGCTCGCGCTGACGCTGACCGGGTGCGACGGCGGTGTCCGGGGCACCCCGGGCGGGGCCGGGGTGCACGATCCGTACTTCCCCAGGGCGGGCAACGGCGGGTACGACGTCAGCCACTACGGCCTGACCCTCGACTACGACCCGGACCGGCGTCACCTCACGGGTACGGCGGTGATCACCGCCCGGGCCGCCAAGGACCTGTCCGCCTTCGACCTCGATCTCGTGGGGCTCGACGTCCGGAGCGTCACGGTGGAGGGGAGAGCCGCCTGGTTCAGCCGGGCCGGGCAGGAACTCACCGTGCGCCCGCACGACGATCTGGTGAAGGGGAAGACGTTCACCACGACGGTGCGCTACTCGGGGCGGCCGCAGGTCGTCGTCGACCCCGACGGGGCGCGGGAGGGATGGCTGCCCACCGCCGACGGCGCTCTCGCCCTCGGTGAGCCGGTCGGCTCGATGGCGTGGTTCCCGGGGAACCACCATCCGTCCGACAAGGCCGCGTACGACATCTCGGTCACCGTGCCCGAGGGGCTGCGGGCCGTCTCCAACGGCGAGTTGAGGAGCGAGACGACCAGCGGGGGGCGTACGACGTTCCGGTGGCGCACCGCCGAGCCGATGGCGAGCTATCTGGCCACCGTCGCGATCGGCCGCTTCGAGATCACCCGCTCCACCACGAGGAGCGGTCTGCCGGTGTACGTCGCCGTGGAGCCGTCCCAGGTGCGGGAGAGCGGGGCCGTGACGGCCAGGATTCCCGAGGTCGTCGAGTGGGCGGAGCGCCGCTTCGGCCCGTACCCCTTCTCGTCCACCGGCGCGATCGTCGGCCGCCGCGAGGACGCCGGTTACGCCCTGGAGACCCAGAACCGGCCCGTCTTCCCCGGCGCCCCCGACATCGGAACCCTCGTCCACGAACTCGTCCACCAGTGGTACGGCGACTCCGTCACCCCGAAGAGCTGGCGGGACATGTGGCTGAGCGAGGCCTTCGCGACGTACGCGCGGTGGCTGTGGGACGAGGACCACGGCGGCCGGACCGCGCAGCAGGCCTTCGACGCGCTCCAACGCGGCGACTACTTCGCCGACGACGCCCAGAACAGGGCCTTGTGGTCCTTTCCACCCGCCAAGCCGGTCGACGCCGCGCACATCTCCGAACGGCCCGTCTACGAACGCGGCGCGATGGTTCTGCACAGGATCCGCCAGGCGGTCGGTGACCACGCCTTCGACGACATCGTCCGAGGCTGGGCCGCGGCCCACCGCCACGGCAACGCGGACACCGCCGACTTCACCGCCTACGTGGAGAAGAAGGCCCCGGGCACGGACTTCGGCGGGATATGGGCCGACTGGCTGTACGGGGACGGCAAGCCGACGGGTCCCTGACCGCGGTCGGCCGGTCCGATCAGCCGGCCCGTTCCCTCAGTCCAGCCGCTTGCGCAGCACCAGGCACGGGCGGCCCATGCGCCGGTCCCGGCGGTGGGCGAGGTGCCGGTAGCCGAGGGCGGTCCAGAACGCCAGGCCCCCGGGGTTGTTCCCGAGAACGGCCAGGCGCACGGCGGTGCGGCCCGCGGCACGGAAGCGGCCCTCGACGAGGGATGCCAACCGGCCTCCGTAGCCGTGCCGTTGTGCGCCCGCGTCGATCATCAGCAGTCCGATCCACGGGTCCGGGTCGGCCGGGTCGGGATGGTGGGCGAGCGTGATCGCGATCCCGACGAGCCGTCCCTCGCTGCGGGCGAGCAGCACCTCCGCGTCCGGGGCGGCCAGTTCGTCCGCCAGCGCGGTCGCCACCTGTTCCGGGCGGATGTCGTCCGGGTCGGGGAAGTCGCCGCTGAGGGCGTGGAAGTCGCGCTGGGAGGCGTAGAGCGCGGTGAGCTCGGTCAGCAGCTCGCCAGGGAGGCCGCGGTCCGGCGGGAGGGTCAGGGGCTCGAGGAACACCCGGGCAACGTACCGCGCACCACACGCCCCGGGTGCCCTCGGGCGCGGAGGACGGCCGGCCGGAGCGGTGGGGAGCAGCGCCCGCAGCCCCGGCCCTTCGCGGGCCGGGGCTGCGTACGGTGGACCGTGTCCGTCAGACGTTGACGCCGAAGTCCTGGGCGATGCCGACCAGGCCCGAGGCGTAGCCCTGGCCGACGGCGCGGAACTTCCACTCCGCGCCGTTGCGGTACAGCTCGCCGAAGACCATGGCCGTCTCGGTGGCCGCGTCCTCCGACAGGTCGTAGCGGGCGATCTCGGTGCCGCCGGCCTGGTTGACGATGCGGATGTAGGCGTTGCGGACCTGGCCGAAGTTCTGGCCGCGGTTCTCGGCGTCGTAGATGGAGACCGGGAAGACGACCTTGTCGACGTCGGCGGGGAGCCCGGCGAGGTTGACGTTGATCGCCTCGTCGTCTCCCTCGCCCTCGCCGGTGACGTTGTCGCCGGTGTGGACGATGGAGTTGTCCGGGGTCTGCTTGTTGTTGAAGAAGACGAAGTGCTGGTCCGAGTAGACCTTGCCCTGCGCGTTGACCGCGATCGCGGACGCGTCCAGGTCGAAGTCCGTGCCGGTGGTGGTGCGGACGTCCCAGCCGAGGCCCACGGTGACGGCGGTCAGGCCCGGAGCCTCCTTGGTGAGCGAGACGTTGCCACCCTTGGACAGGCTTACAGCCATTGTTGGGAGTCCCTTCCCTCGTTGCGTGTGCGGACGAAGCTACCGCCACCCATAGGAACGTCGAGGGGGTCCTGCGGGTTCCGCGTCCCTTTACCTTTTTTACCCACCCCGATCGAACACGTCCGCGGCGAAAACATGATGACGTGACGCGGTGAGGAAGGGGAACATGGACGACATGTCCGGTCCCCATCTCATCCGCGGCTCCGTCGCGCTCCCCGAGGCCGAACTGGCCTGGCGCTTCTCGCGGTCCTCCGGGCCGGGCGGCCAGCACGTCAACACCACGGACTCCCAGGTGGAGTTGCGTTTCGACCTCGCCGGCACCGAGGCGCTGCCCGAGGTGTGGAAGCAGCGTGCGCTGGAGCGCCTCGCGGACCGGCTCGTCGACGGCGTCATCAGCGTGCGCGCCTCCGAGCACCGCTCCCAGTGGCGCAACCGCGAGGCCGCCGCCGTGCGCCTCGCCGCGATCCTCGCCGAGGCGACCGCGCCCCCGCCCAGGCCGCGCAGGCCCACCCGGATCCCGCGCGGCATCAACGAGCGGCGGCTGCGCGAGAAGAAGCAGCGCTCCGAGACGAAGCGGGGGCGCTCCGGGAAGGACTGGGGGTAGCCCGGGTACGGCGCCGGCGGGACGCCGGACGCGGGCGGGGCGTCAGCCCAGCCGACGGTAGCGGCCGCGGTAGTACAGCAGCGGTTCGCCGCCCGTGCCGGGCAGGCGGGCCGTCAGGACCCGGCCGATGACCAGGGTGTGGTCGCCCGCCGGCACCCGCTGCTCGGTGCGCAGTTCCAAGGTGGCCAGGGCGTCGGTCAGCAGGGGGGCGCCGGAGACCTCGCCGCGGGTGTGGGGGAGGTCCCTGAACAGCAGGCGGTCGCTGACCCGGCCCTTCATGGCGAAGCGGCCGGCGGCGGTGTGCTGGCTGTCGGTGAGGACCGATACCGCCCACAGGGGCTGTTCGGCGAGCAGGTCGTCCATGCGGGAGCCCTCGCGCAGGCTGACCAGGGCCAGCGGCGGGTCCAGGGACACCGACATGAACGCCGTCGCCGTCATGCCCGCGTCCTCGCCGGCCGGCGCCTGCGGGTCGTCCGGGTCGAGCGGCGGCTCCTGCGCGGTCACCAGGACCACACCGGCGGCCAGCCTGGACATCGCGGCACGGAACTCCTCGTTGGTCACCCCCTCAGCATGCCCGGGCAGGGGTCCCCCCTGCCCGAGCGGAGCCCGGAGCTCGGCGGAGGCGGTGGGGGAGGAGGGCGGTACGGAGGAAGTCTTCAACACACACGGAACGCTAACCACCGGTCCGCGGCCGCCGCATCGGGCCTCCGCCCGAAGCCGGACCTAGGACCAGCGGACGAGTATGTCGTGCATCATGTCCCCACGGCCGCGTGGCCCGCGTTCACCAAACGCACAGGGAAAAGACAGAAACCGCACTCAATTGTTCACGTTCGTCTGTGACTTGAGTCACAAGAGCTGTGAATTGTTGACCCTGTGTACCGAGTGGGCTTCGCGCTGTGATTCAGTGGCGGAGAATGCGCAGACGAACGCCGAACAGCACCCTTGATTCGCTGGCGAGGTCTCGGGGGGAGGGCGAGCATGGAGACCGACTCGGAGCCGTACGTCCGCCTGGCGTCCCTGCGGCAACTACACCAGGTCATGGCGGACATGAACACCGCGAGGAGTCTGGCGGACACACTGCAGACCGTCGCCGACGGCGTCGTGCAGGGCCTCGGCTACGAGCTGGCCTGTGTCAACCTCGTGCGTGCCGACGGTGACCTCGTGGTCGCCGCCTTCGCCGGGAACTCCGCCGCGGAGGCGCTGATCACCGGCCGCGTCGGCTCCCGGGAGTCCTGGGACCGCCGGCTGGCCATGGGCGAGCAGTGGGGCGGCCTGGTCTTCATACCCCACACCGAGGGCTGGGTCCTCGACGACGACGACGTCCCGACGTGGTACACCGACGGGCCCGCGCCGCGCTTCGATGGCGAGTGGCACCCCGCCGACCGGCTCTTCGCGCCCATGGACGTCCCCGGCGGGTCCGGCGGCTCCTCCGGCGAGCTGCTCGGCGTGATCTCCGTGGACCGCCCGCGCAACGGCCGCCGACCCGGCGCCTGGGGCCGTGAGGCCCTCCAGATGTACGCCTTCCAGGCGGCCATCGCGATCAGCAACGCCCGGCTGCGCTCCAACATGCAGCGCGCCCTCATACGCCTGGAGCGCGAGCAGCAGGCCCTGCGCGCCAGCGAGGAGAGTTTCCGCCAGGCCTTCGAGTACGCGCCCTCCGGCATGGCCATCGCCGAGATGGGCGGCGACCAGCACGGCCGGATCCTGCGCACCAACGACGCCCTGTGCCGCCTGCTGGGCCGCCCCGCCTCCGCCATGCGCCGCTACTCCTTCTCCGACCTCGTCCACCCCGAGGACATAGGCACCCTGCTGCGGACCTCGGCCGAGGGCGGCCGGGCGGAGCTGCGCCTGGGCCGCCGCGACGGCTCGTACGTGTGGGTGTCCCTGCGCAACTCCGTCGTCGCGGACGCCGCCGACGGGCCCCGCTTCCTGCTCACCCACGTCGAGGACATAGAGGAGCGCAAGCGCCGCGAGCTCCAGCTCGCCCATCGCGCCTCCCACGACTCCCTCACCGGCCTGCCGAACTCCGCCGAGCTGCGCGCCCGCCTGTCCGCCCGGCTGTGCCGGCGGCCCCAGGCCGCGCACACGGGTGACGCCGAGTCGCAGGACACCGCCTACGGTCACCCCGGCTACGACGTCGGCGACCACGGCTTCGACTTCCGGCCGGGCACCCGGGCCTACGACGCCTACGACCACCACGTGCACACCGTCGCCCCCGAGGGCGACCACGACGACGGCGCCAAGGGCCTCGCGGTCCTCTTCTGCGACCTCGACGGTTTCAAGTCGATCAACGACCGGTTCGGGCACAACGCGGGCGACGCGGTGCTCATCGAGGTGGCCCGGCGGCTGAGCAACGGCGTGCGCGACGGCGACACCGTGGCCCGGCTCGGTGGCGACGAGTTCGTGATCCTCGCCGACGGCCTCGGCCGGGCCGACGCCCAGGACCTCGCCGTACGGCTGCGCAACGAGATCATCCAGCCGATCCGCGCCGAGGGCCGGGCTGTCCGGGTCGGGGCGAGCTTCGGCATCGGGTGGGCCCACTGCGGCATGACGGCGGACGAAGTGCTGAAATCAGCCGACGAACGGATGTACGTCGAGAAACGATCTCGTCCCAAACAGCATCGCCGTGCCGGATGATCCGCAGGTCAGCCACCCTATGCGGCATGAGTCACCCGTTTGGGCCCCGTGAAGCGGGTAGGCTCGCCTTTCTCACGACGTACCGCACCACCCGCACCTGTTGAGGAGTACCAAGGGATGACGCCCGGCAACAGCGGCGCGAGCACGCCCGAGGACGACGACCCGTTCGGCTACCTGTACGCCGACGGCCAGGCCAACGGAGCTCAGCCGCCCTCCGGCGGTTACGGCTACCCGAACTCGGTCAACCGTGTCCGCGCGGTCGGTCAGCGGCAGTACGGCCAGGTCCCGCAGCAGCAAGGCGCGTACGGCCAGCCGAGCGCCCATTACGCCGCACCCGAGACCCTCCCCGGCGGCGCCCCGGCGCGGCAGCAGCCCCAGGGTGGTGGCGGCCGTGGCCGCGGTCCGAACACCAAGGGCCTGCTGATCGGCGCCATCGCGGTGGTAGCCGCGGTCGTCATCGGCATCGGCGTGGCGATGATCAGCGACGACTCGGGCAAGAAGGACGACAGCCAGGCCGGCGGTACGCCCCCGACGGCCACGCAGAGCACCGAGCCGAGCCCGTCGGCGAGCAACAGCGCACCGAGCGACGGCGAGTTGCCGAAGACCGACGCCGAGGCGCTGCAGCTGGACGGCGGCGCCACCAAAGCCTCGGACATCAAGGGCGCCCAGGCGGCCGGTGGCGTCTATGTGGCGAACTTCAACAACGTCGGCGCCTCGGCCACCTGGAGCGTCGACGGCATCCCCGAAGACGGCAAGTACACCGTGTTCGTCGGTTACGGCGTCCCGGGCAAGGACGGCACCGCCACTCTGACGGTCAACGGCACCGTGTCCAGCAGGCCGATCAACCTGAAGAACTGGGCGCACGCAGCCGAGGGCGACTACGAGAAGGGCTGGACGAAGACCTACAACTGGATCCAGCTCAACAAGGGCACGAACACCATCAGGATCTCGTGCGAGCAGGGTAACCAGTGTGATGCGAACCTTGACCAGGTGTGGCTGGCCAAGGGCTGGGTCGAGTCGGGCTGACGCTCACGCCGCGCTGACCTCCCCGGTCACCGCCACCTGCCCCAGCAGCTTCTCGTAGGCCGCGCGGTCGAACTCGCCGGCCACCGGGGACAGGACCGTGGCCGTGGACAGGGCGACCGCGCGGCTCAGGCGGTCCGGCCAGGGCAGGTGCTGGGCGAGACCGGAGAGCAGGCCCGCGACCGCGGAGTCGCCGGCGCCGGTCGGGTTGCCCTTGACGCGGGACGGCGGGGCGGCCCGCCACAGGCCGTCGGAGGTGTGCGCGAGCAGGCCCTCCGCGCCCAGGGAGGCGACCACCGCGCGGGCGCCGCGCCGGCGGGCGTCCTGGGTGGCGCGCAGCGGCTCGTGAGAGCCGGTGAGTTCGGCCAGTTCGTCGGCGTTCGGCTTGACGATGTCGGGGCGGGCGGCCACGGCCCGGCGCAGCGCCTCGCCGCTGGTGTCCAGCAGCACCGGCACGTTCGCGGCGCGCGCGGTGCGCACCAGACCGGCGTACGCGCCCACCGGCAGCCCCGGCGGCAGACTGCCGCACAGCGCCACCGCCGACACCGAGCCGAGCAGGTCCTCGTAGACGTCCTGGAAGGCGGACCACTCGGCCGGGGTGACGACCGGGCCGGGCTCGTTGAGCTGGGTGGTGTCGCCGGTGCGCTGGTCCACCACGGCTATCGTGCGCCGGGTCGCACCGGCCACCGGGACCAGCGCGTCCACCACGCCAGGTGCCTCGGACGCGAGGAGGTCGCGCACCTCGTGCCCGGTGGCCCCGCCCGCGAAGCCGGTGACCGTCACCTCGTGACCGAGGGCCGCCAGCACGCGGGCCACGTTCACGCCCTTGCCGCCGGGCCGCTCGGTCACCTCGGACACCCGGTGGGAGGCGTGCTGCCGCAGGGAAGGTACCCGATAGGTGATGTCGAGAGCGGTGTTCAGCGTGACCGTGAGGATCACCGGGCCGACCTCCCCCGAGTAAGCGCGTCCGCCGCGAAGTTCCGGAGACTCGATCATGCCAAAGACCCGGCCCACCGCCCACCCCTCGGACCGGCCACCGCGGCCGGACGGGGGGACGGATCAGCCCAGTTGGGGCTCAACCACCCATGCGCCCCGCCGCATTACGCCCTTCAGGGCGAAGTCCTCGTCCAGCAGGACGAGATCGGCGTCCTTGCCGGGTTCCAGGGAGCCCGCCCGGTCGTCCATCCCGAGCAGCCGGGCCGGATTGGCGGACAGCGCGGCGACCACGTCCGTGACCGGCAGCCGGTCGACCGTGACCGCCCGCCGGAACGCCCGGTCCAGGGTCAGGGTCGAGCCCGCGATCGAGCCGCCCTCCACCAGCCGCGCCACCCCGCCGTCGACCTCGACCTGGAGCGGGCCCAGCAGGTAGCGGCCGTCGCCGATCCCGGCGGCGTCCATGGCGTCGGTGATGAACGCGACCCGCCCGGCGCCCGCGTGATGGAACGCCATCTCCAAGGCGGCGGGGTGCAGGTGCACACCGTCGTTGATCAGCTCGACCGTGATCCGCTCGTCCTCCAGCAGGGCCGCGATCGGGCCGGGGGCGCGGTGGCCGAGCGGCGGCATCGCGTTGAACAGGTGGGTGGCGACGGTGGCTCCGGCGTCGATCGCCTCCACCGTCTGCTCGTACGTCGCGTCCGTGTGCCCGATCGCAGCGATCACGCCGTGCTCCGCGAGCAGCCGTACGGAGTCGATGCCGCCGGGCAGTTCGGTGGCCAGGGTCATCATCCTGGCCCGGCCGCGGGCGGCGTCGATCAGCTTGCGCACCTCGGCGGGGTCCGGGTCGCGCAGCAACTCCTCGGAGTGCGCTCCCTTGCGGCACGGCGAGATGAACGGCCCCTCGAAGTGGACGCCCGCGATCTCGCCCTGCTCGGCGAGTTCCGACAGCAGGCCCGCCTGCTTGACGAGGAGGCCCATGTCGTCGGTGACGGTCGAGGCGACCAGGGTGGTGGTGCCGTGCTCCCGGTGGGTGCGGACGGCGGTCAGCACGTCGTCGGCCGTGCCGGAGAAGGAGGCGCCGCCTCCGCCGTGGTTGTGGATGTCGACGAAGCCGGGGACCAGCCAGTGCCCGCGTACGTCGAGGATCTCGGCGTCCTCCCGGGCGTTGTCGGCGATCCGCGTACCGTCGACGATCACACGGCCGCCGTCCACGATCCCGGTGGGCAACACCACCCGGGCTCCGGTCAGAACCTTGCTGGGGGCCATCAGGTGGCTACCTCCGGAAAAGTCGTAGAAGTGTTGAGCAGGTCCCAGGCCAGGAGCCCCGCGCCCAGGCATCCGGCGGTGTCCCCGAGGGCCGCGGGGACGATCGACGGCAGCTTCTGGAAGGTGACGCGCCGCCGGACCGCCTCGCGCAGCGGCGCGAACAGCGTCTCGCCCGCCTCGGCGAGCCCGCCGCCGATGATCAGCGTGCGCGGGTCCAGCAGGGTGAGCGCGGTGACCAGCCCGTCGGCGAGCGCGTCCACCGCCTCCTGCCAGACCGCCCGCGCCCGCGCGTCCCCGGACTCCACGGCCTTGGCGCAGTCCGCCGCGTCAGCGTCCGGGTCCCCGCCCGCCTCGGCCCATGCCTGGCTGACCGCCGACGCGGAGGCGAACCGCTCCAGACAGCCGCGCTGCCCGCACGGACAGGCCAGGCCCCCGGGGCGTACGACGATGTGGCCGATCTCGCCCGCGAAGCCGTGCGCGCCCGCCTCCACCCGGCCGTCGATGCCGATGGCGCCTGCGATCCCGGTGCCCAGCGGCACGAAGAGGTACCGGTCGGTGCCCTTGCCCGCCCCGATCCGGCCCTCGGCCAGCCCGCCGGTGCGCACGTCGTGGCCCAGGGCCACGGGGGCGCCGAGCCGCTCGGCGAGCAGGTCACGCAGGGGTACGTCACGCCAGCCGAGGTTGGCCGCGTAGGCGGCGACGCCTCGCGCCTCGTCGACGATGCCGGGGACGGCGACACCGGCCGCGGCCGCCTCCTCCCCGAGGTGCCGGACGCCGTGCGCCCGCAGCTCGGCGGCGAAGTCGAGGATGCCCTCGACGACGGCGTCCGGTCCGCGCTCGCGGCCGGTCGCCCGGCGGGCCCGGTGCAGCAGCGAGCCGTCGGCGGCGACCAGGGCGGCCTTCATCCCGGTGCCGCCCACATCGAGGGCGATGACGTGTTTCACGTGGAACAGTGTGGACCCGTCGACCGGGAGAGGTCTAGTCCACTTGCTTGGTGCAGACCAATTGTGTCCACATGGTGACGCCGGTACGGCCGGAACGGCGCGGCGCCGGCCCAGCCGTGCCAGTCGGGCCAGTCGGATCCGACGAGGGCCGCTGTCGGTGGTGGAGGCTACGGTGCCTGGTATGGACGACGACGTGGAGCAGGGGCTCGGCCGCAGGGAGCGGGACATCCTCGCCCTGGAGCGCCGCGGCTTCACCGGCCCCGGCGCGAAGGAGCGCGCGATACGGGAGGAACTGGGCCTCTCGCCCGTCCGCTACTACCAGCTCCTCAACGCCCTCCTCGACGACACCCGCGCCCTCGCCCACGACCCGGTCACGGTGAACCGGCTGCGCCGGGTGCGCGAGGCCCGGCGCGCAGAGCGCTGAGACCCGCCCGGAACGGAGGAGTGCCCGCGGCCGTGGAGGGATAGGTTCGCCCTATGGGAAGCCAGGACAGTCACGCCACCGACTCGACCGCCCCCGTCTCCTCCCTCCCGACGCCCGCCACTCCGGCGGGCCGGGACGGGCTCGCCGCGATCCTCGCCCGGCCGGAGCACGCGCTGATCGCGCTCGACTTCGACGGGACGCTCGCCCCGATCGTCCCCGACCCCGACCAGGCCCGCGCCCACCCGGACGCCGTGCCCGCGCTCTCCGCGCTCGCCCCGAAGGTGGTCGCCGTCGCGGTGGTCACCGGCCGCCCGCCCGGCGTCGCGGTGCGCCACGGCGGCTTCGCGGGCGTACCCGGCCTGGAACACCTGGTCGTCCTCGGCCACTACGGCGCCGAGCGCTGGGACGCCGCCACGGGCACGGTCACCGCCCCGCCCCCGCACCCCGGTGTCGCCGCGGTCCGCGCCGAACTGCCCGGCCTGCTCGACCGGATCGGCGCCTGGCACGGCACCTGGATCGAGGAGAAGGGCCGCTCGGTCGCCGTCCACACCCGCCGTGCGGACGACCCGCAGGCCGCGTTCGAGGCGCTGCGCGAGCCCCTCGCCGACCTGGCCCGCCGCCACGCGCTGATCGTCGAGCCAGGCCGCATGGTCCTCGAACTGCGCCCTCCGGGCATGGACAAGGGGGTCGCCCTCCTGGACTGCGCCCGCGACCTGGGCGCCACGTCGGTCCTGTACGCGGGGGACGACCTGGGCGACCTGCCGGCCTTCGCCGCGGTCGACAAACTCCGCTCGGACGGAATTCCGGGCGTCCTGGTCTGCAGCGGCAGCACGGAGGTCACGGAGGTGTCGGAGAGGGCCGACCTGGTGGTGGACGGCCCGGCCGGGGTGGTGGCACTGCTGAGGAACCTGGCGGACCACCTCGCCTAGTGCTGTGACCGGAAAGGTTTGCCGGGAAGCTCGCGGCGTCCGGTGCTGGGGGTACCTCCCGCGCCGTTCAGGCTGTGGGGGAGCATCGCAAGGCGGAGCGTCGCCCGCGTACTGGATGTACTCGGGTGATGCGATAATGCGGCGTGGGGGTACCCCCCGGCCGGAGGCTGGGGGAGTGCCGTGCCGGGCGTCGCGAGCCGGTGAACCTTTCCGGTCACAGCACCAGCCGCTCGGCCGCTCAGCCGCCCAGTTCCTCCAACTGGTCCAGGAACCACTGAGCGGGCGGCAGCGCGGTCGCGGCGGCGGCCAGCCGCTTCGTCCGCTCCGCCCGCTCGTGCTCCGGCATGCTCAGCGCCCGGTGCAGCGCCCCGGCCGTCCCGATCACGTCGTACGGGTTGACGACGACCGCGTCCTCCCCCAGCTCCGCGTACGCGCCCGCCTCCCGCGACAGCACCAGCGCACACCCCGAGTCGGAGACGACCGGCACCTCCTTGGCGACCAGGTTCATCCCGTCCCGGATGGGGTTGACCAGCGCCACGTCGGCGATCCGGTACGCCGCGAGCGAGCGCGCGAAGTCGTCCTCCACGTGCAGCAGGACCGGGGTCCAGCCGGGCGTCCCGTAGCGCGCGTTGATCTCCTCGGCCACCCGCCGCACCTCCTCCGTGTACTTCCGGTACACCGCGAGGTCCTGCCGTGAGGGGTAGGCGAACGCCACGTGCACCACCCGCTCGCGCCACTCGGGGCGGTCCTCCAGCAGCTGCCGGTACGCGTGCAGCCCCCGCACGATGTTCTTGGACAGCTCGGTCCGGTCCACCCGCACGACCGTCCGGCGCGGGCCCCCGTCCGGTCCGGTGCCGACCTCCTCGCGCAGCGCCGCCATCCGCTCCTCGACGTCGGCACGGCGCGACCGCTCCCGCAGGAACTCCGCGTCCGCGCCCAGCCCGTGCACCCCGATCCGGGTGCCCCCGAGCCCGCCGACGAGCGCGTCGCAGCAGCCGGCGAACGCGTCCGCCCACCGCTGGGTGAGGAAGCCCAGCCGGTCCGCGCCCAGCATCCCGCGCAGCACCTGCTCGGCGATGTCGTCGGGGAGGATCCGGAAGTAGTCCGCCGGCGCCCACGGCGTGTGCGAGAAGTGCCCGATGCGCACATCGGGCCGGAAGTCGCGCAGCATCCCCGGCACGAGCGCCAGGTGGTAGTCCTGCACCACCACGGCCGCCCCCTCGGCCGCCTCCTCCGCCAGCGCCTCGGCGAAGGCCAGGTTGTAGGCCTCGTAGGACTTCCAGCGGCGTCGGAAGTCCGCGTCGAAGACCGGCTCCAGCGGGGTCTGGTACAGCATGTGGTGGACGAACCACAGCACCGAGTTGGCGATGCCGTTGTAGGCGTCGGAGAAGACCTTCGCGTCGATGTCGAGCATCCGCACCTGCTGCCCGCCGGTCGCCTCCGACGGCAGCCGGCGCCCGCTCTCGAAGCGGACCGTCGCCTCCCGGTCGGCGTCGCTCAGCGCGGCGCACACCCACACCGCGCCCGCCTCCGGACCGATCGCGGAGAGCCCGGACACCAGCCCTCCGCCTCCGCGCCGGGAGTGGAGCGTGCCGTTCTCGCGCACCTCGTACGAAACCGGGCCGCGATTGGACGCGACCAGTACCTCGGCACCGTGCGTAGAAGCCATACGCCTCAACTTAGCCCGGCCCCGAAACGCTCAAACGTACGGTTCCGCTTCGTAGCCGGCGGACGGCGGGCGGGACCGGTGTTTCACGCCACCTGCCGGGCCGCGTACTCCGCGATCTCGGCCATCGGCGGACGCTCCTCCGTGTCCACGTCGTACGTCCGCGGCTCGAAGCCGTTCTGGCCGCGGACGAACTGGGTGAGGCAGGGGCGCACGAGGTGGCCGCGGGCCAGGCGCAGCTGCGCGGTGCGGTAGATCGCGGCGGCCATCCGGCCGAGCGCCTGTCCGTCCTGGTGCCGGTGCCTGCGCACGCCGACGTCGACCTGGGCGAGGGCGTCCAGGCCCACCAGGTGCAGCGCGTCGACCAGCATGCCCAACTCGACGCCGTAGCCGACCGGGAAGGGCAGTTGTTCGAGGAGTGAGCGGCGGGCCGCGTACTCGCCGCCGAGCGGCTGCACGAAGCCGGCCAGCTGCGGCCAGTGCATGTTGAGCAGCGGGCGTGCCATCAGCTCGGTGACCCGCCCGCCCTGCCCGGCCTGCCCGCCCTGCCCGGCCTGCCTGGCCTGCCCGGCCGCGGCCGGTTCGGAGGTGTGCCCGCCGGGCACGGTGAAGGGCCGGTCGTACATCGCCTTGACCAGGTCGACGTCGCGTTCGGTGAGCAGCGGGCCCACGATGCCGGTGACGAAGTCGGAGGAGAACTCCCGCAGATCGGCGTCGACGAAGCAGATGACGTCCCCGCGGGTGACGAGCAGGGAGCGCCACAGGACCTCGCCCTTGCCCGGCACGGCCGGCAGGCGTGGCAGGATCTCGTCGCGGTGCACCACGCGGGCACCCGCGGCGGCGGCCACCTCGGAGGTGCGGTCGGTGGAGCCCGAGTCGACGACGACGATCTCGTCGACGAGCGGTGCCCGTTCCACGAGGTCGCGGCGGATCACCGCGACGATGTCGCCGACCGTCGCCTCCTCGTTCAGCGCGGGCAGCACCACGGAGACCGACTGGCCGGTGCGCTGCTTGGCCGCCAGGATCTGGTGGAGCGGCCGGTCGGCCACGGACCAGGAGCGGGTGGCCAGCCAGCGCTCGACTTCTTCCAGCACGGTCAGCGGCTCCTCACTGTTGTCTCGCGCTTCGGACGACTGACTCAGCCGTCCTGGCCTTCCGTTACAGTCTGAACAACGCGGACGACCATCCCATGCCGGGGGTCACCTCCGCGTCACAACCGAATACAGCTCATCCAGAGGGGCAGAGGGACACGGCCCGATGAAGCCCCGGCAACCCTCCAGCCGGTTTCTCGTATCGACTGCTGTGCGTGCACAGCCGATCGTCTTCGCGAGGCTCCCGGCTAGGGAAGGTGCCAAATCCGTCTCACGGCGAGATGCGTCGTGAGGAAGATGAGGAGAAAGGGCCTCGCCTCACATGGCTGTGCAGACCGTTGTAAGCAGCACCGACTCCACCGTGGACCTCGGCCCCGCAGCGGCGCTGAGCTGCCGCGAGTGCGGTCACCGCGTCCCCCTCGGCCCGGTCTTCGCCTGCGAGGAGTGTTTCGGCCCGCTGGAGATCGCCTACGACTTCTCGGCCTACGACACCGAGGAGCTGCGCAAGAGGATCGAAGCGGGCCCCGCGAACATCTGGCGCTACGCGCCGCTGCTGCCCGTCCCCGCGGACGTCGCCGGCAAGCCGAACCTGAACCCGGGCTGGACCAAGCTCGTCCGGGTCGACCGCCTCGCCCGCGAACTGGGGGTGACCGGCGGGCTGTACGTGAAGGACGACTCCGGCAACCCGACGCACTCCTTCAAGGACCGCGTGGTCGCCCAGGCGCTGGAGGCGGCCCGCGCCTTCGGCTTCACGACCCTCTCCTGCTCCTCGACCGGCAACCTCGCCGGCGCCGTCGGCGCCGCGGCCGCCCGCGCCGGGCTGCGCTCCTGCGTGTTCATCCCGCACGACCTGGAGCAGGGCAAGGTCGTGATGGCCGCGATCTACGGCGGCGAACTCGTCGGCATCGAGGGCAACTACGACGACGTGAACCGCTTCTGCTCCGAGCTGATCGGCGATCCGGCCGGCGAGGGCTGGGGCTTCGTCAACGTCAACCTGCGGCCGTACTACGCCGAGGGCTCCAAGACGCTGGCGTACGAGATCTGCGAGCAGCTCGGCTGGCGGCTGCCGGACCAGATCGTCGTCCCGATCGCCTCGGGCTCCCAGCTCACCAAGGTCGACAAGGGCCTGCGGGAGCTGATCGAGCTGGGGCTGGTCGAGGACAAGCCGTACAAGATCTTCGGTGCCCAGGCCGAGGGCTGCTCGCCGGTGTCCACCGCCTTCAAGGCCGGCCACGAGGTCGTGCGGCCGCAGAAGCCGAACACGATCGCCAAGTCACTGGCCATCGGCAACCCGGCCGACGGCCCGTACGTCCTGGACATCGCGCGCCGCACCGGTGGCGCGGTGGAGGACGTGACCGACGAGCAGGTCGTCGACGCCATCAAGCTGCTGGCGCGGACCGAGGGCATCTTCGCCGAGACCGCGGGCGGTGTGACGGTCGGCGTGACGAAGAAGCTGGTCGAGGACGGCGTCCTCGACCCGACGAAGACCACCGTCGTCCTCAACACCGGCGACGGGCTGAAGACGCTGGACGCGGTGGCCGGCACCGGCCTGACCGCGACGATCCGTCCGACCCTGGACTCCTTCCGAGAGGCTGGCCTGGCATGAGCGTGACCGTTCGCATCCCCACCATCCTGCGCACCTACACCGGCGGCCGGGCCGAGGTGAACGCCGAGGGCGCGACCCTGTCCGAGGTCATCTCGGACCTGGAGAAGAACCACACGGGCATCGCGGCACGGGTCCTGGACGACCAGGGCAAGCTGCGCCGCTTCGTCAACGTGTACGTCAACGACGACGACGTCCGGTTCGAGCAGGGCCTCGAGACGGCCACCCCGGACGGCGCGGGCGTCTCGATCATCCCGGCGGTCGCCGGCGGCTGATCATTACCTTCGGTAATCCCGGTTACGCAGAGTTCATCGAATTGCCCCCTCCGTGAGAGAAGCGGAGGGGGCAATTCTGTGTGATTGAGCGCGGTACAGTTGGGGAACGCGCCCTCGAACTCCGAATCCGGGGCCATGGATTCCTGCCGCGAGCCCGGCAAGAAGTAGCCAAAGTCTGCGGGCCTTTTGCGGCATTTGCCTTGTCTGCGGGGCCCGACTTGCCCTGAATTCGCGTGAATTCTTCCTATATTCCGGACCGCGTACGTCCAGATTTCTCGTCCGATTGACCTGTTGCAGACGGCAGTTGGACAGATACATTCAGCCGCGGTCGACGCGTTCCGGCGCACGCCCCCGATCCACGGGGGGTGAGGTCTGACCCGGGTCCGCGAAGTGTGGATCTGTGCAAGGGCCAGTAATAGGGGAGTTAGGCATGGCTCAGGGCACCGTCAAGTGGTTCAACGCGGAGAAGGGGTACGGCTTCATCGCGGTCGACGGTGGTGCGGACGTCTTCGTCCACTACAGCGCGATCCAGATGGACGGCTACCGCACGCTGGAAGAGGGCCAGCGGGTCGAGTTCGAGATCTCGCAGGGCCAGAAGGGTCCGCAGGCCGACATGGTCCGTGTCACGGCCTGAATCGCGCGACCACCGCAAGCGACGTTCTTCTTCGGAAGGGCCCGCACCTCCGCTGCCGGGGTGCGGGCCCTTCGCTGTGCCGGCGCACCGCCCCGTCCGGCGGTCGGCACGCCCGGGTCCGCGCGCTCGCACGGCCCGGCACACCCGTGTTCGCGCCCGGCTGAGTGCCCCGCCGACCCCCCAAGGCGCTTGCACTCGAAGGGGTCGAGTGCTAATCATTGGCGTTAGCACTCTGAAGGTGAGAGTGACAACGAAGGACCGGGTCGGTGAGGCCACGGGCCGGGTGGGGCAAGGAACCACCGGTCGGGGCCGTCCGTCGCGGGCGCGGGCGCGGTCCGAAGTAATCACCCCCAGTCCTGGGAGGACCACTTCACATGGCCAAGATCATCGCGTTCGACGAGGAGGCGCGGCGAGGCCTCGAGCGCGGCATGAACCAGCTCGCGGACGCCGTCAAGGTGACCCTCGGCCCCAAGGGCCGCAACGTCGTCCTCGAGAAGAAGTGGGGTGCCCCCACGATCACCAACGACGGTGTCTCCATCGCCAAGGAGATCGAGCTCGAGGACCCGTACGAGAAGATCGGCGCCGAGCTGGTCAAGGAAGTCGCCAAGAAGACGGACGACGTCGCCGGTGACGGTACGACCACCGCGACCGTGCTCGCCCAGGCCCTGGTCAAGGAAGGCCTGCGCAACGTCGCCGCCGGTGCCAACCCGATGGCTCTGAAGCGCGGTATCGAGAAGGCCGTCGAGGCCGTCTCCGCCGCCCTGCTCGACCAGGCCAAGGAGGTCGAGACCAAGGAGCAGATCGCCTCCACCGCCTCCATCTCCGCCGCCGACACCCAGATCGGCGAACTCATCGCCGAGGCCATGGACAAGGTCGGCAAGGAAGGCGTCATCACCGTCGAGGAGTCGCAGACCTTCGGTCTGGAGCTCGAGCTCACCGAGGGCATGCGCTTCGACAAGGGCTACATCTCCGCCTACTTTGCGACCGACATGGAGCGCATGGAGGCGTCGCTCGAGGACCCGTACATCCTCATCGCCAACTCCAAGATCTCCTCGGTCAAGGACCTGCTCCCGCTCCTGGAGAAGGTCATGCAGTCGGGCAAGCCGCTGCTGATCATCGCCGAGGACGTCGAGGGCGAGGCCCTGTCGACCCTGGTCGTCAACAAGATCCGCGGCACCTTCAAGTCCGTCGCCGTCAAGGCCCCGGGCTTCGGCGACCGCCGCAAGGCCATGCTCGGCGACATCGCCATCCTCACGGGCGGCGAGGTCATCTCCGAGGAGGTCGGCCTCAAGCTGGAGAACGCGACCCTGGACCTCCTGGGCCGCGCCCGCAAGGTCGTCATCACCAAGGACGAGACCACCATCGTCGACGGTGCCGGCTCCTCCGACCAGGTCAACGGCCGGGTCAACCAGATCCGCGCCGAGATCGAGAACAGCGACTCCGACTACGACCGCGAGAAGCTCCAGGAGCGCCTGGCGAAGCTCGCCGGCGGTGTCGCGGTCATCAAGGCCGGTGCCGCCACCGAGGTGGAGCTCAAGGAGCGCAAGCACCGCATCGAGGACGCCGTGCGCAACGCCAAGGCGGCCGTCGAGGAGGGCATCGTCGCCGGTGGTGGCGTGGCCCTGCTCCAGACCACCAACGTCTTCGAGAAGCTGGAGCTCGACGGTGACGAGGCGACCGGCGCGCAGGCCGTGAAGCTCGCCCTGGAGGCCCCGCTCAAGCAGATCGCCGTCAACGCCGGTCTTGAGGGCGGCGTCGTGGTGGAGAAGGTCCGCAACCTCACCCCGGGCCACGGCCTGAACGCCGCGACCGGTGAGTACGTCGACCTGGTCGCCGAGGGCATCATTGACCCGGCGAAGGTGACCCGTTCCGCGCTGCAGAACGCCGCCTCCATCGCCGCGCTGTTCCTCACCACCGAGGCCGTCATCGCCGACAAGCCGGAGAAGGCCGCCGCGCCGGCCGGCGGCGGCATGCCGGGCGGTGACATGGACTTCTGATCCCCTCGAGGATCGGATCCGTCCTTCACGTACCGAGGGCGGCACTCCCTGGAGACAGGGGGTGCCGCCCTCGGGCGTGTTCCGGGTCACAGGAGTGGCTCGGTGGAATGCCGTGGCAGGCAGGGCAGTTGACGCCGGTGCCCGGCTGACGCGCGTGCGCGCCGGCCGGTACCGACCACGATTCCGAGGAGCCCCCCACGTGACCGTCACCGCCTCCGAGTCCGCTTCCGGGTCCGCGTCCCGCGCGGCCGAGGTCCTCTCCCGCCCCGTCACTCTGAACGGCCTCACCGTCCCCAACCGGATCGTGATGGCGCCGATGACCCGGATGTTCTCGCCGGGCGGCGTCCCCGGCGAGGACGTGCTGTCGTACTACGCCCGCCGCGCCGCCGCGGGCGTCGGCCTGATCGTCACCGAGGGCACCTACGTGGGGCACGACTCGGCCGGGCAGAGCGACCGCGTGCCCCGCTTCCACGGCGAGGAGCAGCTCGCGGGCTGGGCCAAGGTGGCCGAGGCCGTACACGCGGCGGGCGGCACGATCGTGCCGCAGCTGTGGCACATCGGTATGGTGCGCCGGCCGGGCCAGCAGCCGTTCCCGGACGCGCCCGCGGTGGGCCCCTCCGGGCTGCGCATCGGCGAGTCCGAGGTCACCGGCAGGGCGATGACGCGGACGGACCTGGACGACGTCATCGGCGCGTTCGCCGAGGCGGCCGCCGCCGCGGAGCGCATCGGCTTCGACGGCGTGGAGTTGCACGGCGCCCACGGCTACCTGCTCGACCAGTTCCTCTGGACGGGCACCAACCGCCGTACCGACGCCTACGGCGGCGATCCGGTGGCCCGTACGAAGTTCGCGGCCGAGATCGTGGCGGCGGTGCGCGAGTCCGTCTCGCCCGGCTTCCCGGTCCTCTTCCGGTACTCGCAGTGGAAGCAGGAGGCCTACGACGCCCGCCTGGCCGAGACCCCCGAGGAGCTGGAGGCGATCCTGTCGCCGCTGGCGGCGGCCGGAGTGGACGTCTTCCACGCCTCCACGCGCCGCTACTGGCGGCCGGAGTTCGAGGGCTCGGACCTCAACCTCGCGGGCTGGACGAAGAAGCTGACGGGCAAGCAGGTCATCAGCGTCGGCTCGGTGGGTCTGGACGGCGACTTCATCAAGGCGTTCCAGGGCGAGGGCGCGGAGCTCGGCAGCCTCGACAACCTGCTGGACCGGCTGGAGCGTGACGAGTTCGACCTGGTGGCCGTGGGCCGCGCGCTGCTCCAGGACCCCGAGTGGGCGGCGAAGGTCCTCGGCGGCCGCTTCGAGGAGCTGAAGCCGTACGACGCGGCGGCGCTGAAGACGCTGAGCTGAGCTGCTGAGCTGAGCCGGGCCGGGCCCGGGGGGCTCGGGCCCGGATGTGGGGGCGGTGGCTGCCGGAGGGCGGGCGCCGCCCCTCTGCCTGCCGGGCCTTCGTCTTCGTCCGGTGGGTCTTCGCTTCTTGGTCTCCCCGGCGGGATTTCGCTTGCTTGAGTCAAACAATTCCAATTAAAGTTGCCTGAGTCAAGTACATCCCTTCTCCGACGGAGACCTTCCTTCATGTCCGACGCACTCGCCCGGCCCGCCACGGCCGGGCAATCCGCGCCCCGGCCCAACGCCGTCGTGGCCGTACTCGCCTTCGGCGGCATCGTGGTCTCGCTGATGCAGACCCTCGTGATCCCGATCATTCCCGAGCTGCCCAAGCTCCTGCACGCCTCGGCGTCGGACACCGTCTGGGCCGTCACCGCCACGCTGCTCGCCGCGGCCGTGGCCACCCCGGTCATGGGCCGCCTCGGCGACATGTACGGCAAGCGCCGCATGCTCCTGCTGAGCCTCGCCATGCTGGTGGCCGGCTCGGTCACGGCCGCGCTGAGCGACTCCCTCACGCCGATGATCGTCGGCCGCGCCCTGCAGGGCCTCGCCTCAGGTGTCATCCCGCTCGGCATCAGCATCATGCGCGACGAACTGCCCGCCGAGCGGCTCGGTTCGGCGACCGCGATGATCAGCGCCTCGCTCGGCGTCGGCGGTGCCCTCGGGCTGCCCGCCGCCGCGCTGATCGCCGAGAACCTCAACTGGCACATGCTGTTCTGGGCCTCGGCCGGCCTGGGCGTCGCGGCGGCGGTGCTGGTGCTGGGCTTCGTGCCCGAGTCGGCGGTGCGCACCGGCGGGCGCTTCGACCTTCCCGGCGCGGTCGGTATGGCGGTGGGCCTGGTCTGCCTGCTCCTGGCGATCTCCAAGGGCGCCGACTGGGGCTGGGGCAGCGGCACGACCCTGGGCCTGTTCGCGGCGGCGGTCGTGGTCCTGGTCGCCTGGGGCCTGTTCGAACTGCGTGTCGAGGCGCCCCTGGTGGACCTGCGCACCACGGCCCGCCGCCAGGTGTTGGTGACCAACCTCGCCTCGGTGGCGATCGGCTTCGCGATGTTCTCGATGTCCCTGGTCATCCCGCAGCTGCTGCAACTGCCCGCGCAGACCGGCTACGGCCTCGGCAAGTCGCTGCTGGCCTCCGGCCTGGTCATGGCCCCCTCAGGCCTGGTGATGATGGCCGTCGCCCCGGTGTCGGCGATCGTCTCGCGGACCAGGGGCCCCAAGGTGACGCTGATGATCGGCGCGCTGATCGTGGCCGCCGGCTACGGCCTCAACATCGTCCTGATGAGCCAGGTCTGGCACTTCGTCCTGACGTCCTGCGTGATCGGCGCCGGCATCGGCTTCACCTACGGCTCGATGCCCGCGCTCATCATGAGCGCCGTCCCCGCGTCCGAGACGGGCGCGGCGAACAGCCTCAACACCCTGATGCGCTCGATCGGCACGTCGGTCGCCAGCGCGGTGGCGGGCGTGGTCCTGGCCCATATGACCACCGCGTTCGGCCCCTACCAGCTGCCCTCCGAGAACGGCTTCCGCACGGTCCTCGCCGTCGGCGCAGGCGCCGCCCTGCTCGGCTTCCTGGTCGCGTCCTTCATCCCGCGCCCGCGCACCACGGCCCTGGGGGAGCCGTCGGCGGCCGGTGAGCCCGCGCCCGCCGGGGCGAAGGTGCAGTAGGCCCTACGGGTTGCCCATGGGCTCGATGTCGGTCCGCGCGGGATGGCCCCAGACCCGGACCACCTCGTAGTCGGTGAACTCGTGCACGAGCCGGTAGGCGGGCGCGGCGCGCGGTGTCCGGCGCTGGGCGGCGATGAACAGCTCGGCCTCGCGCCGGTCCCGGCGCGGGGACCCGCACAACTGCCACTCCCGCCCGTTCCACAGCTCCGGCAGCCATCGCTGCTGGGGCTGCGGCCGGTCCTCGCGGACGCCGTAGCGGGACGGGGCGGGGACGGCGGGCTCGGCGGCGCGGCGCGCGTACGAGGCGTACGCCCCGTCGACCTCGGAGCGGCGGGCGGCCCGGCGCCGGGTCTCGCACAGGAGGCACAGGTCGGGGGCGCTCTCGTCGACGGGCCCGTTCGGATGCTCGGGGCAGCGGGTGGCGGGCGCGGCCGTCGTGACGGTCTCGTCCAGCAGGTCGAGAGCCCGCCGGAGATCCGCCTTCATCTCGTGCAGCCTGGCGTCGGGCGTCTCCGCGGACAGCGCCTCGCCATGCTCGCCGAGCAGACGCAGAGCCCGTCCCAGGGCGGTGAGCTGGGCGTGGTTCATGGTGTCCTCCAGCCTAAGGGCTGTCCCGTAAATGGCGGTGTCCTGTCAGTGAGGCTCAGCCGACACTGTCGAGAGCGAGTGCGTGCTGAGCGGGAAAACCGGTTCGACACTGGTCACCACAGCATTCGATCATGCGTTCATGCCCCTGAGAGAGACCCTTTCCCGAGTCGATGCAGACCTGGCCGCTGGCCGGGTTCCCGTCGCGCGCCAGCGTTTGCGCGGTCTCGTCTCGTCCTTCCCGTACGACCTGATGCTCCGCCGGCGTCTGGCCGAGGTGTACCGGCTCTACGGCGATGCCGCCGAGGCCGGACGCTGGATGTACCTCGAAGAGGACCGCGACGCCGACGAGACCGCCGCCTTCGAGGCGCGGTACGGGTCTCCCGGGTGGCGGATGAAGGCCAT
The DNA here is from genome assembly GCF_040643155.1 of Streptomyces sp. NPDC047453. NCBI lineage: Bacteria > Bacillati > Actinomycetota > Actinomycetes > Kitasatosporales > Streptomycetaceae > Streptomyces > Streptomyces sp. NPDC047453. The sequence goes on along the minus strand of NZ_JBEYTS010000007.1, from coordinate 200,698 downwards.
CGCCTGGCGCGGCCCGGAGGCGATGGCTGCCACCTCCTTCGCGAAGGGGCAGTTGGTCGCGGTGCGGACCGCCTGCGCCGAGGAGCTGGGGCACCCCGTCGACTGGGACGACCCCGCCTCCTACCGGGACGACCTGGAGGAGAAGTACGAGGCGCCTTCCGAACCCTGGTCGGTCAGCGGTGTGCTGGCAGGCGTCGGCTGCCTGGTGGGGGCCCTTGCGTTCCTTGCGGTCTGGGTGATCGGCGTCCTGGCCCTCTTCGACTGACCCAGGTCACCGGGGCCGGCGAGGAGCCCCGCTCAAGGCACGAACAGCAGCCGATCACAGCCCCACTGAATCGAAGATCTTTACGGGACAAGCCTTAAGTGCTGCGACCGGTAAGGGATCCCCCGGCCTGCCCGCTCGCTCCCGGGTCCGCCGGCCTCAGTCCCCCGCCCGCTCCAGTGCGATGCGCAGGTGGCCGTCGGACTGGTTCAGGAGTCGGGTTGCCGTGGGGGCGTCGGTGTCGGCGAGGAGGGTGAGGATGGCGGTCTTCACCTCGCCGTCCGCGGCCGTCAGGGCCCGTTCGATCTCGTCGTCCGCCGCTCCCGTGGCCAGGGCGACGATACGGCGGGAGCGGGCGCGGAGCTTGTCGTTGGAGGCCCGCACGTCGACCATCAGGTTTCCGTAGGTCTTGCCCAGGCGGATCATCGTGATCGTCGAGAGCATGTTGAGGACCAGTTTCTGCGCCGTGCCGGCCTTCAGGCGGGTGGAGCCGGTCAGCAGCTCGGGGCCGACGACGACCTCGATGCCGTGCTCGGCGGCGGCCGCCAGCGCGCTGTTCGCGTTGCAGGACAGGCCGATGGTCAGGGCGCCCAGGGCGCGGGCGTGCTCCACCGCGCCGATGGCGTAGGGGGTGCGGCCGGAGGCGGAGACGCCCACCACCGTGTCGTCCGGCGTGAGGCCGAGGCCGTCGAGCGCTTCGGCCGCCAGCTCCTTCGAGTCCTCCGCGCCCTCGACCGAGGTCACCATGGCCGGCGGGCCACCCGCGATCAGTCCGACGACCTGGGAGGGGCGCGTGTTGAAGGTCGGGGGGCACTCCGAGGCGTCCAGCACCCCCAGCCGTCCGGCCGTGCCCGCGCCGGCGTAGACCAGCCGGCCGCCGCGCGCCATCCGCTCGGCCACCGCGTCGATCGCGGCGGCGATCTGCGGCAGCCGCTCGGCCACGGCGGCGGGCACGGTGCTGTCCTCGGCGTTCATCAGCCGCGCGATCTCCAGCGTCGGCAGCCGGTCGATCTCCGCCAGCTCGGGGCGGAACGCCTCGGTCGTCAGTGACTCCAACTCGGTGCGCAGCTCGCGGTAGTGGGGCGTGGAGGTCATGAGGGGGCGGCTCTCTTCGTGCGTGGCGGTACGGCTGACCGTGCGGATCCGGGCTTGTTCGGTTCTCGGCTACGAGTACTGCGAGCGCTGCGAGTGCTACGAGCGGTGGGTCCCGCCCCGCGGGCTGTGCCGGTGGGCGAGCGCCTCGTAGGACGCGGCGAGCGCGGGCGCCGCCGTCTCGTACGTCCGCTGTGCCACTCCGACGAACAGGCAGTCCACCACGAGCAGTTGGCTGGTCCGGGAGGACATCGCCGCCGGGCGCAGCTCGCTCTCGCGGGCCGTGGAGGTGGTCAGGACGTGGTCGGCGTACTGCGTGACGGGCGCGGCGGGCCGGCCGGTGATGGCCACGGTGGTCGCGCCGCGCTCGAAGGCCACCCGCAGCGGCTCGATCACGTCCCCGGTCGAACCCGAGTGGGTGATGGCGATCGCCACGTCCCCCGCGCGCAGCTGCACCGCGTTGGTGACGGCGAGGTGCGGGTCGCTGTGCGCGTGCGCCACCAGACCTATGCGCAGCAGCTTCTGCGTGAGGTCCTGTGCGACCAGACCGGAGGCGCCGATGCCGTAGACGTCGGTGCGGCGGGCGGTGGCCAGCGCGGTGACGGCCGCGCCGAGCTGGATCGTGTCGAGACCGGCGGCGGTGTCGGCCAGGGTCTGCTGCTCGTCGTAGGCGAGTTTGGCGACGACGTCGGCGATGGGGTCGTCCACCGCGATGTCGGTCGTGATGGCGGGCGCGCGCCCCGACTGCTGCTGGGCGGCCAGGCCCGCGAGGGCCAGGCGCAGGTCCCGGTAACCCGGATAGCCCAGCAGGCGGGCGGTGCGTACGACGGTCGCCTCGCTGGTGCCGGTGAGTTCGGCGAGGCCGGTGACCGTGAGGGCCGCACAGCCGGCCGGGTCGCCGGCGACGGCCTCGGCGACCCGCTGCATGGAGCGGGTCATCGAGGGCGCGAGCGTGCGTACCTTGGCCGCGAGGGCGGCGGGTGCGGGGGGCGTGAGGCCCGGGGCGCCCACGCCTGCGAAAATTTCCTTCACGTCCTGGGTCACACTGTGAAAGATATTTTCCGTACGGTCACGTGGTCAAGGCCGCGCGCCAAGGCCCGTGCTCCTCGGCGCGGACGTCAACGTACCTCCTTGCGCGCGCCCCGCAGGATCGCTGCCGACAGGCAGCCGAGCGCGAGCACCACGGCGACGGCCAGGGCTCGCTGCGCGTGGTCGGCCGCCGTGTGCCGCAGGAACGCGTCCGGCGCCTTCGTCAGCTCGGTCGGGAGCCAGCGCGACACCCCCGGCAGCGCTCCGAGCAGCGGGAGCGTGAACAGCGCGAGCAGCGCGTACCCGACGGTGCCGAGCATGCTGCGGGTCAGTGTCGCGGCCAGTGCCGTGACCGCCACGGCGAACACCAGGAACACCGAGCCGGTGAGCGCGGTCCAGCCCATGGCCGCCGTACCGGGATTCCCCAGCAGGACCGCCGTCTCGTACCAGGCGGCGAGCAGCCCGGCCAGGTAGCCGCCCACGGCCCCGGCGGCGCTGACCGCGAACCTCGGCACCAGCAGATCGCCGAAGCGCCGGGCGCGAGTCCGGTAGAAGACCGCGAGCGCGGGCCTGGCGTCGATCGAGCACGCGTACGCCGCCACGACGACCGCCACGATCAGGCCGATCCCGAACGCGTTGTTCACGTACTGGGCGACACCGTCCGCCGGGACCGGGGGCGGAAAGACGATCTTCACTCGCTGGGCCGAGCCGCCGGCGTGGTCGAGCAACTGCCCGGAGTACCGGGCGAGCAGCGGCCCGGTGAACCCGAAGAGCACGAAGACGCCCAGCAGCGCGATCAGCCTCTTGGTGCGCAGCAGCCGAAGCCACTCCACCCGCCACAGCGAAAGCTCGTTCACGCCGCACCCGTCCGATCCGCTTCCCGCTGTTCGTGCTGTACCTGCTGTCCGTCCCGTCCGTGGCGTCCGCCGGTCAGTGCCAGGAACGCGGCCTCCAGGTCGGCGTCGACCGGGTGAAGGCTGATCAGAGCGGCGTCCGCCGCAGCGATCGCCTGCGGCAGCCGGCGTTCACCGACCTCTGTGCTCGACGCTTCGACACGCACGGATCCGTCGGAGTTCACCACCACCGAGGTGACCCATTCCTGCTGCCGCAGCAGTTCGGCCAGCCGCTGCTCGCCGCCCGTGCGCAGGCGCACCTCCCAGGCCGGCTGGAGGAACCGGTCGATCAGGTCGCGTACCGGCCCCTGGAACAGGAGCCTGCCCCGGTCGAGGACGCCCACCGTGTCGGCGACCCGCTGGACGTCCGCCAGGACATGGCTGGAGAAGATCACGGTGCGGGTCCGGCCGAGCCCGGCGACCAGGGACAGCACCTCCGCACGCCCGGACGGGTCGAGCGCGCTGGACGGTTCGTCGAGGATGAGCAGCTCGGGGTCCAGCGCCAACGCCACGGCGAGGCCCAGCCGTTGCTTCATGCCGCGGGAGAAGCCGCCCGTGCGCCGGCCGGCCGCCTCGGTCAGGCCGACCTCGGCGAGTACGGCCGCGACCGGGTCGGCGGGGGACCCGCCGGTGTCGGACGCCGTGCCGCCGCGGCGCCGGTGCCCGCCGCGTGCGGCCAGGCCGCGGGACTGGCGCACCACCTCCGCCGCGGTGAGCCAGGGTTCGAACTCGGGGGTGTCGGGGCAGACCCCGATCCGTCCCGCGTCGACCGACAACCGGACCTCGCCCGCCTCGAAGCGGCGCAGACCGGCCACGATGGACAGAAGCGTGGTCTTCCCGGCGCCGTTCGGGCCCACCAGACCGTAGACACCGCCGCGCGGCACCTCCAGGTCCACGCCGTGCAGCCCCGCGCCGTGTCCGTAGTCGCGCACCAGGCCCGCGGTCACCACGGCCGGCCCCCCGCTCACCGGTCCTCGCTCCGCCCCGCCACCAGGTAGGCGATCGGACCCACGGGGTTCACGAACAGGCATATCAGCACCCAGGCCCAGCGGGGCAGATGACGGGTGTTCCGGTGCCGTGCGACGTCGACGAGGCAGTAGACGAGCAGAGCGAGCTCGGCGACCAGCAGAGGCGCGATCGCGGCCCAGGGGACCGCCGAGGCGTTGAGGGAGGGGGCAATCACGGGACGGACTCTCTGTGGGGGTGTCGGATCGGCCGGATCACGGCGTCTCGGGCGGGAGGACGAAGAATCCGGCGACCTTCTCGTCCGTGTCGAACGCGACCCGGGCCTTCATCTCACCGGCCTCGTAGCGCAGCGGGATGTCCACCACGGTGTGATCGCCGATGCGCCGGACGAAGGGATCGCCCTCGCCGAAGCCCTCGAACGCGCCGACGAGTCCGGCGACGCCGGCCAGCGCGTCGCCCCGCACCTTGTCGGTGAAGGCCGCGAGGACCTCGGCGTTGAAGGACGGCCTGGCGTCGTCCATGCGGCCTTCGAGGACGGCCGTGACGATCTCGAGGGCGCGCTCCGGGGCGTCGGTCATGCGCACTGTCTTGTCCATGGGTTCTCCCGTTCGGGGGTCGATGGGCTTGCCGAACCGCTGGAAGGCGGCCTGGCGGGTGACTCCGAGCAGGTCCCCGACCTCCTGCCAGGTGTGGCCCGCGTCCCGGCACTGCTGCACGCAGAGCTTGAGCACCTGTTCCGCCAAGACGTCGACGTCCTGGGCGCGTCGGATCAGGTCGAGGTAGGCCGGTGGGGCCAACGGGCTGCCCACCGCCGAGGCCAGGGCCGCGGAGCGCTCGGCGAGCCGGGCACTCAGGGAAGCGAGGGGGAGGGAATCGGTCACATGTAAAGGGTGCCTTTACATCCAGGGGTGTGTCAAGGAACTCTTTACAGCCCCGGTGGATCCGGCCCGGGCCCCCGTGAACAGCCCGGCGGTGCACGGGAGATGGAGAGAACGGGTCCCGGGCGGCGCGGAACCCGCCGGTGCGTGATCCGTCACCGGTGTCCGGTCCGTGACTTCCGGGTGACAATGGGAGGCATGGAACCCCTCAGCCCTCTGGAGCAGGCCCTGCATGCCGCCCGCGCCCTGGTGCTCGCCGATCTGGTCGCCGGCGAGGTCGCCGACGCGGACGTGGTCTCGCTCGTGGAGGACTCCGTCGCCCAGCGCCGCTGGTGGGTGGAGCAGTGGCCGGAAGGCGCGCAGTACGTGGCGGGCCTGGTCGCGCAGGACGTCCAGGACGCGCTTCTGGAGCGGTCCGGCCGCTGGCCGCTGTGCCCGGTGTGCGGCTACGGCGACCCGCACGCGCTGGACGTCGAGCCGGAACTCGGGCCGGACCCGCACTGGGTGTGCTCCAAGGCGGGTGTGAAGGTGGCGCCGGTGGGCGCGCTGGCGGAGGCCACCGGCCGGAGCACGACGTCGTGACGGCGCCGCGCCCGGCGGTCGCACCATGACCCTCTACATCGACCCGCCGTCCTGGCCGGGTCACGGCCGCATGTGGTCCCACCTGGTCAGCGATGTCTCGTACGACGAACTCCACACCTTCGCCGAGGGGTTGGGCGTGCCTCGCCGGGCCTTCGAGCGGGACCACTACGACCTGCCCTCCCACCGGTACGCCGACGCGGTGGCGGCCGGCGCGGTCGAGGTCAGCAGCCGCGAGGTGGTGCGGCTGCTGTACGCGGCGGGGCTGCGCCGCCCCAAGCGCCGTGTTCAGGGGCGGAGTTCGTAGAAGATCTCCTCCTCGCCCTCCCGCACGGCGACGAAACCGGCGCGGGTGACGACGCGTTGGGAGGGAAGGTTGGCGCGGTCCACGGTTGCGACCAGCAGCCGTACGTCGTCCCGGGCCAGCGCCCAGCCCGACAGCGCGCGCAGGGCCTCGGTCGCGTAGCCGTGTCCGCGGGCGGACACGGCGAGGTCGTAACCGACCTCCGCGCGCCCCTCCTCGTCGGGCACACCGTGGAAGCCCATCCCGCCGACCGCGCGCCCGTCCTCCTGCCGCACCAGCACGAACATCCCCCACTCGGGCCGGTACGCCCCGCCCTCGTACGCCTTCACCGTCATCCCGGCGGCGCCCTGCGTGCCCTCGTTGGGCCCGCCCTCGACCCACGGGAACCCGCCGTCACCGCCGTCGTTGAGATCGCGGGCGGCGGCGGGGGTGACGCCCTCCAGGGTGAGCCGGTCGGCGGGTATGGCCGGCGGGTTGCTCCAGCGCCACTCGGTGACCGGCGGCCGACCGGGGAGGTTGCCGCGGCCGGTGGCCCACAGCAGCGTCGGCCAGGGTGCGGAGCCCGGCCGGACGTGCGGGAAGAGCCGGGTCAGCACGTCCTCGCACAGCTCGGCGGGCGGCTCGTAGGCCAGGTGCAGGCCGGTCGCGATGTCATGCGTGTGCAGCAGCACCTCGGCGACGCCCATAGCGGCGAATCCCTCGCGGTTCGCGCTGCGGAAGGGGTACGGGTGGAAGGCCCGGACCTTGCGCGGGGTGGTGCGGACGGCGGCGGCGAGCAGGGCGCCGGTCGTCTCGATCACGTCCAGGACGTCGGCGTTTTTGGTGCCCTCGTCGAGGGTGATCTCGAAGGGCACGTAGGCGCTCTGCGCCCGCCCGGCCAACTGCCCGGCGTACGCGATGAGATCGCCCGCGATGTGCTCGGCCGTCCGCCGGCAGCTCCACTCCAGCCGTCCGGCCATCACCCCGTCCCAGTCCCGGTCCGTCGCCGTCCGCAGCAGCGCCACGGCGCCCGCGACGGCCTGCTCCACCTGCTCCCCGCCCCATGTACGCATACGGCGCAGGGTAGGCGCGGCGAGGCCTCAGAGCGACAGCATTTCCAGCTCGGAGGTGACGTTGTAGCGGGCGGTCGCCTCCCAGTGCTCCGCCCCGTACGGGGTGCGGAACAGCCGGGGCAGGTCGAGGAGCTGCCGCAGGACGGCGGCACGGCCCTCGCGGAATGCGTCGCTCGGGACGAAGTGGTACTCCTCGCGTACGCCGGCCGCGTAGGCGGCGTACGCCGACGGGGAGGCGGCCAGGATCGCCAGGTCGGCGTCGCACAGGACCCGGCCGTCGCGGTCGTCGTCGGCCGGATCGTGGGTGACGGTGAGCCGGACCAGCCGTGCGACCTCGGCGGTCTTCGCGTCGGCGACCCCGGCCTCGGGGAGCGCGCGCTCGGCGATGCGGGCGGACCGCTCCTCGTTCTCGGAGCGCTCGGGCAGGTAGACGGCATCGTGAAACCAGGCGGCCAGCCGCACCACGTCCGGGTCGGCGGCGTATTCAGCCAGTACATCGATGTGATCGAGGACCGCGGTCAGGTGCGTGAGCGTGTGGTAGTGCCGCTGCGGCTCCTGCCAGCGGGCGAGCAGGTTGTCGGCGTACGGCACGGGGTCGGGGCCGCCGCCGGGGCCACGGGCACCTTCGAGAGCACGGGTCCAGCGGGAGCGCAGGGCGTCGAGATCGGCCATACGGCCATTGTCCCCACCGCGCCCCGGCCGTTCTGCCGGCGGGCCGTCGAGCGGCACTAGCGTGGTGGGCATGACTTCTGCTGATGTGCACGAGGTACGGGATCCGGAGCTGCCCGGACGGCTGCTCACCATGGAGCGGGACGTGCTGATCCCGTTGCTGCGGGCCCGGCCGGACGCGGACTTCGCGCTGCCGACCGCGGCCTGTCCGGGGTGGACGGTGCGGGATGTGCTCGCACACTGTTCCGCCGCGCTGATGCGAGTGGTGGAGCGCCGGTTCGAGGAGGGCGTGTTCTCGCCCGAGTCCAACAAGCGGGACATCGCCGAACGGGGCGAGTGGACCAACGCCCGAGTGGTGGACGAGCTGGAGCGCGGCATGACCGAGGCCGGGCCGCTGATCGCGCGGGCGGGCGGGGCGCTGGACGTGCTCGCGCTGGGCGAGTGGGTACACGCCGGCGACGTGCGCGAGACCCTGGGCGAGCCGGGGGCGTACGCGGGGGACAGGCTGCCGTACGCGCTCAGCCTGCTGGCGTACGTGACCCGCGAGAAGGGGCATCTGCCGCTGCACGCCGACCTCGACGACGTGGACGAGCCGCTGAGGTTCGGGGAGGTGAGCGGGGAGCGGACTCCGGCGCGGTACATCGGCGACGCCGCCACCCTCGTACGGCTCTACGCCGGGCGTCCCGTGCCGGTGACCGGGGCGGGGTACGAGCTGGCGGGCGCCGGGAAGGCGGAGCTGAACATCTTCGGGTGACCGGTTCCCGGCAGCGGGTCCCCCGACCGGCGTACCCTGATATTGGACTAGACCTGTCCGCTTCAGGGGAAACCGAGGGAAGGGCTCCTATGAGCATGCGTGCAGTCCTGGAGGTGATCGCCCTCGACGTCGAGGACGCGGTCGCCGCTCAGGCCGGAGGCGCGGACCGCCTCGAGCTGGTCACCGACATCGCGGCCGATGGGCTCACCCCGCCGACCCGTACCGTCGCCGGGATCCGTGCCGCCGTGGACATTCCGCTGCGCGTGATGCTGCGGCTCGCGGACGGGTTCGGCGCGGGGGGTGCCCGGGGGCTGGACCGGCTGGCGGAGGTCGCGGGTGAGATGCGGGCGGCCGGCGCCGAGGAGTTCGTACTGGGGTTCCTGGACGAGGAGGGCGGGGTGGACCTGGGGGCTGTCGAGCGGGTGGTCGCCGCGCTGGACGGCTGCCCGTGGACCTTCCACCGGGCGATCGACCGTGCCGCCGACCGGGACGTGCTGCGCAAGCGGCTGGACGGGCTGGCGGGGCTCGACACGTATCTGACGGCGGGCGCCGCCTCGGGCGTGGACGAGGGGCTGCCCACGCTGATCGCGGAGGCCGCGCGCGGCGGCGAGCCCGGCTACGAGCAACAGATCATGGTCGGCGGCGGCCTGCGGCTGAACCATGTGCCCGCGCTGCTCGCGGAGGGGATCGACGCCTTCCACATCGGCGGTGCGGCCCGCCCCGGCGGCTGGGACGGACCGGTCTCCGTCGCGGCGGTAGCGGAGTGGCGCGCCGTGCTGGACGGGGTGGCCGTTCGGCAGCCCGCGGGCTGAGACACGGTGCCTGACCGGGCTGGGGTGGGGTGGGTTGGGGCCGGCCCGAGTAATTCGTACGCCTGGTTCATTCCGACCGGGCACGATGTCGTTCATGACAGCAACCTCCCCTGACCCCACCGGGCTTCCGTATCACCGTATGGCCCGGTACTCACCTCACCACCGCTGGTGGCGGCCGCTGCTCGGCACTGTGGTGCTGGTCTTCGGGTCGGTCCTGGCCACCGTGTTCCTCTACATCCTCACCGACGTGATCGGCACGGCCGCCGGTTATCCGGAACTGCCGGACGGCGGCGCCGACTTCGGTCCGGTTCTGGGCACGGGGCTGGACCTGGCGTTCATAGCCGTAGACCTGCCGCTGGTCCTGCTGGCCGTGCTCTGGCTGGGCCGGCGTCCGGCCGGCACGGTGGCCTCCGTCACCGGACGGCCGCGTTGGCGATGGCTGGCCTGGTGCCTGCTGGCCGCCGTGCCCCCCATGGTGCTGCTGCCGATGGTCGCGATCTTCCTGCCGGACGACCAGGGCGACGGTGGCGGGTCCGACGTGTGGGTCGGGTGGCAGACGTTCCTCCTCTCCCTGGCCATGCTGGTTGTCCTCGTGCCGTTGCAGTCGGCGGCGGAGGAGTACGTCTTCCGCGGCTGGCTGCTCCAGGCGGCCGGGGCCTTCCTCCGATCCCCGTGGCTCGCGGTGCTGCCGCAGGCGGTGCTCTTCGCGGCCGCGCACGGCTGGGGCACGCCCTGGGGATTCGCCGACCTCCTGGTCTTCGGTGTGGTGGCGGGGTTGCTGACCATCCGCACGGGCGGCCTCGAGGCGTCCATCGCCCTGCACGCGCTGAACAACCTGCTGGCCTTCGGTCTGTCCGCCATGTACGTGGACGGACTGGCGTCCGACGAGACGGCGGCGGACGCCCCCTGGCAACTGGCACTCGTCGACATGGCCTCGGTGCTGCTCTTCGCCGCGATCGTGCTGTGGCTGGCACGGCGGCGCCATCCGCAGCACCTGTCAGCCCCGGTCCCCGAGCCGATCCCACCGCACCTCCTGCCGTACGTACCGCCGCAGGGCGCGTATTGGCCGTACGCGCAGGCGCCGGGCGCGTACGGGCCGTACCGGCAGCCGCAGGGCATGTACGGGCCGTACCCGCAGCCGCCCGGGTCGCCTGGGGCGTACCCGCCGCCGGGCGCACACGGGGCGTACGCTCCGCCGCCGGGCGCGGTGTGGCCGTACGCGTCACCGCAGGGCGGTTATGGTCCGTACGCGCCGCCGCCCTCGAACGGGGCCGTCCCCGGCCCGGCCGCCGCGCCGTCCGGCCCTGACGGGCCCGGGTCTGCCGCATTCGGCGCCGATGTGCCCGGTCCCGCCGCGCCGTCCGGCCCCGATGGGCCCGGGTCCGCCGCACTCGGGTCTACCGCGTCCGGCCCCTTCTTGCCCGTCGACGCACCCGGCTCTGATGGGTCCAGCCCTGCCGCGTCCGAATCGGCCGCGCCCAGTTCGGCCACGCCGCGCCCCGCCGCGCCCGGTGACGCATCCAGTCCCGCCGCGTCCAGTCCCGCCGCGCCCGGTGACGCACCCAGTCCCGCCGAACCCAGCCCCGCGGCGCCCCGCCTCGCCGCGCCCGGTGACGCACCCAGCCCCGATGGGGCCGGCCCCGCCGTCCCCGCCCCTGCCGACCCGCCCTCCCGGCGGCCCAGTGGGCCTCAGGAAAGCTGACCCGGCAGCGGGGCCGTGTGGGTGACGATCAGGCCTGAGACCGCTCGGGTCAGGGCCACGTACAGGCGGCGCAGGCCGGTGCGTTCGTCGGGTTCGCCGTCGACGACGGCCTGGGGTTCGTCCAGGACGACGTAGTCGTACTCCAGGCCCTTGGCGAGCGAGGCCGGGACCAGGGTGAGGCGGGTCTCGGCCGTCGTCTCCTCGCCGGGGGCGAGGTACGGCAGGCCGGCCGCCGTCAGCGCCTCGGCCACGACCGGGACGCGAGCGTCGGCGGCGATCAGGCCGACCGAGCCCTCGTTGCGCAGCAACTCCTCGCACGCGGAGACCACTTCGGTGTCCCCGGCGGCCGTACGGATCTCGAAGAAGCCGGGGTTCTCGCGCACCGACGCGACGGGGGTGAGCCCAGGGGCGATGTGCGGCAGCAGCCGGGAGGCGTACGTGATGACGTCCGTCGGCACGCGGAAGCCCGCCGTCAGCTCCTCGATCAGGCCGTCGGACTTGCCGAGGTGGGCCAGGGCCTCCTCCCAGGTGCGGGTGGCCCACGGCGTGGTGCCCTGGGCCAGGTCGCCGAGGACGGTCGCGGAGCCGGTGGTGCAGCGCCGGCCGACCGCCCGGTACTGCATGGGGGAGAGGTCCTGTGCCTCGTCCAGGACGACATGCCCGAGGGAGTGGGTGCGCTCCACCAGGTCGGCGGCCTCGTCGACCAGTACGGCGTCGGCGGCGGACCACTTGGCCGACTTCACCGACCGTACGGGCCTGGCCCACAGGAGTGTCTTGCGCTCCTCCTCGGTGAGGATCCCGGCCGCGTGCTCCACGAGGAAGTCCGCGTCGGTCAGCAGCCGCAGCACCAGTTTCGCCGGGTCGACCGGGGGCCAGACCGCCTTGACGGCGGCCTTGACCGCCGCGTTGCGGGCCACCGCGTCCTGCACGCGGTCGTCGGGGGCCTCGCCCGCCCGCTCCATCTGCACCAGCACGGCGTGCGCGATCCGCTGCGGCAGGGCCTCACGGGCGGCGCCGTAGCGGATGCCGCGGTCCAGCAACTCCCGGACGATGTCCTCCAGCTCGTACGCCGGTACGCGCCAGCGCCGCGAGCCGCGCACCACCACGACCGGTTCGGTGGGCATGGTCACGTGGGAGTACAGCGCCCTGCGGAGCACCTCCGCCATCCGTGCGTCGCCCTTGACGATCGCGGTCGCCGCGTCGTCCGCGCCTCGCACCTCCACATGCGCCACCAGATCGCCGACGGTGGCCTGCTGGACGGTCAACTCGCCGAGGGCGGGCAGTACTTGCTCGATGTAGTGCAGGAAGGACCGGTTCGGTCCGATCACGAGGGTGCCGGTGCGGGCGAGCCGCTCGCGGTGGGCGTAGAGGAGGTAGGCGACCCGGTGCAGGCCCACGGCGGTCTTTCCGGTGCCGGGACCTCCCTGGACGCAGACGGTGCCGGACAGCCCGGACCGCACGATCTCGTCCTGCTCGGGCTGGATGGTCGCCACGATGTCGCGCATCGGGCCCACACGCGGGCGTTCGATCTCCTGCTGGAGCAGCTTGCTGGTGGTGGCGGCCCCCGACGGCTCGGCCGGGTCGGACAGGTGCTCGTCCTCGTACGCGGTGAGGTCGCCGCCGGTGTAGCCGAAGCGGCGGCGCAGCGCGACGTTCATCGGGTCTTTTCTGGCGGCCCGGTAGAACGGCTGCGAGACCGGCGCGCGCCAGTCGATGACCATGGGGTCGCCCTCGCCGTCGTGCACGTGCCGGCGCCCGATGTAGAAGCGTTCGCCCTCGGCGCCCTCCGCCCGGTCCGCGCCCGGGGCGTCCAGGTAGTCGAGCCGTCCGAAGAACAGCGGGGTGTCGCTGAGGTCGGCCAGCGCCTTGATGCGCTCGTCGATCTGGCGGGCGAGGACCTCGGCGTTGACCCAGTTCGCGGTGACGTCCCGGATGTCGAGCGACTCCACGTCCTCGCGCATGGCGCGCAGTGCGGCGCGGGAGGCGGACAGGTGGGCGCGCTCACGGGCGAGGGGGTCGGCGGGCTTGAACGAAGACGAAGGCGACGAGGACGACGAGGACGACAGGGACGACAAGGGGGTGCCTCCGGAAGGCCTTCGGGGCATGCGGGTGCCGTGGGGTGGTGCCGTGTGGCTGCGCCGCGCGGCGGCGGGATCTGCCGACCGGTTTCCGTCCGGACGGCGGCACTCCGTGAAGGGAGGCGGGCAAGAGGGTGGATTCTAGGGCGCGGCTGCGCGCGGATGCCAACCGGTTTTCCCCGCGCCGCGCCCGCCTGGGTGCCGTGATCGCCATCCCCTAGGGGTTCGCGTCCGCCGGACGCAGGGTCGGAAGTCCCTCCAGAGGGGGTACCCGGAGCCAGGAAGGCCCGGTCCGCAGACCGATGCCAGTCCCATGCCCCCGGATCCACCATGAAGACATGAGCGCAGCAACCATCCACCCCGCTCCCGCCGCCCGCCCGGCCGGCGCCACGGCTGTCGAGGACAGCGCCCGTCATCACGTTCTGGGCGACGCCCTGCACGCCGTCAAGGTGTTCGCGGGCGCCCTGTTCGACGTGGTCGTCCTCGGCGAATACGGCGAGGAGGCGGGCGTACGCCACAAGTGAGCAACTAGGGTCGGTCCGTGACAGCACGGAAGGTGATACTCCGGTCACCAGCGGCACTTGCCCTGGCCCTCCTCGGCGTCTCCCTCGCCGCCCTCGCGGTCCTGTTCGCGGTGCAGCGGGTGCAGATGCCCGACGCGGTGGTCTACCAGGCCGAGGGCGCGGCGGTCGTCCACGGCCGCGACCTCTACGGCTTCACGGTCACGCAGGGACGGCTGCCGGCCACGTACCCGCCGTTCGCGGCCCTGCTGTTCGTGCCGACGGTGTGGCTTCCCGCCGCGGCCCTGAAGACGGCGTTCTTCGCCGGCAACGCGCTTCTGCTCGCCTGGCTCGTCCACCTCTCCGCGCGGCTCGCCGGCCACCGGGCCGGACTCCCGCTGGTGTGTGCCGCGACGGCGCTCGCCGTCTGGCTCGAACCGGTCTTCCAGACCTTCGTGTACGGGCAGATCAACCTCGCGATCGTCTGCCTGGTCCTGTGGGACCTGACCCGGCCGCCCGGAGCCCGCGGCAAGTGTCTCCTGATCGGTGTCGCGACCGGCATCAAGCTCACCCCGGGCCTCTTCATCGTGTACCTGCTGCTGCGGGGGCGGCGCCGCGAGGCGGCCGCGGCGGTGGCCGGGTTCGCCGGGACCGTCGCCGTCGGGGCACTCGTGCTGCCCGCGGCCGGCGTCGACTACTGGACGCGCCGCCTGTTCGAGACCAACCGGGTGGGCAAGCCGTGGATCATCGCCAACCAGTCGCTTCAGGGCCTGATCGCCCGGCTGCTGGGGGAGCCGTCGCCCGGACTCGCCTGGATGCTGCCCGCCGTCGCGGTGGCCGTCGCCGGACTGTGGCTCGCGTGCCGGGTGCGGCGGGAGCGGTGGGGCGTGCTGCTGACCGGCCTGACCGCGCTGCTCGTCTCACCGATCAGCTGGTCCCACCACTGGGTGTGGTGCGTCCCGCTGATCGCCGTACTCCTGGCCGAGGGCCGCCGCGTCTGGGCGGCGGTCACCGTGGTCCTGTTCACGGCCCGCACCCTGTGGATGGTCCCCAACAAGGACATGGAACTGCACCTGTCCTGGTGGCAGCAGCCCCTGGCCTCGCCCTACCCCCTGCTGGGGCTGGTCCTGCTCATGGCGGTGGCGCTGGAGTTCCGCAGACAGCGATCCGGCCGGACCCGGGAGGGTCAGGCCTCCTCCGCCAGCAGTTCGTCGGCGTCCATGATCCGGTAGGCGTAGCCCTGTTCGGCCAGGAAGCGCTGGCGGTGGGCGGCGAAGTCCTGGTCGATGGTGTCGCGGGCGACCACCGAGTAGAAGTGGGCCTGGTGGCCGTCGGCCTTCGGGCGCAGCACCCGCCCTAGGCGCTGGGCCTCCTCCTGGCGGGAGCCGAAGGTGCCCGAGACCTGGATGGCGACCGTGGCCTCCGGCAGGTCGATGGAGAAGTTCGCCACCTTGGAGACCACCAGCACGCTGATCTCGCCCTCGCGGAAGGCGTCGAAGAGCTTCTCGCGCTGTGCGTTGGACGTCTCGCCCTTGATCACCGGCGCGTTCAGGTGCTCGCCCAGCTCGTCGAGTTGGTCGATGTACTGGCCGATGACGAGGATCTGCTGCCCGGCGAAGCGGCGGACGATCGCCTCCGTGACCTTCCGCTTGGTGGCGGTGGTCGCGCAGAAGCGGTACTTCTCCTCCGTCTCGGCCGTCGCGTACGCCAGCCGCTCGGAGTCGGTCAGGTTCACCCGGACCTCGACGCAGTCCGCGGGCGCGATGTGGCCCTGCGCCTCGATCTCCTTCCAGGGCGCGTCGAACCGCTTGGGGCCGATCAGGGAGAACACGTCCGACTCGCGGCCGTCCTCGCGCACCAGGGTCGCGGTCAGTCCCAGCCGCCGCCGGGCCTGGAGGTCCGCGGTGAACTTGAAGACCGGCGCGGGCAGCAGGTGCACCTCGTCGTAGACGATCAGTCCCCAGTCCCGGGAGTCGAACAGCTCCAGGTGGGGGTAGATCCCCTTCCGCCGGGTCGTCAGCACCTGATAGGTGGCGATGGTGACCGGGCGGACCTCCTTCCTGGTCCCGCTGTACTCCCCGATCTCGTCCTCGGTCAGCGAGGTCCGCTTCACCAGCTCGTGCTTCCACTGCCGGGCCGAGACGGTGTTCGTGACGAGGATCAGCGTCGTGGACTTCGCCTGCGCCATCGAGCCGGCGCCGACCAGCGTCTTGCCGGCCCCGCAGGGCAGGACGACGACACCGCTCCCGCCGTGCCAGAAGTTCTCCACGGCCTGCTTCTGGTAGGGCCGCAGCGCCCAGCCGTCCTCGCGCAGCTCGATCGGGTGGGCCTCGCCGTCGACGTACCCGGCGAGGTCCTCGGCGGGCCAGCCCAGCTTCAGCAGGGTCTGCTTGATCTGCCCGCGCTCGGAGGGGTGCACGGCCACCGTGTCCGGGTCGATGCGGGCGCCGACCAGCGGGGCGATCCGCTTGGACTTCAGCACCTCCTCCAGGACCGGCCGGTCGGTGGTGGTCAGGACCAGGCCGTGCGCAGGGTGCTTGCTGAGGGTCAGCCGCCCGTAGCGGTCCATCGTCTCGGCGATGTCGACGAGCAGCGCGTGCGGCACGGGGTAGCGGCTGTACTGCACGAGGGCGTCGACGACCTGCTCGGCGTCGTGCCCGGCGGCGCGCGCGTTCCACAGGCCGAGCGGGGTGACCCGGTAGGTGTGGATGTGCTCGGGTGCCCGCTCCAGCTCGGCGAACGGCGCGATGGCCCGGCGGCAGTCGTCGGCCTGCTCGTGGTCGACTTCGAGAAGCAGGGTCTTGTCCGACTGGACGATTAGGCAGGACACACATACCTCCGGAGATAAGGTCGTCTCATGACAGAAACAACGCCTGTCACAGCACGGGCTATGCCCCGTGCCCGACGCCGGAAGGGCGTCCCGGCCAGCGCGCCGGGGATGCGCGCCGCTATCTATGTTCGCCTATCGCGCGAAACCGACGAGACGACTTCGCCCGAACGCCAGCGCGCGGCCTGTGAAGCGTTGTGCGAGGCACGCGGCTGGGAGGTCGTAGCCGCCGAGGAAGACATCGACGTCTCGGGCTTCTCGCGCGGGCTCGACCGGCCGGGACTGCAACGCATCCTGACCAGGCTCGCCGAGCTGGACGTGATCGTGTTCTTCAAGATCGACCGGCTTGCGCGCTCGACGGTCGACTTCGCGGAGATCATGCGACTCGCCGAGCACCAGAGCGTTGCGCTCGCATCGGCGACGGAGCCGCTCGACCTCACGTCGTCCATGGGCCGGGCCATGGCGAAGGTGATCGCGGTCTTCGCTGAGCTGGAGTCCGACACCATCGGGATGCGGGTGTCCAGCGCGCACGAGCACCTGCGCCGCGAGGGCCGCTACACCGGCGGTCGGGTCCCGTACGGGTACATAGTCGTCCCCAACCCCAACGGGGCGGGCAAGGTCCTTGCGATCAACGAGGACGAGGCCAAGACGATCAAGCGGATCGTGGAGCGGGTCCTGACCAAGGACTCGCTCATGCAGATCATCAACGACCTCAACAAGGAGGGCGTCCCGTCGCCCGGCCACTCCTCACGCCAGACCACGGGCAAGCGCAGCGACTCCAAGCAGTGGTACACGACGACGCTGCGCAGCATGCTGGGCAACCCCCAGTTGCTCGGCCAGGTCATCGAGGACGGAAAGCCGATCCTGCGGACGGACGGTCTGCCCCTGGTCAACCGCCCGCCAATCCTCGACACGGACACCTGGCAGGCGCTCCAGGACGAGTTGGAGCGCCGGGCCAATCCCGGTGAGAAGCGCCGGGAGGGGACGTCGCTGCTGCGCGGCATCATGCACTGCGGAGTCTGCGGCGAGCGCATGTACACCTTCAGCGGGCGCAACGGTCAGCTTCGGTACCGGTGCATCGGCCCTCTGAAGTATCGCCAGCAGGCGGCGAAGGGGGAGGAGAAGCCGGGCGTGAAGTGCTACGGGCCGACCGTGGCGGGGGTGACCACCGAGGAGCACGTCACCGAGCAGTTCCTCGCGAAGTACGGGCACCTCTCCGTGATGCGGATGGTCCAGGAAGCGGGCGAGGATTTCCGCCCGCAGATCAGGCAGGCCGAGGAAGCGTTGGCCGATCTGCAAAAGGATCGCTACGACCGGGGCCTGTTCAGGGGCGACGACGGAGCGATTCGGTACGCGGAGCAGTACGCCAAGCTGGAGGAGCGACTGGCGACCCTGAAGGAGAGGCAGCGAACGGCGAAGCCGGGCGGCGTGAAGGCGGAGCCGACCGGAGAAACGCACGCCGAGCAGTGGAAGCGCTCGGACGTGGCCGGTAAGCGAGATTTGCTGTTGAACGCGGGCGGCTACGTGGAGGTGGCACCCGCGAGGCGTGGCGGCAAGAAGCTGGACACGTCGCGTCTGTCGGTGCACTTCGGCGAGGAGGGGCACATGCGGAGGGCGGCAGCGGCGAAGGAGAGCGAACAGGAGACCGAGGCGGCTGACAGCCAGGGCTGACGCCGACGTCACCGGACACACGCAGCGACGCCCCCACCGGACGAGGCGGGGGCGCCGCTTTCTGTGTTCAGGTTAGGCGGCGTGCTGGTCGGGGTTGTGCCAAGGGCCGATGACCTTGATAGAGGGGCGGCAATACGACTGCGCCGCGCCGTCGCGGGTTGTGAACTCGACTGTCTCTGCAACGAGTTCGCAGAGGGCGTCCCCGTGCGTCTCAGACAGTGCTGTCCTCAGCGTGGGGACGGACTCTGCTAGGTCCCATGAGGCGGAACTGAGGCGGAAGCCGCCGAGGGTGTACGCGTCGGCGAGGCGAAACGAGAGGCGAGTACTGGGCTGGGGTTCATAGCGAGGTGCGGCTGTCAGCAGGCCGGCCCTGATGGATTCGGGGCCGGAGATGACGACCCGCATGGAGGTCGATCGGGGCAGCACTTCGAAGTGATCGGCTTCGTTGCTGGCCTGGGTCGGCGATTGCCTGCCGAAGAGCTGCCCGATGACCGTGGCGACTTCCTCAGTCCCAGTGGAGACACGCCAGGAGCCTTGGCCGCACTGGAAGCGGCCGACGAACGTCGTCTTGCGGTTGGTCATGAGAAATCCCCTTCCTGCTTGAGGCGTTGGATGTGGGCTATGTCGTGGCGGACCTGGGCTGCGAGGAACTCCTCACCGGGGCGGTAGCCGCTGCTGAGGTAGGTCCAGGAGGAGGCGGTGACGAGGGTCGTCTCGTCGGTGGCGGGGAGGCCGGCGCGGGCGCGGGCGGCTTCGGCCTGGGCGAGGCGCCAGGCTCGGCGTACGTCGCGGAGTGCGCCGAGGGTGGTGGAGTAGGCGCGGGATTTGCTGGAGAAGTGGCCGCGGAAGCCGAGCATGTGGGCCCACTTCCACAGCTTGAGTTCGGCGAATTCCGGCAGGTGGCCGAGGGCCCAGGCGGTGCGGATCATCTGGCGTACGTGCTGCTGGATCGGCAGGGTCTTGATTGGTTCGGCCTGTCCGGTGCCGTCGCAATCGGGGCACCGGTCGTGGAAACTGTCGGGGCCGCGTACGTAACCGCGTCCGGCGCAGGGGCGGCACATCAGGGTGCGGTCCACAGTGCCCGCGCCTTCGGCGTTCTTGGTCGCGTACTTGGCGACGTATCCGGCAACCTTGGCGTCGGTGAGTTCGCCGTCGCCCAGGGCGGTGATGGGGTCGACCTTGTACCGGCGGCCCCAGGCGATGACGCGTTCGCCGATGGCGTCGGACTCGATGATGAGCCGGGCACGTTCGACCGCCAGGCCCACGGCGGCGCTCAGGGCGTCGAAGGTGGCCCAGGGCGGGGGCGAGGTGGTGTGGCCGTCGGGTCCGTCGAAGCGGATCACGGCGTGGAAGTGGACCAGGCCCCGTTGTTGGTACTCGGCGACCTTGGCGAAGGAGACGCGGAGAGCGGCGTTCAGCGCCTTCTGCGTCATGCCCAGGTGTTCGGCGAGGGCGCGGCGCAGGTAGGTCGTGAAGCGCGCCCACAGGGCCCCGGCATGAGCGTTCCACAGCACGGCGCCGGTGTAGTCGTAGCTCACCGGGTGCAGCGGGGTGCCGAGTTCGGGAGCGTCCTCGGCGTGGCTGTCGCCACACGCGCAGGGGCGGGGCTTACCCGTATCCGTCGTGGGGCGGTTGTGGACGGGACCGAACGACGGGGCCGTGAGGGTGACGAAGGCGCGAGGGTGGTCGCGGACGGCTTCGGCGACGTTCTTGCCGCCGGACAGTCCGGCCTTGATCAGGTGGTAGGTGTCGGCCGCGTAGAGGCGGGAGCAGGCGGGGCAGCGGGAGGCCCGGCGGTTGCCGCAGGTCGTGAGGAGACGTCCGGAGGGTTCGTCCTCGGAGCGGTAGGAGCGGACCACCTGCTTGGTGGTTTGGTCCGTGGTGACTGTCCAGCCGTGGAGGTTGATCGGGTTGGTGCAACCCCGCAGGTCGCGGACCTGCTGCTGTACGCGGTCGAAGTCGTGGGTGTTGGCCAGCTCGACCAGGTCCCGCAGGCCGGGGCTGATCACGTGGCGCAGGTCGACGGGGCGGCGCATGGGTGGCGGGACGTCCTTTCTGACGCGAGGGTGGGGCCTGCGGGCAGCAGCGAACAGTGCGCTCGGGCTGCTGCCCGCAGGCATGGAAGGTCCAGCCCAGGGACGGGCGAGAGTGGGAGATGCCGGGACGGCCGGCGGAGGGGGCGGTCCTACAAGGCGGAGTGGAGTGCGGTTGCCATGGGCAGGCCGATGCCGAGTCGAGTCTTGAGCTGGGCCGCCGTGATGGGCTCGCCGTGCTCGGCGTGGTGGGACGTGGCGATGGAGCGCGCTTCGATCAGCAGAGGCTCAGGCACCTTGACCGCAGGTGAGGCAGGAGCCGGGGTGGTGAGCGGGGCGACCGGGGCCAGGGCTGGTTTCGGTGCCGCAGCGGCGGCCGGGGTAGGGACGGTCTCGGGGGCCGACCCGATGTCGTTCGGCAGGGAGACAGCGGCGGCGGGGCGCGCAATGGTGTGGAAGGCGCGCAGGAGCTGAGGGCCGACGGCACCCCAGCCGAGAAGGAGCAGTGGGGCCACGGCGTCCACTGCGGCGCGGCCGTAGTGTCCGGCGACGATCGGTTCGGCGACGTTGAGGGCCAGGGTCAGCAGTCCGGAGAAGTGCATCAGTCGGGTGGCTGCCTTCATCTGGTCGGCGGGCAGGCCGCGCAGGGAGAGGTAGCGCAGGGCGACCAGCAGGCCGACCACGGACAGGTCCACCATCGGCGCGATGAGCGGTGCGATCGGGGCGGGCACGCCCAGGCGGAGGGCGAGGGACCAGACGTTGCCGAAGGAGAAGACGAACGCCAGCGCGGCAATGATGATCATCACGGCGGTGATGGTGCGCTGAGTGATCCGGTCCTCTGTCATGGGTTTTCACCTCCCTTCCGGGGTGTCGTGGACGGGCGGGGCAGCAGTTCAGGCCGCGTCAGCGTCGGGCTTGGTCAGGTTCACCTCCCCCATGCGCGGGCCGAGGACGGCTTCCAGGAGGGCGTAGGGGTTGGCAGTGAGCGTCGCGGTCTGTTCGGCGAGGCGGGCCGCCTCCGCGTCCGGCACGTAGGGGGTGCGGACGCGGGTGAAGCCGGGCTGTGACTGGTGGTTCATGGACGCGACGCCGATATAGGTGGGGTCTTGGAGGTTGATCGGGTTGGCGTCCGGCCACTCCCGGATTTCCTCGCCGAGTGCGGCCACGGCGGCTTCGGCGGTCTTCTGCGCGAAGCTCAGGCCCACGGGGCACACGTCGCGGATGAAGGTGGGGATCGCGTCGCCGGTGGACTTCTGCGTGGCGAGGATGACGAGCATCCCCACCGAGCGGCCCTTCTTCACGAGGTCTTCCACGAGTCGGGCGTTCTCGGCGGCGAGCGCGGCGAGCTTCTTCGTCTTGGGGTCGCTGCCCTTGTGGTCGCGGAAGTACGTGTGGGCTTCGTCGATCACCAACACGACCAAGGGCCAGCCCTCGGAGGGGCCGATGTCCCACATGGACTTCACCCCGAGCACCGTGCGTATCGAGGCCGAGCGGGCGCGACGCAGCTCCACCAGCTGCCGGAAGAGTTTGTTTGCCTCTTCCAGGTCATCGCCGACGAAGGCGAACATGCGCTGTACCCAGTCGGCGTAGTCGCCTTCGTGCGCAGCCGACACCTTGCCGTCCGCACAGGCGAACTGCACAGCAGACGAGGGCGCCCAGTCTGACAGAAGCCGATTGATCAGGCTGGTCTTGCCGAAGCCAGGCAGGCCGGCCACGGTCACGCCAGGCACCTGCGTCAGGTCCACGGCCACCGGCTGTGCGTACTCGTCTACGCCGAGGTCCCAACGGGCCTTCTCGTCTGGTACTTCACCCGTCGGGTGGTGCTCGGTGGGGAACTTCAGCGGATCCAGGCGGACACCACGGATGACGACCTGCCCCGGCTTGTCCTGGGTGACCGCGACCCGCGTACACCTCCAGGCGTCCGCCAGATGAGGGGCCGCCTTCTGGAACTGTTCCAGACCCACGCGGGGCAGGCAGCTCGCCCGTGCGATCACTCCGTAAGCGTCATGTGTGACTTTCAAGGCAGGGATGAGTACCCGGGGCTTGATGGGCTTGCCGTTCGTGTTCGCCAGCGAGGCCAGCGCGGTCGGGGTCTTGTCCGTGACAGACAGCTTGAGCATCGGCGCGAGCCGCTTCCAGCCCCACCGCACACGTACGGCCTGCCGGATCGACTGCCGGGTCATGGCGTCGGCGCGCAGGTAGCGGACTACCCACCACACGGTCCATCCCACGAGCACCGCCAGCGCCAGGTCGACCACGAGAGGGCCGTAGTCGAAGGTCCCTTCTGCCGGGTCGTTCGGACCCTTCATATGTCGTTCTCCATCGGGGTGTAGAGGAAGGCCGCGAGGGCCGATTCGAGGGCTGTCCGATCCGCCGGGGCGTCGAGGCGGGGGTAGCCGTAGCCGACGAGCACGGCCGCTACCGAGTTCACGAGCGATTCGGTGAACCGGGCATCCGGTCCGGCGTGAGGCAGCGGGTAGCTGCGCTCAGCGCCGAACCGGAGAGATGTGCTGCTCACGCCTCAGTGGCCGGGGCCACCAGGTCCAAGCGGTCCACGCGGTAGGCGATGCCGTCCGAGAGCGATCCGTTGAAGATCCGCGCCCACGGGGTGGCGAACAGCTCCACCGGCATGACCGGGATACCGGGCCGGAGGCCGTTGGGGAGACCCGTCTCCGGAACGGTGATCTTCAGTGCCTCAGCGCGGTCCTCCTCCATGAAGAAGAGGGTGACCGTGTAGAGCTTCGCGCCGGTCTCACGGTCAGTGGCGAACTGCGTCTTCTCCTGATCCGCGTACTTCGGCACCGGCAGGGTTCCGACCATGAACGACGAGGTGGGGAGCAGGCCAACACGAATGCGTGCCATGGGAGTTGCTTCCTTTCGGTTGCGCTCCGCCAGGCGGCGGGGCGTGATCACCATTGAACATAGCTGACCTAGCAGTGTCAAGTGAGTGTGGTGAGCTAGGTGTCAACTTAGATAGGCCACCTATGTCAGTGGGGTGTGCTAGGGCTGCTAAGGATCGATACCCTTGGGCCATGAGCCCCGCGCCAGAGAGCAAGCAGGACCGCCGGCCGCCGTACCAGCACGCTGCCGACGAGCTTCGGCGCGACATCTTGCAGGGGCGGATCAAACCGGGCGAGCAGATGCCGTCCATTCGCGAGCTACAGGAACGCTTCGGCGTGGCCAACATGACCGCGAGGGGCGCGCTCAACGTGTTGCGAGACGAGGGCTTGATCTACACGATCCACGGCCGGGGCAGTTTCGTCGCAGACCACGACGCCGCTGGCGAGTTCTCGGTGGGCTATACCCCGCCGGCTTGGTACCTGGCTAAGGAGGGCAAGACGCCCAGCCAGGCAGAACAAGGAGAGGGAAGGCCCGACGACACCGAAGCCGCCAGGGCCACCCTCGCTGAAATGCTCACTGCACTACGTGATGAGATCCGTGTCCTCAGCGCTGAGCATCAGGAGCTGCGGCGCGAGGTCGAGGAGCTGAAGTCTCGGCAGTCGAAGTCGCAGTCTTGAGCCGGGCCACGTCCTCTCGCAACACTCTGGTCTCCCTGGTGAGGCGGCCGACCATGGCCTTCATTTCCTCGATCAGCGCAGCCACCTGATCCGCATCCCCGACGTGAATGCTGGTCAACCCCTCTTCGTTGTCCGGTATGTGCTCGGTCATGTCTTCCCGCCCGCCGCCGTGCCGTCGTTACGTACCGCGCTTGCTCCAACCGCCGGGGCCTGTCCACGGCATTGGGATGTCTCTCGCTGCTCGACCACCGCCCTGCCCTGCGTGCTGTTCAGAGTTTCTTTACTGGATCAAGGCGGCCCGCCTGCGGCGGTCCGCGCGCGCTGGCGGCCACGGGCCGCCGCCGCTCCCTGTCTCCGCCACCGCTCCGGCGGCCCCCAGCCACTCAGCGCGCAACACCGCCAAGACGGACAGCCAGAGCAGGAAGCAACCCGGCCAGCCCGAGCACCAGGACCAGGTCGAGACGCGTGGCGAGCAACCGCACCGTCCCACCGCCCTCCGTTCTGCAAGCGGAGGCCAGAGGCAGAGCTAAGCGCCGGGCGTCCGTCGACAACGCGCAGGCCAGAAGGGGCGCGGTCTGCGACGAATTCAGGAAGCGTGGCTGAGGCCGGTATGGGGTCGCTGGAGACACACGTGACGGGTGCTCGTTCGGCGCACCCGCCGCCGTGGCTGACTTTCGGTGGTTGAGGTCAGAACTGTGGTTCCGTCGGCCGTAGTCCAAGGTCTTCCTCTCCAACTCGACAACGAAAAGCCAGGGTTGTAGCCGCACCCGCATTCGGGCACGCCGACCGCCCCGGTACCATCGGCACCGGGGTCCTGATCAGGGCTTCCACGACCGGACCACCCGGGATGCTGTCCAGGCTGAGGGGTGGTCCGGTCTCTTGTTGTCGGCCTCCGCCGCCCGGGGAACGTTCGGCGGAAGGGGCTTCGGGATCAGCTCAGGGCTTTGCCCAGCTCGTAGATCGTTGGTCGATCCTCCGGGGCGTGGCTGAGCATCGCGTCGATCAGCTCGCCCAGCTCACCGGGCACCCTCACGGGCCGCTGCCGACCATTCGCCACTGCCTCTCTCTGCACGCGGCGCGGTGCGTCGTCGGGGTACTCGACCGCTCGCCAACCTGTGGCGGAGATGAGCAGAGAGGCGCCGAGTGCGTAGACGTCGGCTGCCTGCGTCGGCTCGGCTTCTCCGGTTGCCAGCACGTTACGCGCGATCTCCGGTGCCTCGTAGTGGACGAGGCAGCCGCGGAACGGGAAGTCGTACCCCACGGGTACGTGCCCGCCTCGGGCAAGGGCGAGGTCGATGAGATGGGTCCGCTCCGGCCCGATGATGAAGTGGGCGGGCTGCACATCACCGTGCGCCCAGCCCTTGGCATGGAGTTCTGCCAGCGCTTCGACGCATCCCAGCGCCACGCTGGTGTGCGGCTTGATGGACGAGTCTCGCTTACGGCAGGGTTCCCACAACCTGTACAGGTCCGGCCCCTCGTGCCACGGCTGGAAATTCCAGGTTCCGCGCTCCCACTCGCCGTAGGCGATGTCGTCAAGGCTGAGGCGATAGAGAACGGCGCCCTCGCGTGCGGGGGCGAGCGCAGTCCAGGGCTGCGCAGGCCAGTCGTCCGTGGCTTCGATCGGGTAACCGAGCTTCACGGCGTATCGGCCCCGGTGGCTCTCCACCTCCCAGACCGTGGAGCCTCGGCGGTTGATGACCAGGTGCTGTGCCGTGGGCATGAGTGCGTCGAGCACCGCGATCGGCAGTTCAGGGGTTTGGCCGGACAAGGTCGCTTCTCCCTCCTGGCGAGCGCGGCCGACCATGTGCAGAGGCCGGCCGCGTCGCTGTTGTCGTGTGCTACGCCTGGCCGTACGGTCGGCCGCAGTCCGAGTCGCACTGCGCGAGGGTCTCACCGTTCACGGTCCAGAGGTCGTCGAAGACCATGAACCCGGCGGCCTTCATGGCCAGGGCCGAAGCGGCGACCTTCTCCGGGTCGCGGCCACCGCCACCCGGCTTCGGGTTGTGGTGCAGGAAGCGGCCCGCGTACTGCTCGCAGAGTTCGGCGTACTCCTTCGTGTGCAGGATGAGCGCGTGCAGGCCGAGGTCCACGTCGTCCGAGGGGACCATGGTGACGGTGGCGGTGGCCGCCGTCACCAGGAAGGCGACCGCCTGATCCGCGATCCGCTCGGCACGCTCGGCCGACTGCCCGTCGTGGACGACCACGAAGTGGGCGAGGCTCTCGAACAGCTCCTCACCAGCCACCGCGCGACCGGTCCTCTGATCGTTCGCTGTTGCCGTCATGCGAGTACTCCTCGTGTGTAGCGGTGCGTGGCACTTACCGCCCGCATGGGTCGCCGAGCCCGGCTCATGGACGACTAGGACGCGGGCTTGGATGGCCAGTCCCGAACGGGGACGGGGAAGCCGGGAAACTGGCACCCGGTCGGGGCGGCCGGTCTACTGGCCGATGGCGAGAGCCATGCCGATCACCAGGCCGCAGGACCCGCTGATCATGATGATGAACAGGACACCCGCGTACCGGCCGATGGCGCGCATCACAGCCCACCCCGACTGTTGCCGTTCTTGACGGCCAGGCGTGCGCTCAGTTCCTCCCGCGCACTCAGCGCCACCACGTTGTCCGGCACGGCATCCCACTCCGTGCCGCCACCAATCGGCCTTATCTGCACACGGCCGCCGACCTCACCCATGACGACGCCGATACGTCCCCTGGCGCTGTCCTTCGCCAGTTCACCGATGCCTGGTCTGGTCTGCTGTTTGCTCGCCATGCAAGGAGCATCGCGATCCGGAGACCGGCGCCGAAAGGTCAGGCTGATTACCCAACTTGGGTAACATCGCGGCAAGTAGAGAACCAGCGACGTTGCGTAGCCCTCGCAGTGTGGGAGCTTGCCCGATGCCCGACGCCGACCGGCCGCAGGAACTGCCAGCCAGGCTGCTCACGGATCCCGAGATGATCAACGCATGCCGGGGACGGGACTTCGCCCAAGTCTTCCGGCTGGTGAAGACCAGGGCGGGCATCTACCCATCAATGATCGCCAGACGGTGCGATTTGACGCCCAGCCGAGTCGGCGAAGTCATCGCAGGCCGACGCCAGTTACTCCACATGGATGTCATTGAGCGCATCGCGGATGGCTTGCGCATCCCAGGGGACATGCTTGGGCTCGCCCGGCGGCCTTGGGAGACTCCCCAGGCTCTCGTAGTCACCGAGCGCGAGGCGCCTCAGCAGCCGGAGCCGGAGAAACAGACCCCGGACTCTTTGCCAGGTCCGGACGTGGACAGCATCCTGGCGCTGGCCACCCGAACGAGCTTGAGCGCAGCCACACTCGAGGCCTTCCGGTCGTCTATCGAGGACTACTGGCGACGCGACAACCAGCACGGCGGTGAGGCTCTGAGGCCGGCCATCGTCGGCCAGCTCCGATATGTGGTCGGGCTACTGAAGGAGAGCCGACCGCCGTCCATCCAGAACGGGTTGTACGGAATCGCGGCCGAGCTGGCGCGCCTCACCGGCTGGACCTACTTCGACGCCCGTCAGTACAACCAGGCCCGTGCGTACTTCACCGAAGCCCTGCACCTGGCCAAGGAAATCGACGACCGTCAGTTCATGGCCAACGTCCTTGCCTGCATGAGTTTGCAGGCCACGTACCAGGACAAGCCCGCGGACTCACTCGCACTCGTGACCGCCGCCCAGGACCAGGCCCGCTCAGCCCTCGGCACCACCCCACGCGTCCTGTCCATGCTGTCCATGCGCGAAGCCTTCGCTCATGCCACCCTCGGCAACCGGGATTCCACGCACCGGGCTATCGGGGAAGCACACCGCCATTTCGAGCAGATCCACGCGAGAGACCCGGACCCGTCATGGGTGGCCTACTTCGACGAGCCGAAGCTCATCGTGGACACGGGCATCGCCCACGGCAGACTGGGCGAAGCAGCAACTGCCGAACCATTGATCGCGGATGCTCTGCGGCGGGAGGACCGCACCAACCAGCGCGGCCGCGCGTTTCACGCGTTCTGGCTTGCTCGTACGCAGTTGGACCAAGGCAAGCTTGATCAGGCGTGCCACACCGCCACGCAAGCGCTGGAGCCTGCGTCGGCGGTGGCCTCCGAGCGGGTGTCCGGCCATCTCAGGGAGTTCTACGACCAGTTGGCACCACACAGGCAAGAGCCCGTAGCCCTGGCCTTCGAGGCGAGGCTACGGGCCCTCCTCCCACCGGTCAGCGGATCGCTTCATCCATGAGCAGGTACAGCAGACCCACGAGCGATCCACTGCTCACGATCTCCCGGCGGTCGATCATCCCTCGCACCTCCGAGAGGGGGATCCACTCGATGCGGTCGGACTCGTTCTTTTCCGTGGGCGGCCCGGCGTAGGTGGCGCCATCCGCGCGGAAGACGTGGTGCTGTGAATCGGTGATGCCGTTGGCCGGCTCGGCGTAGATCAGGGGCTTGATGGGACCAGGGCGCCAGCCCGTCTCTTCCAGGACCTCGCGGGCCGCTGCCTCTTCCGGGGTCTCGCCGTCCTCGACCAGGCCCATGGGCAACTCCCAGGCCCACGAGTCCGTGATGAAGCGGTGACGCCACATCATCAGGACTTCTTGACGATCATTCACCACGGCGGCTACGGCCAGGTGTCGGAGGCGAACGACGTGGTACTCCCACCTGCGCCCATCAGGCTGCTGGACGTCGACCAGACACAGATTCACCCACTTGTTGGTGTAGATCTGTCGCTCACCGTGGGTCTTCCACTCCATACCTGCGGCCCCTCTCGATCGGTCTCCAGGATCTCAGACCGTCCCGGAGACGGACGCAGCTCTTGAGCGTGATCACGTCCTCGCCCAGGATCCGTCACTCACCGGCTTGGTCGGGCTGTCCACCCGAGCGAGGAGAGAGGTGACTAACCCCACAAATTCTTGATCGGTTGGGATTTTCGGACATTCGTGAGCCAAGCTCCATGTCTGACGACAAGCCCCCACCGACGTAGGTGGGGCGGTCTGGGCGTGCGCCGAGTCCTGCCGACGCCTGGATGCCAACGCGACGTATGGCGAGGCAGGAACGGAGGACCCAAGCACGACGGGTCGCTGGAACGGTCACGCCACGACCGGTCTGAGCACCCTTGGGGTGAAGCCGCGGCAAGGCAACGCGGCCGGGCAACTTCGCCAGCCCGAATCCGACAGGTCATCCCTTCGTAGGCGGCAGACGAAGGGTTGCGCATGAGTGCGCCGCAGAACACCCCGCAGTTTCCCGTTCCTCACCAGTCCCCGAGGAACAAGAAGACCGATTCCTTGATCGCGGTCCTGATCGCGATCATCATTGGAATCTTTGCGGGCGTCCTCCATCGGACCATGGAGGATGTGTCGTACTACGAGGCCATTAAGACAGCGGGCGGAACGGCCGTTGGACTCGCGGTTCTCTTCTTCATGATCTTGGGCTACATCTGGCCCTGATCAGCAAGTTCATCACGGAGACCCCGTGAGAGAACGTTGACGAACGTGGATGAGACCCTGGCGCACAGGCCGGGGTCTCTCTGCTGGTGTGCCTCGGTGTGTCCCTGTCGACCTCAGCCACGCTACTGGGCTGTCGAACGAGAGAAACGGCCTCGGCCGGCCTGCGACAACCGCCCGTGAGCCATCAGCTTGGGAAGCTCAGGTGGTCTACGGCTTCCCTGCTCTACTACGCTTGTGCTTGATCGTGGGGGTCTGATCGGAGGGGAGAACAGCGGACTATGGGGCGTCCCTTCTGGGTCAATCTGGATGATGCATGGAATCGCCTATTGCGCGGCCGCGGACGCTCTGAGATACCTGACATCATCAATTGGGCAGACATAGATGCGTCATGGGGTGACGTCCGTCGCGCCGTAATTGATTCCTTGCAAAGTGGCCAAGTCGGACCTGAATATGTCGAAGTTCTAGACCTACCGAAGAATGCGGTAGCAGTACGCCCAATCTCGCGACTTTCAGTGCATGACCGACTCGTCTATGACACGCTGATCTTTTCTATTGCTGAACTAGTCGAAAAACAACTACACGATAGCGTCTACAGCGCAAGGTGGGGGGAAAACGGTAAGTCCTTTTGGAAACCGATCGATTCGTGGGTGGCCATGCAAAAGCGTGGTGTCAAGATGATCAGCAAGACACCGTTTCAGCTAGCCCGCACGGATGTTGTCTCTTTCTATGAGCACATTGACGTAGGCGCCCTCGCAGTGGACATTCAATCAGCAGGGGCAAACCCATGGGTTACCGACAGATTGATTTCCTGGCTCCGCATGTTTCAGTCGTCTAGTCGCGCATGGGGGATACCTCAGGGACCGGATGCCTCGGCGATTCTAGCGAACCTCTACATGTTGCCAGTAGATGAGTTCGTACATCGCGCCAATTTCAAGTACCTGCGGTATTCCGACGACATGATGATATTTGACACAGAGCGCGAATCCTTGCGTGACGCCCTTTTGGAAGTAAATTCCATTCTGCGGTCGCGTCGCCTATCCATGTCGATGACGAAAACTGATATCTACGACCCGGTATCCGCTGTATCCCAGCTAGAGAGCCTGGAAAAAGACGCAATTGCTTACGGACTCAGAATCGGTGAAGTAGGAGCAGAAGAAAGACTCTATAAGCTATTCCTGGCGGCGACCGAGGATGAACAGAATGATCGAGACGTCAAGTTCTCTCTTTTTCGCATGGGAAACCATAGCGACGATCGAGCAATTCCCTGGGTATTGCGTAACCTAAAAGAAAGTCACCACTTAGCAAGCGAGCTCATTCGATATCTGGAATGCTTCCCGAATCGACTTTCAGCTACTACTAGGGCCTATGTATCGGCTATGCAGCGCGCAGCTGGCCATCAGTACGACAGTTTGGAACAGCGGCTACTGCAAGCAGCTGCACGGCTAAGCATCAATTCCACGGAAATCCGCGATTTGGCTTGGAGTATATTGGGGGACAAGAATAAGTCGAGCCTACCGCGCGAGTTCGCTGCCCGTTACCTAGGAAGAGTAAGTACCATCGCTGACGGGCAGCTCCTGCGACGCGAGTTTGAGAATGAGGCGAACGTGAACGTAAGGCGCGCCCTCCTCGTTGCGATGTATGAAGCGAGATCCGTATCCCGCCCGCTTCTAGAGGCTCTAGCCGGCTCTCGGTCGCAACTCACATGGGTTAGTCGATACCTGCTCGGAAATCCGCTAGTGCCACTACCGCGATAGGAGTTCCCGTGCTGCGGCTTATCATCTACTTCCTGCTTGCCGTCGCCTCTGGGGTAGCTAGCTTCTTTATCACTAACTCGACCGTTGTCAATATGACGACTGGTCTCAGCATGGGGTTGGCGGTTCCGGCCGTTGAGCAGATCATGCAAAACCGGGAAAAATTGCGGACCCTTTGGTATTCGCTCCGCTACCGGAAGCAGTCTGTGCGGATTTCCACCTCGTACCTGTTCAAGATTTATGTGGACGGCAAGTATCTTTTGATTCGCGGCTCTCGGTGGCGTAATCAGTTTCAGCCGGTTGGCGGGGTCCATAAGGTATCGCCGCAGGGCAGTGGGATTCTTGCCGATATGAGTGTAACTGACGACAATCTAATTCCAGTAGACGCGGCTAGCTATCGAGACTTGCGCGTACGAGTCCCCGGGCGGCACCTCTATAAGTTTTTTCATTGGTTTGACTCTCGGCTGGGCCGTGAAGATTCTCCCTGGCGGGAGTTTCAAGAGGAACTGCTGGCCTCACAAATCCTGCCCCCGGACGAATTTCCCCATATCATGCACAACTACCTACGGCGCGATGTGGACCCCATTCGGTGGAGCGAATGGGCGCAGGCTTACGAGATCCTCGTGGCTGACATCTACGAACTTGTCCCGACCCCAGAGCAAACGCAGGCCCTTAGGAATCTAGCGTCAGCCCATAACCCTGAGGTCGCATGGGTGTCAGCTGACCAGATCAAGCGCCGAGGCATAGTTCCTGGACAGCCTCCCTCGATCGAGATTTCTGCACACAGTCAGCGGATCCTCTGAGGTTGTCAGGCTTCCGATCGGTGGGCAGCTATTTGATTATGACCACCTGGTGGTCTTTCGCGACACATACTCCATTCTGGACGACGTAGCACTCAACATAGTGCTTTCCCTGGTACTTCGTTGGTTCGCTGCGATACCGAGAACCGTCATCCTGCTCGATCTTCCCTCGGAGGCAGTTTGCTGACATAGCCTCTGCCCCCGTGTTCTTCACCTTCCAATATATCTGGTACGAGCCAGGCACTGTGCATTCTGAGACTCGAAACTCAATATTTCGATCGCGCCCAACAACGTTCCCATGCCTGCGTAGATTGAAAGTACGAAACCCGGGCTTTGCCCTCACAGTGGCCGTGAGCCTGACCCTATATCTTGCGTCCAGAATCTCAGGAATTCCGTAATCGCGATCGAGGAATTGCTCAGTATCTGTGAGATCGCGCGCCGTGAACGATGCTGTCGTAGATTTTGCAAGTGGAGCCACTGATGTTTCGGCGAAAGAATCACCGAAGATCTTGCGCCATAGGCGGATGCTTTCGTCCCGGCCCTCCTCATCGTACGCTGCGCGGGCCCAGGTGTAGTAGAGCTGGACTCTGTTGCGAAAGTTCTGATACTGGTCTTCACTCCAGCGATGATTGAAGTTCTGCCCAGGGCAACTCGGATCGTCGACGCTTGGCATCTGCGGATTGGCTTGCAGGTAATCGTTCAGGTCCGAAAGGATGTTCATGAATGCAGTCGGCAAATCACTGTAGCGCTTGGGGTCTCCTAGGAGCAGCACGCTGTTCACTCGGCCGCCGAGAAGGATGTTAAGGATGATTGACCTGGCCGAAAAGGTGTTCTTGTAATCCCGCAAATATTTGAAAAGTCGGATCACCTTGATGAGTCGGCCGGTTGTGATCCTGTTTTTTTCATCCAGCCATTCGTTGAAGGCTTCTGGATTCGTTAGTTCAAATACATCGTCGTCGCGATTTGTCACGTAATAGCTGCCGTGCCGTTCAAGATAGGGGACGACATCAATGTGGAACTCATTTGCATAGTCAACCTTCACGCAATGTGCATGTCGACTCACCATGTGCCGGTATCTTCCACTTGCTCGAAATGCCTTGTACAGCTCCTCCACGTAGTCTCTTGGGGACCAGTCTAGATTTTCGTCCATCTCTAGCAATACATCGGCATCAAACTCGTCGTACTTGCCGACAGGGTCGATCATGGTTCTATGGGCGTAGGATCCCTGAGGAATTATTCCAATGTAGCGATCGGAGACGGGATTCTCGCCATTCTTGAGAAAATTAGAAATGCTGTTCACTCGGGAATCCAGAGTGTGCAGGCGAACTTCAGACAGGTTGACATGCTCTGCTAGAAATGA
This sequence comes from Streptomyces sp. NPDC047453, assembly GCF_040643155.1. Classification (NCBI taxonomy): domain Bacteria; kingdom Bacillati; phylum Actinomycetota; class Actinomycetes; order Kitasatosporales; family Streptomycetaceae; genus Streptomyces; species Streptomyces sp. NPDC047453. The sequence goes on along the minus strand of NZ_JBEYTS010000007.1, from coordinate 167,734 downwards.
ATTGAAGTGCTTAATCAGCTTCATGTCGGTTTCTCCTGTTTTGCGCGCTGCCAGTCGTGGGATCCCGATCACGCCCCTACCCCTATTTGTGACGATGCATCAGTGATGCATTCGAGCGGCTTGTGGGTAACGGGTTGTTGCGCGTCTCGAATTGTTTCCCGGATTGCTGGGCTCTTCTGGTCGCCGATGAGGTCGGCGGAGACTCAATAACCGAGTCAAGTTGACGGGCGCCGGCCCACAGTGAGGACGGCGCCCGTGCGGGGTCAAGGCTTCGAGGCGACCCAACGGGCTTGGTGCCCGTCTGTTCAGCGCCCTAGCGCTGGACGCCGCAGGCCGCCCCGATCCAGCCCCGTACGCGGCTGTTGATGTCAGCCATCGATGTCAGGCGTAACGGTCGGCTTGAAACGCAGCTGCGGGAGGTGCAGAGCAATCGCCTGCACGACGATCAGAACGACCACCGCAACCACCAGCCAGGTGGCCTGACGCAGAACGCCAGTCGTCGTGTCACCGTTGATCACGCACGCCATGACCACAGCCAGCGGCAGCGTGATTTTCTTGCGGCTGTCAGTCCCTCGTGCGAGAGTTGCAAGCAGGTGGGTGTCAAGCGCCGACAGTCCACCGAGACCCGGGATGGGCATGGTCCTCCTTGGTTGTCAGGAGGGCGCGCCCGGAGCCTCTTCCCAAAGGCGGGCGCGCCCTTCGGTGTTGGTGCTTACAAGGTATGACACGCTCCTGAGGGTAGGTGCTCCTCAGGGTCAAGTCGCCGACTTGTACGCGGCACTCCAGGTGAGACGAACTTAGGCTGACTTAGGCGAACTTAGGCCATCACGCGTCAGTTGCCTGACCTGCGAGGACTCATTCTCATATCACACCCCACTGACAAAGCAGGACGCGAACCTGAGGCTCGCGTTTTGTATAAAGTCAACTTGCTTATTTATGTACCAGTTTGAACAGTGATTGAGATCACAAAAATCAAAAAGTTGGTTGGTCTCACTTCCGGGCTCAATCCATCACCGCACGCCACTACGAACCCGCAGTCGGCGACGGCGCCCCCTCCATCCCGGTGCCGGCCGATCCCCCGCCGGAGGCTCTGTTCTGACCGTCCGCGTATGCGGTGATCGACTCATGGCCACCGGCCCTATCCACCAGTGGGCGCGCGTCGGCGCAGCGCGCAGCGGAGCCGGGGCTTGAACCAGTGAAGGAAGTTGTAACTCAGTCGTTCCTACGCTGCTGTCCAACTTGGTTTGATGCTTGACGTGTTGACGTCACTCGATGCTTGACGGTTCCGCCCGGTTTTACCGTCAGCGACTGCTGCAGTGGGCGTCGGGGCCGGTGCGGCTGGAGCTGAGGCGGGCGGGCCCGAAGCCGTCGTGGCGGAGGCGCCACCGTTCGGAGTTGACGGCAGCGCTGACGGCAACGACGGCACACAGACGCGCATGATCGCTAACCTGAACGATCAGAACGGGAGGCCGTCAGCCCTCCTCGCGGCGTGGTGCCCGATCCTACGGATCAGAAGGTAGAAGGCTCGAACGCTGTGAGGTAAACCGCTCCAGAGCTCGGACCTATCCCTTAGTGTGTGCATCACGCCTGATCGTATGGACGATTAGGGGACCATTCACGCGCAGCGCCCTTTCCGTGTGGTCAAACGTCCAGTCTGCCCTATCCGAGGCGGATCACGGCTGGTCGTCCGCGAGCTCGGCGACCCCCGTGACCCGGTGCAGGGGGTAGGTGCGGACCTCGTCCGCGGTGTGGTCGTACGCGGTGACGAAGCCGCCCTCGACGCGGATCGGCGCGATGACGCGCTGGCTGGCGGCGCCCTCGGCGTTGACGTAGCCGATCCACAGGGCCTCGCCGGTGAGGACGGCGGCCTGCATGGTGGCGAGGGTCTCGGCGGAGCCGGTGCGGGGCAGTTCGCCGTCCTCCCGCGTGACCGTGGTCGGCTTGCGCGGGGCGGTGGAGGCCAGGTCGCCGGCGCGGATCGCGCGGATCGCGGCGGACAGCAGCGTGGCGTCCGGGGCGGGCGGGCCCTCCGGGACCGGTTCGGGGGCGGTGCGCGGCGGAGTGCGGTGGGAGTGCGCGCGGGTGATGAGGACGTCGCCCGCCGCGGATTCGGCGGCCGGGGCGTAGCCCATCGCGCGCAGGCCCTCCAGGAGCGCGGCCGGGTCGGCCTGCGCGGCCAGCACGGTCGGCGCGAGGCGGCGCAGGCGCAGCGCGGCGGACCGCTTGTCGGCGAGGATCTCGTTCAGCAGCGCGTCGTCGTCGCAGCGCAGGTACGCCGAGGCCGCGCCGACCCGCAGATGGCCGTGCCGGCGGGCCACGTCGTCGATCAGGTACGCCAGCGGTTGCGGCACCGGCGTACGGGAGTGCGCGGTGAGGAAGGCGTGCAGGTCGGAGGCGGTGCGGCCGGCATCGAGGGCGCGGCGTACGGAGGCGGGGGTGAACCGGTAGACGGTCGCGCCGCCCTTGGACTCCACGTCCGCGAGCACGCCCAGCGTCTCGGCGAGCGGACGCCGCAGGGGTCCGGGCGCGACCGCGGTCAGGTCCGCCTGGAGCAGGACGTGGTCCAGGGGCTCGGGCAGGAGCGGGGCGAGGACGCGGGCCGCGGCGGCTTGTTCGGCGGCGGAGGCGAGGGCGACGGGGGTGATGGGAGAGAGGGGGGAGACCGGCGTGGGCGGGGACTGGGGTTCCGGGGTGCCGGGGGTTCCTTCCGGCCGGCGGTGCTTGTGGACGGGCAGCTTGTCTCCGGGGCTCGCGGGCGCGGCCCCGGCCGCGTCCGTGGCCGCCATCGCGCGTGCGGCGGGACCGTGCCCGCCCTCGCCCGCGGGGCTCGTCCCGGGCGCGGGCTCCGCCTCCGCGGGAGCCGGTGCGGACGCGCCGAGCAGCGCGCGCCCGTGTGCGGACAGCGCGCCCCGGCCGGTGACGCCGAGCAGTTCCGCCTCGGACAGCGTCCACCGGGCGAGGCGGCCGCGCAGGTCGTCCTCCTGCCGCGGTTCGCGCGGCGGGTGCTCCCAGCGCAGCCGGGCCAGCACCGACTCACCGGCCGGTGCGGCGCCCAGCGGCAGCCCCGCGAGCAGGGTGAGCACCCGGTGCCGTACCTCCGGTGCCGCCGAGCGGTCGAGGCCGGGGCCGAGCGCCGACAGGGTCCGGTCCTTGGCGTCCCGTCCGCCGGTCAGACCCGCGGTCCGCGTGGCCGCCAGCCAGGCCGCCGCGAGGTGGGCCCAGCGTTCGGCGGCGGGCCGCTCCAGCCACTCGTCGTAGGCCGGGGTCGCCGCGTACCGCTCGTCGGCCTCGCCGTCGGAGGCGAGCAGACCGGCCGCGTAGGCGAGTTCGACCCAGAAGGCGGCCACCGGTTCGGGCACGTCGAGGGCGACGGCGGTGCGCTTGAGGTCGCGCACGCTCAGTCCGCCCGCGCGCAGTACGTTCGGGCCGCCCTCGTCCCAGTCCCGCAGCAGTTCCTCCACGGTGGCCAGGGCGGTGTACGCCTGCCCGGCCGCCGTCGCGTCCACAACCTGTGGACCGTGGGTCGCGGCGGCCGCCACGGCCGGCGGCACCGGCTCGGGCGCGCGGTGGGCGCGGCCCGCGCGCAGGTGCAGGGCCGCCTCGCGGGGGAGGACGACGGTTCCGGGCGCCGTGGGCAGCAGCAGTCCGCGGTCCAGCAGCCGGCGCAGACGCGGCGCCGGGTCGGGGGTGACCTGGCCGTAGGGCGGACCCCACACCAGGCGCTCCAGCACCTCGAGGGAGTCGGCGGGCAGCCCGGCGAGCAGCGCGGACATCCGCTGGCGGTCGGTGAACAGGTCGGTGAGCGAGGCGACGGCGGAGACGGAGTCGTGGGTCGAGGGCAGTCCTGTGGTCGCCACGATCTCCTGGATGCGTCCCGGCGACATGCCCGCCGTGGCCTCCCGCACCGTCGGTCCGAGCCCGGTCGGGGACGGGTGCTGGGGCGACGGCGCGAGCAGCTCGCGGGCCGTGCGCACCAGGCGCAGCCGGTCGTCGCCGCCCCAGACGAGGGCCTGTTCGCGCAGGGTGCCCAGGGCGCGGGGCAGCGCGGCGGCGACGACGGGATCGCGGGCGTCGGACGCCATCAGGCCGAGCAGTTCGCCGTACGTGGCCGGGTCGCCGGCCACCGCGAGGGCCTGGGCCGTCTGCTGGGCGAACAGGTCCAGCCGCTCCAGGGCACGGACCACCGAGGCGCGGGTCCCGGCGCGGGTGGCGAGCTGGGTGAGGTCGGTCGGGACCGGGGTGATGAGGTCGGGGCGGCTGCGCAGGAGCGCGGCCAGGGAGGCGTCGTCGCGCGCGCGGAGCGCTTCCGCGAGCGAACGCGGGGCCGCCGGTTTCTCATCGCTGCTCATCCGATTCACGGTACCGGGTGAGTGTCGCGCCCGGCCCCGTACAGCGGCACCGGGCACCGCGCCGGAGACGGTACCGTCGTCCAACGGGGTCATCGGCCAGCCACCCCGGAGGGGCTTCGTGGGGATCGAGAGCGATCAGGTCGTCTACGAGTATCTGAGCAGCGTCGGGGACGTCGCTCAGCAACGCCAGCTGTCCTCGGCCACGCGGATGCGTCTGGTCGCGGAGCTGCGCAACGAGATCGACCGGCGCCGTGCCAAGGCCGCCGTGGACAGTCCCGCCGCCGTCCGCCGCATCATCGACGGGCTCGGCAGTCCCGCCGCCGTCGTCGCGGCCGCGGCGGCGGGCGGCTCTGGTGGGGGCGGATCGCGGGCAGCGGTCCCGGCCGTGCCCGCGCAGCGTGAACCGGAGGCGGAGCCGGCGCGCCCCAAGGGGCTGCGCAAGGTCGTGCCGCGGCCGCGGCCGCGTCCGTCGCAGCCGCCGGCGGGCCCCGTGGCGTCCGGCAGCCCGGCCCCGCCGCACCTGGCGAGCGCCGACGAGCTCGGCGGCCCGGTGGCCGGTTCCGAGTGGTGGCGCCTGGATCAGAGCCCGTTGGGGACAGGTGACGACGTGCCCGGCTTCATGGGCGGGGTGGAGATCCCGGAGCTGCTCAAGCCCCCGCCGGCGAAGGAATCCGCCCAGGCGGAGCCCGCGCCCGAGGCGGCCGGCACGGCGAAGCCGGTGGAGGCGGCCGAGCCGGAGGCGCCCGCCGGGTGCCGGCGTTTCGCGCTGCCCCCGTTGATGGCGGGCCGGAGCAATCCCCTGCTGCTGCTCGCGGCCGGACTGCTGGTGGTCGGCGCGGTCCTGGGCAACTGGTACGCGCTGCTGCTCGGCTGGATCATCGCCTACGCCTCCCGCCGGCTGACCCCCGCGGAGTCCAAGTGGGCCGTCGTCGGCATGCCCGGCCTGGCGCTCGCCGCCGGGGTGGTCTGGCTGTGGGGCCGCACCGACGACCGCTGGGGCACCCCCATCGCCGAGGGCCACATGAACGACGCGCTCTCCCAGACCTGGCCGTGGGTGGTGCGGGCCGCGGCCGTGCTGTCGGCGCTGTTCCTGGTGTGGCGCTCGCAGCGGCGGAGGTAGCCGCGCTCGCGGCGCCGGAGTCACCGGAGGTGGTTGTACGTCACACGGGCCGGAGGTCTCGCGGACACGGCCCCTGGGCACAATGGCCCGTATGACCTCTCGCCCGCTGACCGTCGGCTTCGACCTCGACATGACCCTCATCGACTCCCGCCCGGGCATCCACGCCTGCTACCTGGAGCTTTCCGAGCGGACGGGGACGTACATCGACGCCGACCTGGCGGTCACGCGGCTCGGTCCGCCGCTCGCGGAGGAGCTGGGCAACTGGTTCCCGGCCGAGCGGGTGGAGGCGGCGGGGGATCTGTACCGGGAGCTGTACCCGGCGATCGCCGTCTCCGCCACGCCCGCGCTGACCGGCGCCCGCGAGGCGATCGAGGCCGTGCGGCAGGGCGGCGGCCGGGCGATCGTCGTCACCGCCAAGTACGAGCCGAACGCCAAGCTGCACCTGGAGCACCTGGGCATCGAGCCGGACGCGGTGATCGGCGACCTGTGGGCCGAGCGGAAGGCCGAGGCGCTGCGCGAGTACGGCGCCCGGGTGTACGTCGGCGACCACGTCGGGGACGTACGGGGCGCCCGCGCGGCCGGCGCGCTGTCGGTGGCGGTGGCCACCGGACCGTGCGACGAGGGGGAACTGCGGGCGGCGGGCGCGGATGTCGTGCTCGCGGATCTGGCCGCGTTCCCGGACTGGCTCGCGGCCAACCGCACGCTTTTCAGCCGCTACCGTGAGTCGCCGCGCGCCTGACGGCGGCCCGCGGCGATCGACCGGAGCACGCCCGCACCGGCGATCAGGAAGCCGACGCCCATGAGCATGCTCAGGCCGAACATGTAGGTCGGGAAGGGCTTCGCGCCGAGGAACAGCGGCGCCACCGTCACCGCGGTGGCCAGCGCACCGACGAAGAAGACGATGGCACCTGCACGGACCAGCCGGTCGCCGGCTGTGGCGGAATTCGTTCGGGTATTGTCACGCACGCCGCCAAGGATAGTTCCTGGTGCGCGGGTGCCGAGAGCCCCGGATGACCATGGAGCGGGCGTCGGCGGGGCGGTCGGCAACGGTGGACGACCCCGGCATATTCGAACCGGACCGGAGTTTTGCCGCAAGAGGGAATGATTTCGCAACCGCTCCGGACATAGCTGACTTTCGCTATACACGCACGCTGAACGTCTACTTGCCTTGGTGGAAAATTACCCGGCAGTTCCATTGATGGCGGACGCTCACCTGCCATAGTGGCGCGCGTTGCGCTGCGAAATTCGGCCAGTCTCGGTGGGGTAATGACGAGGGGGTGCCGATTTCGCGCCGACGCGAAGGGGGAAGGTCGTTGACCGCGGTCTTGAGAATACCTTCCCGACGTGGTTGACAATTAAACGAATGCTCATTTCGCGCACGCTCCGGATCCAGCGGTGCACTCGCTCTGCCGACGGGATCGGCGGGCCTGGCGGCATCGCGCACGACTTGCGTTCAAATCAAGCCAAGAGGCGTAGCAGCTCGCCTCGCGGCCGGATGTAGAGATGAGACACGGGGGCTTATCCTTTTCAGGATTCTCGGCCCACTCCAGGTCCAGGGAAACGTGGAGATGGCATCGCCGGTGCGGCGTGCGATTCTGACCGCCTTCCTGCTTCGGCCCGGGCAGCCCATAGGGATCACCGAACTGGCCGAAAGATTATGGGACGACCCGCCGACTTCGGCCGCGGCGAACATTCGGAGCCATCTCACCGCCCTGCGCCGGGACCTCGACGAGGCACGGCCGGGCCTGAGCTGCCGGGTGCGGACCTATCGGGGCGGCCAGAGCGGCTACGGGCTGGCGGTCACGCCCGACGAGTTCGACCTGGCGCAGTTCACGCTGGCCGCACGGCGTGGCCGGAATCTGCTGCTGCGCGGCGAGGCGGAGCCGGCGGCCGAGGTCCTGGAGGGAGCCCTGGCCTGGTGGCGCGGCCCGTTCGGGCAGGACCTGCCGCCGACGCGGTGGTTCACCGCCCACGTCGCGGGCGTCAACAACGCGCGCTTCGACGCCTACCAGGACCTGTTCACCAGCTGCATACTCGCCCGCCGCACCGAGACGCTCTCCTACCGGATCGAGAGCATCATCGCCGAAGCGCCCTACCGCCAGCGGCTGTGGGAACTCCTGGCCGCGGTGCACTGCATCGACGGCGACGCCGCCAGCGCCCTCAGCGCGATCAAGCGCTGCCAGACCCTGTTCGCCGAGGACCTGGGCCTCGACCTGCCGCCCAACGTCGAGGCGATGCGGGCGGCGGCCCTCAGCTGGAACAGCGAGGACGCCCTCCGCCTGGTGGCGGCCCGCACGCTGGGCGCCGACGACGGCGAGCGGACGGACCCCGCGGGCCACGGTTCCGCGCTGTCGTAGCGCATCCGGGCGACGCCCGCGGTGGCCGGCCGGCACACTCGCGGCCGGCCACCGGTGCCGGTGGATCTCGCGGGCGACGAACTTTTCGGACCCGCCGCGCACGCCGTCCGGGTGCCGTCACCGCCCGCGAATACGGGTTGCCGGAGCGGCCCCCTCATGTGCTGAGATATCCCCTGTCTCCCTCGCCCCCGAGCGAGCGCGCGCACGCCGATCGGTCAGGTTCGGCCGACTGGAGTGGGCGGGCTTGACGGCGGGTAAAGAGCTGGGGAGGCTTCGGGACAACGGCAGGCACGAGCGAGCGCTAGATAGCCTGACCTGCGGCAACTGTGGTTCGGCTGACCGGTGAGATGGGGTGCGTGCTTTGCCTACCGGCAAGGTCAAATGGTTCAACGCTGAGAAGGGCTTCGGCTTCCTCTCCCGCGACGACGGCGGCGACGTGTTCGTCCATTCCTCGGTGCTCCCTGCCGGAGTGGACGCGCTCAAGCCGGGGCAGCGGGTGGAGTTCGGGGTGGTCGCCGGCCAGCGCGGCGACCAGGCCCTCTCCGTGACGCTCCTGGATCCGACCCCCTCGGTCGCCGCCGCCCAGCGCAAGAAGCCGGACGAACTGGCGTCCATCGTGCAGGACCTGACCACCCTCCTGGAGGGCGTCGCGCAGACCCTGGAGCGCGGCCGCTACCCCGACAAGACGTCCGGCAAGAACGTCGCCGGACTGCTGCGCGCGGTCGCCGACCAACTGGACGTATGACCCGACGGGGCTGACAAGGTCAGGGAGTCAGGGAAAAGCGAGCGCGTCCGGGCCGAGGGGCGGTACGAGCCCCTCGGCCGCCGCACGCGTGAGCAGTCCGCGGACCGCCGCGTAGCCGTCCTCGCCGAGGCCGGCGGTGAACTCGTTGACGTACAGCCCGATGTGCTGGTCGGCGACGGCCGGGTCCATCTCCTGGGCGTGCTCCATGACGTACGGCCGGGAGGCCTCCGGGTCGTCCCAGGCCGCGCGCACCGACGCACGGATCGAGTCGGCGAGCCGCGTCAGCGTCCGCTCGCCCAGCGACCGCCTGGCGATGATCGCGCCGAGCGGGATCGGCAGCCCGGTGATGCGCTCCCAGTGCTCGCCCATGTCGGCGAGCTTGTGCAGGCCGTAGTTCCGGTAGGTGAAACGCGCCTCGTGGATCACCAGACCGGCGTCGACCTTCCCGTCCCGCACGGCCGGCATGATCTCGTGGAACGGCATGACCACGATCTCGCCCACCCCGCCGGGGACGACGTCCGCGGCCCACAGGCGGAACAGCAGGTACGCCGTCGACTTCTCGCTCGGCACCGCGACCGTGCGGCCCGTCAGGTCGGCGTCCGGCTCCTTGGTGAGCACCAGGGGCCCGCAGCCCCGGCCCAGCGCGCCGCCGCACGGCAGCAGCGCGTACTCGCCGAGGACGTACGGCAGCACCGCGTAGGACACCTTCAGCACGTCCAACTCGCCGCGCTCGGCCATGCCGTTGGTGACGTCGATGTCCGCGAAGGTGACGTCGAGCGCGGGCGCGTCGGGGACGCGGCCGTGGGCGAGCGCGTCGAAGACGAAGGTGTCGTTGGGGCAGGGGGAGTAGGCGATCCGCAGTCGGCTGCTGTCAGGGCTCATGCAATCTTCCAACTCGTGAGGACGGGCGCGAGCTTCCCGAAGCCCTCGGTCAGGGTGGTCAGGGCGTCACCGATGCGCCAGGCGGCCCGGTCGCGCGGGCCGACCGGGTTGGAGACCGCGCGCACCTCCAGCACCGGGACGCGGTGCGCGGCGGCCGCCTCGGCGACGCCGAAGCCCTCCATGGCCTCGGCGAGAGCACGGGGGTGGCGGGCGCGCAGGGCGTCGGCGCGGGCGGCGGTGCCGGTCACCGTGGAGACGGTCAGCACCGTGCCGGTACGGGCCGAGGCGGCGGCCGCGATCGCCCGTACGAGCGCTTCGGGCGGACGGTGGGTGACGGTGCCGAAGCCGAGTTCGGTCACCGGCAGGAATCCGTCGCCGGTCTCGGCGCCCAGGTCGGCGGCGGTGATCTCGTCGGCGACGACGAGCGAGCCGACGGGCGCGTGGGGCGCGAAGCCGCCGGCGATACCGGCCGAGACGACGAGGTCGTAGGGGGCGCCGGCGAGCGCGGCGGCGGTCAGGGCGGAGGCGGTGGTCGCGGCGGCGAGGGCGGGGCCGACCCCGGCGGCGATCAGGTCGACGGCGGGCGGCCCGGGGATCCGGCACACGGCCGCCCCGGGCAGCGGCCGCAGCGGCTCCTCATCCGCGGGCCCGGCGAACGCCCGTGCCACCGCGTCCCGTTCGACGGCGACCGCGGTGGCGACCAGGACGCGTGGCGCGGACGTGGTCAGGAGTTCTTCGTCAGCTTGAAGGACCACAGACCTCGTACGTCCTTCTCGCCCTCCTTGATGGAGACCAGCGTCGAGTTGCCGCTGGCGCCGTACTGGGCGTTGAAGAAGACGCTGCCCGGGATCGTCCGGTAGGTCTTGGTGCTGGAGTCGGTCAGCGGCTGACCGTTCATCAGGATGGTCCAGCCCGTGTCCGCGATCTTCGGGTCGACCCCGAAGCGCACGGTCTCGTCCGGGTCGACCTTGATCGTCTTGATGTCCTTGGACTTGAGGCACTTGGCCAGGTCCGCGGTCTTGATCGCGTTGCCGTCGTTGTAGCAGTTGGCTTCCGAGCTCACGGAAGAGCTGCCGACGGTGATCGTGGACAGAGGGGTCGGCTTGGAACAGGCCGACAGGACGAGCAGTCCGGCGGAAACGGCGCCGGCAGCGGCGACGGCGCGGCGGCGTCGCACGGCGGAATGCAGCGTGGTCATGGCCGAAGGCTATCGGGCGCGCCCGCCTGCCCGCCCACGCGGGGGTGCGGGCGTGGCAGATGGCCGTGAGGCGCGGGCCTCACGCCACCCGGGGGCGCGCGGCGCCGCCGTGCCGGGCCGAGGCCAGCAGACCGCGGACCGTGGACAGCCAGCCGGCGGCCACGAGCCCGGCGCCCACCGACAGGCCCAGCACGCCGTTGAGCGGCAGCACGATGCCGATCGCGCCGCCGAGCACCCAGGCCACCTGCAGCAGAGTCTCGGAGCGGGCGAACGCCGAGGTCCGCACCGGCTCGGGCACGTCCCGCTGGATCAGCGCGTCCAGGGACAGCTTGGCCAGCGCCTGCCCGAAGCCGGCGATCGCGGCCAGGCAGGCCACCAGGAACGCGCCGAAGAAGACCGCGGCCATGACCGCCGCGCCCATCACGATCGCGACGACGGTGACGATGATGATCTCCGGTGCCCGCGACCGCAGCCAGGCGCCGACCGCCGTGCCGAGCGCGTTGCCCGCGCCCGCCGCGACGCCCACGATGCCCAGCGAGACCGCCGCGCTCTCGCCGGTCAGCGGGTGCTCCCGGAGCAGGAAGGCGAGGAAGAAGATCAGGAACCCGGACAGGCAGCGCAGCGCGGCGTTCGCGGCGAGGGCGTGCGTGACGGCCGTGCCGACGGTGCGCAGGCCGGGACGCTTCAGCGGTTTGCGGCGCGGACCGCGCAGGTGCTGCTCGTCCGCGGCGAGCAGCGCCCGGTCCTCGCCCTTGGCCGAGTCGACCTTCGGGGGCAGGGCGAACGACAGGAACGTTCCCGCGACGAAGATCACGAAGGCGCCGTAGAGCGGCCAGTGCGAGTCCAGGGCCTGAAGGCCCGCGCCGATGGGGGCGGCCACGCCGGTGGCGAGCAGCCCGCCGAGGGTCACCCGTGAGTTCGCCTTCACCAGGGAGAACCGAGGCGGCAGCAGCCGGGGTACGACGGCGCTCCTGACCACGCCGTACGCCTTCGAGGCGACCAGCACGCCGAGCGCCGCCGGGTACAGCTCCAGGCTGCCGCTGGCGGCGGCGCCCGCGATGATCAGCGCGAGCAGCGCGCGGGCCAGCATCGCGGCGGCCATCGCGGCGCGGCGGCCGTGCGGGAGGCGGTCGAGGAGCGGGCCGATCACGGGCGCGAGGACCGTGAACGGCGCCATGGTGATCGCGAGGTACAGCGCGACCCGGCCGCGGGCCTCGTCGGTGGGCACGGAGAAGAAAACGGTGGAGGCGAGCGCCACTGTGATCATGACGTCGCCGGCGCCGTTCACCGCGTGCAGTTCGATCAGCCGGCCGAGCCCGGACTCGCCGGCGCCGTGGGCGTTGGTCGCCCTGCGGATGCCGCGGACCGCCCCGGTCACGGGCAGATGCAGGGCACGCCCGACCGCGCGGACGGGGCCGCCGAACCGGCCCGAACCGCTGCCCCGGCTGCTCCCCTTGACCCCCTTGTCCCCACCGACGCCGGTGGTTCCCGGGGGCGTCCTCGCGGCTGCCACCCCGTCATACTGCCCCGGAAACGGCACCGGTAGCGCCATGGCGGCACGGATGCGACCAACCAGACATCCCTAAGGCACCCACCCGGCCCCGACAGTCCCCACCCACGACACCTTGACGCGACCGCGCTCGCGGGGGCGGGGTGTTTTCGAGTCCGCGCTTGCGGTGGCGGGGCGGTCCCGTTCCTCTGGGCGTGGCGGCGCTCCTGATGGCGGGGCGGTCTCGGCCCCGGAATACGTTGGGCTCCCGACAGCGAAGTGATCCCTGGCCCCGGCTCGGCCGTGCTCGCGATGGTGGGGCCGTCCTCGCCTCCGATTCGGCCGCGTTCGCGGGGGCGGGACATCGCTGCGTCGCTTGCCGGGCCCATTCGGCCGTCGCCGTGGATTGCCTGCTCGATCGCGGGCCTCGGTGGCCCGGTTCGGCCGGAGCCCGGTGGCTCTGCCGAGCCGGCTACGGCGGCTCGGGCCGGTCGGCCCCTGGCGGCTCTGCCAGGCCGGTTGCGGCGGCCTGGGCCGGTGGTTCGCCTCGGTCGCAGCACTAGACGTCTCAGCGGACGGTGCGGCTGCCCCCTGGCGTGCTCGGTGCGGGGCGCCGTGGGCCCGGCCGCGGCTGCCCTTCGGCCCCGCGGGGCGTGCTCGGGAACGGGTTCGTGGCTCTGGTGGTGGGTTTGTTGCGGGGTGGGGCGGTGTTGGGGTCGGAAAGTTCGGGCGCGGCGCGGTGAAGACAACGTCGGTGTAGGCCGAGCGGCGACGAGAAGGTAGCGTGCGTAGCGCGCCGTGGCGAACGTTCTCGACCGCGCGCCTTACGGGCATACCGCAGAATGGATGACGTAGGTGCGCCCGAGCGCGATCGGGCGCGGACGTCGACGCGGTCCCAGGGTCCGCTCCGTCCGCCCCGCCGCCTTCAGGCCGGCGCACCCGAAAGACGGCGTAGGAGAGAAGCGATACCTGTGAGCGCAGCGACCACGCGAAGCCGCACCCCCGACCGCCTGTGCGCCGAGGCGGTCGACCTCGCCCGGGCCGCAGCCGAGGAGGCAGCCGCGCCCGGTGTCGTCGGCGAGCACGCGGGAGTGCTCTCCGAGGGCGACCGGGTCGTCACGCACTTCTTCGAGTGCAAGGAGTTCGGATACCGGGGCTGGCGCTGGGCCGTCACCGTGGCCCGCGCCTCGCGCGCCAAGATCGTCACCCTGGACGAGGTCGTCCTGCTGCCCGGCCCGGACGCGCTGCTCGCGCCAGAGTGGGTGCCCTGGAGCGAGCGCCTGCGCCCGGGCGACATGGGCCCCGGCGACCTGCTGCCCACCGACGCCGAGGACCTCCGCCTGGAGCCCGGCTACTCCGGCGAGGACGAGCCCGCGCCGAACGCCGCGGTCTCCCAGGAGATGGCCGAACTGGCGGAGGCGGAGGACGCCGAGGTCACGGCGGGCCCGCCGAGGAACCTGCCCACCGTCCCGTCCCGCGGTTCGATCTCCGCGCTCGCCCAGGAACTGGGCATGCGCCGCGCCCGCGTCCTGTCCCGCTACGGCCTGCACGTCGCCGCCGACCGCTGGGAGGAGGGCTTCGGCGCGAAGACGCCGATGGCCCAGGCGGCCCCGGCGGCCTGCGTGAGCTGCGGCTTCCTGGTGCCGCTCGGCGGCTCGCTGGGCCAGGCCTTCGGCGTGTGCGCCAACGAGTTCTCCCCGGCCGACGGCCGTGTGGTCTCCCTGACGTACGGCTGCGGCGGCCACTCCGAGGCCGCGGTGATGCCCAAGCCCCCGCAGCCGCCCCCGCCGGTGATCGACGAGACGCGGGTGGACCCCTTCCCGCTGCGTCCGGCACAGGACTCCGGCTCGGTGCCGGTGACCGGGGACGACGAGACCGCCGAGCTGGGGCACTCCTAGGACCTGCCCCGCGACCAGGACCCGCCCCGCGACCGGTCCGGTCCGGTCCGTCCGTCCGCCGGGCGAATGACCTCTCCCACGCGCGGTACCTTCGTCGTCACGCCGATGAGGAGAGTGAACGTGAGCATGTTGGTGCAGCCGTCCGCCGGAGGCGATCCGTTCGGGACCGCGCGCCTGCGGCGCGGTGTGCTGGACGCCTGGGCCACCAGCCCGGCCCGGTTCCGGGAGGACGCCAACGCGGAGGAGGACCTCGTCCTCGGCGGCTACCGTGACCGGCTCGTCGTCGAGCTGGCGCAGAACGCCGCCGACGCCGCCGCCCGCGCCGGCGTGCCCGGCCGGCTGCGGCTCACCCTGCGCGACGACGTGCTGCTCGCCGCCAACACCGGCGCCCCGCTCGACGCGGCGGGCGTGGAGTCGCTGGCCACGCTCCGGGCCTCCGCCAAGCGCGACGCCCGCGACAGCGCCGTCGGACGCTTCGGCGTCGGCTTCGCCGCCGTCCTCGCCGTCACCGACGAGCCCGCCGTCGTCGGCCGGCACGGCGGTGTCCGATGGTCGCTGGCCGAGGCCCGCGCGCTGGCGGAGGACACCGCCCGGCACAGCCCCGGCCTCGGCGACGAGATCCGCCGCCGCGAAGGACACGTACCGCTGCTGCGGCTGCCGTTCGCCGCCGAGGGCACCGCGCCCGACCCCTACGACACGGTCGTCATCCTGCGCCTGCGCGACGCGGCCGCCGCCGACCTCGCCGAACGCCTCCTGCACGCCGTCGACGACGCCCTGCTCCTCGCCCTGCCCGGGCTCGAGGAGGTCGTGGTCGAGATCGGCGACACCGCACCGCGCACCCTGCGCCGCCGCACCGAGGGCGCCCTGACGGTCGTGGAGGACACCCGCGAGGGCACGACCCGCTGGCGTACCGCGGGCGCGCACGGCCCGCTCACCCCGGAACTCCTCGCCGACCGCCCGGTGGAGGAACGCCTTCGCCCGCACTGGTCGGTCACCTGGGCCGTCCCCGTGGACGCCGACGGCACCCCGGCCGGCCCCCGCACCAGCCCGGTCGTCCACGCCCCCACCCCCAGCGACGAACCCCTCGGCGTGCCGGCCCTGCTCATCGCCTCGTTCCCGCTGGACAGCACCCGTCGCCACACCGCGCCCGGCCCGCTCACCGACTTCCTCGTGCAGCGCGCGGCCGACGCCTACGCCGAACTCCTCGCCGACTGGCGGCCGGTGACCGAGGGTGTCATCGGCCTCGTGCCCGGCCCGCTGGGCAAGGGCGAGCTGGACGGCGCGCTGCGGCAGGCCATCCTCGACCGGCTGCCGCGTACCTCCTTCCTGCCGCCCGCGGCCGTAGCCGCCGCCCACCAGGACCACGACTCCGACCTGCCCGAAACCCTCCGCCCCCGGGACGCCGAGGTGGTCGAGGGCGCGGGCGCCGACACCGTGCGCGTCCTCGCCGAGGTGCTGCCCACCCTGCTGCCCGCCGGACTCGAACGGCGCGTGGAGCTGCGCACGCTGGGCGTGGCCCGCCTGCCGCTGACCGACGCCGTCGACCGGCTGGCCGGCCTCGAGAAGGAGCCCGGCTGGTGGCGGCGGCTGTACGACAGCCTCGCCGGCGTCGACCCCGACCGGCTCTCCGGGCTGCCTGTGCCGCTGGCCGACAGCCGCACGACCATCGGGCCCCGGCAGGTCCTGCTGCCCGTGGCAGGCGCCGCCCTCACCGACCCGGGGGTGCTGGCCCGGCTCGGTCTGAAGGTCGCCCACCCGGACGCCGTTCATCCCCTCCTGGAGAAGCTCGGCTCCCTGCCCGCGACGCCGCGTGCCGTGCTCACCACCCCGCAGGTGCGGGCCGCCGTAGCCGCCTCCCTCGACGAGGACACCGGCGGATGGGACGAGGACACCCCGGACGCCGAGGAACTCGCCGACACCGTCCTCGCCCTGGTCAGGGACGCCGGACTCGACCCCGGCGACGAGCCCTGGCTCGGCGCGCTCGCCCTGCCCGACGAGGACGGCGAACTCGCCCCGGCCGGCGAACTCGTCCTCCCCGGCGGCCCGTTCGCGCGTCTCATGCGCGAGGGTGAACTCCCGGCCGTGGATGCCGAGCTGGCCGGGAAGTGGGGTGAGCAGCCGCTCGCCGCGTGCGGTGTGCTCGCGAACTTCGCCCTGGTGCGGGCCACGGACGTCGTCCTCGACCCGGACGAACTCGATCCGCGTGACGGGGACTTCCCCGAGCCGGACGACCCCGGGCAGCTCGACGCGGTCGACGTGTGGTGCGAGGACCTGCTCGACCGGTTCCCGGACACCCCCGTGCCGCCGGTCGCCACCGAGATCGTCGCCGTGCGCGATCTGGACCTCGTCGGCGACGACCAGTGGCCCCAGGCCCTCGCGCTGCTCGCCCGGCCGCCGCTGCGGGACGCGCTCATCCAGCCGGTGCGGATCCTGCTGCCCGACGGCACGCATGAGATCGTCCGGCCGTACACCGCCTGGTGGCTGCGCGGGCACCCGGTGCTCGGCGGGCGCCGCCCGGCCGGTCTGCGCGCCGCCGGGTCCGATCCGCTGCTGCGCGGCCTGTACGAGGAGGCCGACGCCGCCGGCTTCGACGACGAGCAGGTGCTGCGGGCACTCGGCGTGCGCACGAGCGTCGCCGCCCTGCTGGAGGAACCGGGCGGCGCCGCGGAGCTGCTGGAACGGCTCGCCGACCCTGAGCGTCCCGTGACCTCCGCCCAACTGCACGCCCTGTACGGCGCGCTGGCCGAACTCGATCCGGACCAGGTGACCCTGCCGGACGAGGTGCGGGCCGTGGTCGACGGCCGGGTGGAGGTCGTGGACGCCGCCGACGCCGTGGTGTGCGACTCCCCGGACCTGCTGCCGTTCACCGGGGGTCTCCCGCTGCTGCCCGTACGGCCCGCGCTGGCCGCCGAGCTGGCCGAACTGTTCCAGGTGCGGCGGCTGAGCGAGTCCGTCACCGGCGGGATCGACTCCGAGGGCACCGAGCACGACGTACCGGAGCCGGTGCGGGTGCTGCTCGGCCCGCGCACCCCGCGCACCTACGTCGAGCACGAGGAACTGGTCGTCGACGGAACCGAGCTGGACTGGCGGCTGACGTCCGACGGCGTCCTGCACGCCGCCACCCTGGAGGGCGTGGCCGCGGGCCTCGCCTGGGCGTCGGGCCAGTGGCCGCGCCGCTTCGAGGTCGCGGCACTCCTGGAGGACCCGTCCCGAACGGAGGAACTGGCCCGGGACCGCTGGTTCGACTGAGTGGCCTCCGCCGCGCGGCCGCGCCGTGGCAAAGCGGCCGACTCGCCGCGGCGGACTACGCCACGTCGAACCCAGACCCGTATACCAAATAGTCGCGCCCCCCATGGGACACTGGTGGGCATGGCAGGATCTGGGGAGTTCCAGCCGGAGTCCGAGCGGGTCACGCGGCAGCTCCGGGACGACATTCTCGTTGGTGTTCGCAAACCCGGGAGCAAGCTCGTCGAGCGCGAGCTGGCGGCGCAGATGGGCGTGAGCAGGGTGCCCGTTCGCGATGCTCTGCGCGTGCTCGTCGCCGAGGGTCTGGTCACGCCGAGGCCGCGGACATGGGCGGTCGTCCGGGAGTTCACGTCATCGGACATCGCGGATCTGAACGAGGTCCGCGGGGCCCTGGAGGCGCTGACCTTCCGGCTCGCCGCTCAACGGCGCCACCGCGCAGGCCTCGACCGGCTCCGCTCCAACCTGGAAGAAGAGCTGAAAGCCGCCGGTGCGGGGGACGGCGTTCGCGCCCGGCGTGCGGCGGCGGACTTTCACGAGACCGTCACGTCGATGGCCGCCAACGAGTTGCTGAGCGAGTTGGAGAGCACTTTCCGCAGCCGGTTGCGGTGGCTGCTGGGACAGCACGACGACCTCATGGCGATCGCGCGGGAGCACGAGGCCCTTTATGCCGCGATCGCGGACCGGAACGTCGCGCTCGTCGACGAACTGGTGGCCGAGCACCTGGAGAACAGCCGGCTCGCGATCGACGCCCATCACCAGTGATCCCCGCGGCCGGGTGGGCAGGGTCCAGCCCCCGCGCTTCGGTATACCATTTTTGAATGGCTGATCTGATTCTGACCAATGTCCGACCCTGGGGCATGAAGGCTGTCGACATCGTCGTCTCCGGTGGGGAGATCCGCGATCTGGTACCCGCCGGTGCCGCGAGCGGACCCGGCGAGCGGGTGGAGGGCGGCGGACTGCTCGCCCTGCCCGGCTTCATCAACGCACACGCCCATGTGGACAAGAGCTGGTGGGGCCGGCCCTGGGTGCCCTACGGCGGCGAGCCGACCACGCTGGGCCGGATCGCGCACGAACGAGCCGAGCGGGACGCGCTCGGCATTCCCAGCGCGGCCAACAGCCTCACGGTGCTGAGGGAGTTCCTGCGGCACGGCGTCACCGCGGTGCGCAGCCACGTCGACGTCGACCTCGGAGTCGGCCTGCGGGGGGTCGACGCCGTCCGCGAGGCGGTGGACGCACTCGGCGGCGCGATCGAGGTGGAGATCGTCGCGTTCCCGCAGGACGGGGTGGTCCGTCGGCCCGGCGTCCTTGACCTGCTGGATCAGGCGGCGGCGAACGGTGCGACCAGTATCGGTGGACTCGACCCGGCGGCGATCGACCGCGATCCGGTGAAGCAGCTCGACGGGCTGTTCGACATCGCCGAGCGGCGCGGGGTCGGTATCGACATCCACCTGCACGACGGGGGCGCGCTCGGCGCCTTCCAGTTCGAGCTCATCGCCGACCGCACGCGCCGGGCGGGGCTGCGGGGGAAGGTCAACGTCTCCCATGGCTTCGCCCTCGGGGAGCTGCCGCCGGAGCGGCAGGCCGATCTGCTCGACGAGCTGGCCGAGGCCGGTGTCTCCTGGTCGACGGTCGCCCCGGTGCGCATGGCGCCACTGCCCTGGCGCGGGATGCGGGACCGGGGGATGCCGGTGGGGCTGGGCACCGACGGGATCCGCGACCTGTGGTCGCCGTTCGGCGACGGTGATCTGCTCCGCGTGGCCCTGGATTTCGCGCGGCTGCACGGCATGCGGACCGACGAGGACCTCGCCTACGCGGTGGAACTCGCCACCAGCCGCGCGGCGGGCTTCGTGCACCGGGGCATCCACGACCTCTCGGCGGGCGCACCCGCGGACGTCGTGCTGGTCGATGCCGAGAACGTGCAGGACGCTCTGATGCGGGCACCTCGCCGTGAACTCGTGATGTCCGGCGGGCGAGTGGTGGTCCAGGGCGGCGAGCTGCTCGTCTAGGCGAGCTGCTTGTCCATGTGACGTATTGCCCTGAGAGGTTCCCACCTCTCAGGGCAATGACGTTCGCGGGCTCAGTGGCGTACCAGGGCCAACTGGTCGGCGACGACGACGCCGTCGTGCAGGACGGTGCGGTCGGTACCGCGGTCCATCACCGCACTGGCCGGCGTCTCGCCGTCGACCAGCAGCAGGTCGGCACGGTCGCCGACGGCCAGACCGGGCCGGTCGGCGACCCCGGCCGGCCGGGCGACGTCGTGGCTCATGATCGAGGCGCCGCCGACGGTCGCGACCGCCAGCGACATCTCTATCAGCTCGTCGCGGCGGAAGTTGTTGGTGAAGGCCAGCTGCCAGGTGCGGTCGAGCATGTCGCAGTTGCCGTAGGGGCTCCAGTAGTCACGCTGGCCGTCCTCGCCCAGGCCCACCCGGACGCCCGCCTCCGTCAGCGCCTCCAGCGACAGCTGCCCGCGGTCCGGCGGCGCCACGGTGGCCATCGCGACGTCCAGGTCGGCGAAGTCGTCGATGATGCGGCGGCTCACCGATTCGGAGATCGAACCCAGCTCGTAGGCGTGGGACATCGTGACCTGGCCCTGCATGCCCAGCGCCCGGGTGCGCTCGAGCACCAGATCGGTGGAGAACACTCCGAGATGTCCCGGCTCGTGCAGGTGGATGTCCACCTCGACCTGGTACTTCTCGGCCAGCCCGAACACGACGTCCAGGTGCCCCTTGGGATCCCGGTCGAGGGAACAGGGATCGATGCCGCCGATCACCTCGGCGCCCGCCTTCAGCGAGGCCTCCAGGTAGTCGACGGTGCCCTTCTCGCGGAGGATGCCCGCCTGCGGGAACGTCATGATCTGGACGTCGGCCTGCCCGGCGAACTTCTCCTTCGCGGCCACCACGGCGTCGAACTTCTCGAGCTTGCAGTCCACGTCCACCTGGGCGTACGACCGCACCCGGGTGGTTCCGCGGGCGATCATCCGCTCCAGCGTGCCGGCCACCCGCTCCTTGAGGGGAACCTCCGCGGTGCGCCAGTTCTCACGGTCGTTGAGCATCATCGTCCAGACTCCCGGGCCGCCGGTGTGCGGCCGGAACGGCAGGCCGATCCGGGTGGAGTCCAGGTGCACGTGCACGTCGCTGAACGACGGCAGCAACAGCCGCCCGCGACCCTCCACCACCTCACCGGCCGGTTGCGCGGCCGGGTCGTGCGGGCGGATCGCCGCGATGCGATCGCCGGACAGCTCGACGTCGCTGCGCTCGCCACCCCACGGGCGGACGTCACGGATCAACACGGTTGTCACCTCTCTGTCGCGCGGTTCTGTTGCGCGGTACGGCGGTTCACGGGACGCGGCACGGCTCACCCGGGCGTCGTGGCCAGGGTCTCGGCTGCGACGTCGGTGTGATGGCAGGCGATGTCGCCGCTCGGCACGCTGCCGGTGCACAGCTCCCGGCGTTGCGGGTCCAGCCGCGGATGCACCGGGCACCGGGACTGGAAGACGCAGCCGCGCGGCGGGTCGGCCGGGCTGGGCAGATCGCCGGACAGCCGGATCCGCCCGCTGCGGTCGGCCGTCGGGTCCGGTTGCGGGACGGCGGACAGCAGCGCCCGGGTGTAGGGGTGCCGCGGAGCGTCGAACACCTCTTCGGTGTCGCCCTGTTCCATGATCCGGCCCAGGTACATGACCGCGATGCGGTCGGCGAAGTGCTTGACCACGGACAGGTCGTGGGCGATGAAGAGGTACGCCACCCCGGTGTCCCGCTGGATGTCCTCCAGCAGATTGATCACCTGGGCCTGCACCGAGACGTCCAGCGCGGACACCGGTTCGTCGCAGATGATCAGCTGCGGGTCCAGGGCGAGCGCGCGGGCGATGCCCACGCGCTGCTTCTGGCCGCCGGAGAACTCGTGCGGGAAGCGGTTGTAGTGGTCGGGGCGCAGCCCCACCCGGTCCATGAGGTCCCGCACCTTGGCCTTGACGCCGCCGGGCGGCGTGATCCGCTGGGCCAGCAGCGGTGCGGCGATCGCACTGCCCACGGACTGGCGCGGGTTGAGCGAGGACGACGGGTTCTGGAACACCATCTGCACCCGGCGCCGGTACTCCTGCAGGTTCGACCGGCGCAGTTCGGAGATCTCCTGACCGTCGAGCCTGACGCTCCCGGACGAGGGTTCCAGCAGCCGCATGAGCAGTCGGCCGGTGGTCGACTTGCCGCAACCGGACTCTCCCACCAGTCCGAGGGTCTGCCCGGCCTCGACCGAGAAGCTGACCCCGTCGACGGCTTTGATCACACCGCCGGCGGACCGGAAGGCGCCGGAGCGGATCGGGAAGTGTTTGGTGAGGTCGGTGACCTCCAGCAGCGGCGTCATCGGACCACCTCTCCGGCTGGTTCCAGGGTCTGCAGGTGGCACCGCGACGGGTGCCCGACGGGGCCCGTCAGCGTCGGCCTGCGGGTGCCGCAGGCGCCGTCGGGCACCAGGTGCGTCTTCGGGCAGCGGTCCGCGAACAGGCAGCCCTCGGGCAGGGCCAGCAGCGACGGCGGGAAGCCCGGGATCGGGTTGAGCCGCTCGGACCTCCCCGCCAGCGACGGCATCGAAGCGAGCAGCCCCTGGGTGTAGGGGTGCCGCGGGTCGCTGAACAGGTCGGCGACGGTCGCCTGCTCCACGCACACCCCGCCGTACATCACGACGACCTGGTGGCAGACCTCGGCGACCACGCCGAGGTCGTGGGTCACCAGGATCACCGAGGACCCGGTCTCGGCCTGCAGTTCGTTGAGCAGATCGAGGATCTGGGCCTGCACGGTGACGTCGAGCGCGGTGGTGGGCTCGTCGGCGATCAGCAGCTCGGGTTCGCAGACCAGCGCCATGGCGATCATCGCGCGTTGCCGCATACCGCCGGAGAACTCGTGCGGGTAGGCCGAGTAACGGCGCTTGGGGTCGGGAATCCCGACCCGGCCGAGCATGTCGACGGCGACGGCCGCCGCGGCCTTCTTGGACACGGGGTTGTGCACCCGGTAGGCCTCGGCGATCTGCACCCCGACGGGATAGAACGGGTGCATCGCCGACAGCGGGTCCTGGAAGATCATCGCGATCTTCTTGCCGCGGTAGGCGCGCATCTGCGCCTCGCTCAGCGGGTTGAGGTCCTTCCCGTCCAGGAGGATCTGCCCGGTGACGGTGGCGGAGGTGTCCTTGAGCAGGCCCATCAGAGCCTGGCTCGTGACGGTCTTGCCGGAGCCGGATTCGCCGACGATGCCGACGGTTTCCCCGCGCGCCAGGGTCAGGTCCATTCCGTTGACCGCGTGCACCACGCCGTCGTCGGTCGGAAAGCTCACCCGCAGATCGCGGATGTCCAGCATGGGCGCGGCATTGGGCGTGGTCATCAGGCAACCCTCACTCGCGGGTCGATCACGGCGTAGGTGGCGTCGACCACGACGTTGGCGACGATGATGAAGAACGCGGCCATCATGGTGATGGCCATGGTGACCGGAAGGTCGCCGGCCTGGGCGGCGTGCACCGCGGTGAATCCGACGCCCGGCACCGAGAAGATCTGCTCGGTGAGCACCGCGCCGCCCAGCAGGGTGCCGATGTCGAGACCGAGCATGGTGACCACCGGAGTGATGCCGGCCCGCGCACCGTGCTTGAACACGATGCTCCGCCGGGACAGGCCCTTCGAGCGCGCGGTGCGCATGAAGTCCTCTCCGAAGGTCTCCAGCATGTTGCCGCGGGTGACCCTGATGTACTGCGCACTGAACAGCACCGCGAGGGCCACCCAGGGCAGCAGGTAGTTCAGGAACCAGCCGCCCGGACCCGCGTCGCCGAACGGTGAGGTGATCGCGTTGGTGGTGAACGGCAGCAGGTGCATCGTGCTGACGAAGAACAGCAGCAGCAGCAGACCGGTCACCGGAATGGGCAGGGACACCCCGACCGAGGCGGCGCCGACGATGAGCTTGTCGGTGAACCGGCCCTTGCGCAGCGCCGCCAGCAGGCCAAGACCGACGCCGACGACGCTCCACAGCACGATCGCGCCGCTGGCCACGGACAGGGTGTAGGGCAGGGCTCGCCCGATGATCGCGGTGACCTCCTCGTTGGTCTGGAACGACTTGCCCAGACACGGCCAGGAGCACAGCGTCTGGCTGCCCGGCGCGCCGACGTGGCGGCTGCCGATCAGGCCCGACATGTAGTCGAAGTACTGGGTGAGGAAGGGCTTGTCCATCCCGAGCGCGACCCGGGCCTCGGCGATGCGCTGCGGAGTGCACTCCTGACCGCAGGCCGCCGCGGCCGGGTCCGCCGGGCCCAGTTGGAACAGGCTGAACGTCACGAAGCTGATGACGAACAACAGGAGGATCATCGCGACGAATCGCCGCGTCAGAAATCTGGTCATGGGCGCGACCCGTCGGCTCGGGATGGACTCACCGTTTCTACCTCTTTTGTGACGGAGTCTCAGTGCTGGACGCCGAGGATGGACAGGTCGATGCCGCCGAAGAAGTAACCCACCTGGGCGTTACGGACCTTGGAGCCGACCACGCTGTTGGTGTAGCTGCGGATCAGCGGAACCAGGGGGTAGCCCTGCATGGCCTGGTCGAACAGGGTCGCCCACTTCTTGCCGAGTTCCTCGCTGGACCCGTTGGTGCCGCGCAGCTCGTACATCGCGCGGGAGATCTTCGGGTCGTAGTAGCGCGGGATGTTGGAGAAGCCGTAGGTCTTGCCGTCCACGCTCGGGCCCAGGTTCGGGTCGACGGTGGTGCGCACCGAACCGCTGTCCGCGCCCCCGCACCAGCCGCTGCGGGCGATGTCCGGCATCTGGTCACCGGCCAGCACCGTGTAGTAGTTGGCGGTCGGGATCGGGCGCAGCTGAAGGTCTATGCCGAGCTGCTTGAAGTTCTGCTGCAGCACGGTGCCGACGTTCTTGTACCGCGGGTTGGCGTCGGCGTAGCCGTACACCAGCTTCTTGGGGAAGGTCTTGCCCGCCAGGAGCTTCTTGGCCTCGTCCAGCTTGGGCTTGCCCGTCGGGTCGAGGCCGGTGTGCTGCTCGACGTATCCCCGCTGGGCCGAGTTGATGTACGACTGGGTCAGCTTGCCGAACCGTTCGCCGCCGTACTGCACCTGGATGGCGCTCCGGTCGATGGACAGCGCGAGTGCCTTGCGGACCTGCGGGTCCTTGATCGTCTCGGTGTTGAAGTCCAGCACGTCCGTGCAGCCCAGCAGGCCGCCCGCGGTGCGCTTCTTGACGTCGGCCGCGTTGAGCTTGGCGGCGTCGGACGCCTGCAGACCGCCGTTGCTGTCCAGGGTGACGGCCGTCGGGTCCGAGTCGGCGAGCAGCTGCTGGCTGATGGTCGCCTGGGCCGTGGACAGGGTGAAGGTGAACGTGTCCGGCAGGGCGGTCCGGTTCGGGTCGGTGGCCGGGTTCCACTGGTCGTTGCGGACGAGCTTCATCGAGCGGCCGCGGTCGTACGACTGGATCTTGTACGGGCCCGACGAGACGGGGTGGTTGGTGTAGTCGAGCTTGGTGTCCTCGGCCTTCGGCACCGGCGCCGTGTTCGACCGGGAGACCAGGGCGGGGAACTCGGCGAACGGCTGCTTGAGGTGGAAGACGACGGTGCTGTCGTCCGGGGTGTCGATGGCCTTGAAGTCGCCACCGGTGTACGGGCCCTTGTAACTGTCGTCGGACAGGGCGGCGTTCAGTTCCTGCGGTGCCTGGGTGTAGACGTCGCGGGCGTAGGTGCGCTCGACCCCGTACTTGATGTCCTTGCTGGTGATCGGCGTGCCGTCCTCGAACTTCAGCCCCTTCTTCAGGGTGTAGGTCCAGGTGAGGCCGTCGGCGGACTGCTTGCCCAGATCGGTGGCGAGGTCCGGCACGATGGTCGGCGGCTTGCCGGCGGTCTCCTTGGCCATCGTCAGAGTGCGGTAGTACAGCTGCCCCACGTTGGCGGTCTGCACGTAGTTGCTGTTGCCGGGGTCCAGCGTCTGGAAGTCCGAGGACATCAGGACGTTGATGTTCCCGCCCTTGGTGGTGTAGTCCTTCCCGATCACCACCGGCGCGTAGGCGTCGGCTCTGGGACCGGAGCCGGAACCGGGGGTGGGCTTGGACCCGCCGCAGGCGGTCAGGGTCAGCCCGGCACTCACCGTCAGGGCGATCGCCGCCATGGTGCTTCGTTTCACTGCGTCTCCTTGAGGGTAAGGAAGGGAACGGCGCGTCGGGGGAGGACGGCGCGTCGAGGGAGGTCAGCTTCGGGAGGACTTGGGGTCCAACGCGTCCCGGACCGCGTCGCCGAGCAGGTTGAACGCGAGCACGGTGATCACCAGTGCTCCGGCCGGGACGGCGAGGAACCACGGGTCGGACAGGTACCAGTTGCCTGCCTGGGCCGCGTTGAGCATCTGGCCCCAGGAGGGTGTGGGGTCCTTGACCCCGACCCCGAGGAAGGACAGAGCCGCCTCTGCGGTGATGTTGGTCGGGATCATCATGGTCGCGTAGACCAGCACGACGCCCATGACGTTCGGGATGATCTGCCGCAGGATGATGCTCAGGTGCGAGGCCCCGTAGGCCTGGGCGGCCTCGACGAATTCCTGCTCCCGGATCGAGAGCACCTGGCCGCGCACGACTCGGGCCAGGTAGGCCCAGCCGAAGAAGCCGAGGATGATCACCAGTGAGGCGATCGGCACCAGGCTCCCCGAGTCGAGGGCGGTGCCACGCAGCCGGGACTGCATGATCGGGGTCAGCGACAGCACCAGCAGCAGATGGGGGAAGGCCAGGAACAGGTCCATCACCCGGCTGATCACCATGTCGATCTTGCCGCCGAAGTATCCGGCGGCGGCGCCGAGCACGGTGCCCAGGACCACCGAGACCACCGTGGACAGCAGCGCGATGGTCAGGGAGATCCTCGCGCCGTAGGCCATCCGGGCGAAGATGTCGCGCCCGAGCCCCGGTTCGAGGCCGAGCCAGTGCTCGCTCGACGGGAAGCGGTAGTACGGCAGCGGCAGGCCCGGCGCGTAGAAGGAGTCCAGGAAGTCCGGCCCCGTCCGGGAGGTGAACGGGTCCGATCCTTCGATGGCCACCAACACCGGCGCCAGGATCGCGAACAGCACCATGAGGGCCACCACGATCAGGGCGGCGATGGCGATCCGGCTGCGCCGTATCCGAAGCCACGCCGTGCCCAGCAGCGACCGCGCGGTGGCGATCTCCGCTGCGGGCCTGCGCTCGGCGGTTGTGGGTTCTGGGGGAGGCAGAGTGGCCACCTGCCCATCGGTGGGTTCCGGCGCGGCGGCGTGGCGCGGCGGACTCGGCGGCTCATGCGGATCCGGCACGTCCGATCCTTTGGTGCTCGAGGGGAGGGGAGGTGGCCGAAACGGTATACCAGCAATCGCGATTTCTACTAGGGTTCTTTGATAACCCGGCGGATGGTCGTCGCTGGGGCATCAGCCCTTGTAGGGCGCGATTTCCGGCTTGTGTAAAAGTTTGCGCAGGCCATAGCCGGTTGTTACCGGGCCCGGGGAAGCATGGACTGCTCCCGGGGGTCGGGCGACCGGGTCAGTCGGTTGGTGTACCAAATCTGGAAGGCGCGTCGATGAAGACCCTGGTCACTGCTTCCTGGGTGATCGCCCACGACGGACGCTCGCACGTGGAGGTGCCGGACGGCGCCGTGCTGATCGACGGCGACACGATCGTCGATGTGGGCGATCGCGCCGAACTCGACCGGCGGCAGGCCGACGTCCGCATCGACCTCGGTGACGCGGTGGTCACCCCCGGCCTCATCGATCTGGACGCCCTCACCGACATCGACCACCTGATCCTGGACTCCTGGGCGTCCCCGGATCTGGCGTCCGGCTTCACCTGGTCGGCCGACTACTTCGCCGCGCCCCGGGCGGTGTTCGACGCCGCGCAACGCCGCGCGGTACGCGAGTACGCGCTGGTCCAGCTCGCCCTGCACGGCATCACCAGTTACATGCCGATCGCCTCGGAGGTGCACAGCGACTGGGCGGAGACCTACGAGGACTTCGTGGCGATGGCCGAGGTGTCGTCGCGGCTGGGTCTGCGGGGCTTCCTCGGGCCGTCGTTCCGGTCCGGGGTGAACGTGATCGGTGCCGACGGCAAGCGCACCGTGATGTTCGATGAGGAGGCCGGCCGGCGTGGTCTGGCCGACGCGCTGCGCTTCCTGGACCACACCGCTCGGCTCGCCGATCCCCTGGTGACCGGGGTGCTGCTGCCGTGCCGGATCGAGACCCTGCTCCCGGAGCTGCTCGGCGACGTCGCCCGCGCCGCGGACGAGCGCGGCGCGCTGGTGCGCCTGCACGCGCTGCAAGGCGTGTCGGAGCGTGACTACATCCAGCGCGCCTATGGCCGCACACCGCTGCAACTGATCGCCGACTCGGGGCTGTTGTCCGACCGGCTGATCGTTCCGCATGGGGTGGTGCTGGATGTGCACCCGGAGGTGCTCGGCAGGGACACCGGAGATGTCGCGGTGCTGGCCGACGCCGGCGTCTCGATCGTGCACTGCCCGCTGACGAACGCCCGTTACGCCCACAACCTGCACACGTTCGGCGACTACCGCGCGCGGGGAGTGAACCTGTGCCTGGGCACCGACTCCTTCCCGCCGGACCTGATCCGGGGGATCGACGTGGGCACCCAGGTGGCCAGGCTCCAGGCCGGCGACCTGGGCCAGGGGCACCTCACCGGCTACTTCGACGCGCTGTGGACCGGTGGGGCGACCGCGCTGCACCGACCGGATCTCGGCCGGCTGGCCGCGGGGGCCACCGCCGACCTGTCGGCGTTCGCTCTGGACGACTTCCGTATGGGCGTCACCGAGGATCCGCTGCGCACCCTGGTGCTCAACGGCACCGCCCGCGACGCGGTCCTGACGATGGTCGCGGGCCGGGTGGTCATGCGCGACGGCTCGATCCCAGGCGTCGATCTCACCGAACTGAGGCGAACCGGCCAGCAGTTGTTCGACACGATGCGTGCGGCCTACCCGGAGCGCGACCACCGCCGGCGCACGGTGGACGAACTCTTTCCGCCGGTCTTCCCGCGGAGTTGAGCGGCGCGGGACCGCTGGTTCGACCGACCTTCACGCATCCGCCGTATATCCCTCATCAGTACAACCTTTCACTTCCGCCCCCGGTCATGTAAGTGGAGTCACCAGACTCCTCAGACGTGGACCGGGCGTGCGACGGCGCCGAGTTGTGGCCGCCCGGCCTCTCGAACGTGGGGACAACACATGCGTATTCGTGCCTCTGTCGCCGTCGTGACCGGCGCACTGGCCCTGTCCGCCCTCGCCGTCCCGGCAGCGCAGGCTGACGGCGGGTCCGGCGACACCCGGATCACCAAGGTCGTCGTCGACGGCGACAACAAGGTGGCCATCTCGACATCCGGGCTGAAGACGATCAAGGTCAGTGTTACAGCGACGGACAACTCGGGCATCAAGCGGGCCGAGTCGTTCACGCTGGACGGTCCCGGCTACGGCTTCGCGTCGACCGGCAAGCCCACCTGCACCGTCGTCAACGCCACCACCTCGACCTGCACCGCCTCGGTGAAGGTCGACCCGAAGGTCGACTTCCTCAGTAACAGCAACGCCGGCCGCTGGTACGTCGACGCGTGGATCGACGCCAACGACGGCGACTACATCTGGAAGGAGAAGGCCGGTTCCTTCCTCTTCCAGCGCGCCTCCAAGCTCACGGCCGACGCCACGCCGGAGCCGGTGAAGAAGGGCAAGACCATCACCGTCACGGGCACGCTCACCCGGGCCAACTGGGAGACGCTGAAGTACGGCGGCTACGCCTCCCAGCCGGTGAAGCTTCAGTTCCGCAAGAAGGGCTCCAGCGCCTACAAGACGCTGAAGACCATCAAGACGGACTCCAAGGGCAAGCTGAGGACCACGACCAAGGCCACGGCCGACGGCTACTACCGCTACTCCTTCGCGGGCAACTCGGCCACCTCGGCGGTCGACTCCAAGGCCGACTTCGTCGACGTGAAGTAGGCGGCACCGGCCCTGCTCCGGCACGGGAGGGCGGCCGACGCAAGAAATCCAGATTCCCGTGCAACCTTCTTCACGGATCAGGGATCTGATCGTGTGAGTCAGACAGACTCCACGATCATTGGGCCCGGCGCCGAAGACGGACCGCGAGGAACGACCGGCGCCGGCCCCCTTTCTCCACTTGGGGAAACGCATGCGTATACGAGCCACTGTGGCCGCCGTGTCCGGCGCCCTGGCCCTTTCCGCCCTCGCCGTGCCCGCCGCGCACGCCGCCGGCCCCTCCAGCTACCGCGCGGACGTTGCGAAGGTCTTCCAGGCCGCCCACGCTCCCTCCGCCGCCAAGGCCGGGATCAGCGCGCGCGTCGCGGGCGACGAGATGCCGTACGACCTGGACGTCACCTTCTCCAACCTCAAGGTCGCCAAGGCGGTCAAGGTCGGCACCACCAGTCACGTGTCCACCACGATCACCTACACCATGAAGTTCGGCGCCGACGTGGACGTGCGCGCCGAGGACTTCTTCACCGGCCCGTTCCTCTACCGCGGCTCCTACGACATGCCGCAGAACGAGCTCTCCGGCGACCTCCCGGCCACCTGCTCCGTCACCTCGGCGACCACGGCCAACTGCAAGGGCAAGATCGACATCTACCCGGCCGACGGGGAACTGCGGAACGTCGACGCCGGTACCTGGCGCGCGGGCGCCGTGGCCGTCGCGTGGAACGGCCAGGACCCCGAGTCCCGCGACTTCGACTGGAGCAAGGTCGGTGTTGCCGAGAAGGGCGGCCTCGGCACCACGCTGGTGCAGCGCAACTCCAAGCTGACCACCGGCGCCAAGCCCAAGCCGGTGAAGAAGGGCAAGACCGTCACGGTCACCGGCAAGCTGTCCCGGGCCAACTGGGAGAGCGGCAAGTACTCGGGGTACAGCGGTCAGGCGGTGCAGCTTCAGTTCCGTAAGAAGGGCACCACCACCTACAAGACGCTGAAGACCGTCAAGACGAACTCCACGGGCGCCCTCAAGACCACCACGAAGGCCACCGTCGACGGCTACTACCGCTTCATCTTCGTGGGCAACACCACCACCCCGGCAGTCAACGCCGCGGGTGACCTGGTCCGCGTGACGAAGTAATCCGCTAGACGGGGAAGCGGCGGCCGGTCCATTTCCACAGGAACTCCAGGACGGCCGCCGCCACCACCGCGATGCCCACCGCGAGCCACGGCATGGCCGTGCCCTCCAGTTTCAGGGCGAAGAAGTCCTGGAACGCGGGCACGGCCAGGACGACGAGGAACGCCGCGCCCATGGAGGCCACCAGCGCGATCCGCCACCAGGTGTAGGGGCGGGCGACGATCGCCAGGACCCACATCGAGACCAGGAACAGCGTGAGCGTGGCCGCGCTGGTCTCCGCGTCCAGGGCGCCCGGGCCGGTGTAGTGGTCGCGGGCGACCAGATACGTCACGAAGGTCGCCACGGCGGCCACCGCCCCGCCCGGTACCGCGTAGCGCATGACCCGCCGTACGAAGTGGGGCCGGGCCCGTTCCGTGTTCGGGGCGAGGGCCAGGAAGAAGGCCGGGACGCCAATGGTCAGCGTGGACAGCAGGGTCAGATGACGGGGCAGGAACGGATACTCCACCTGCGAGCAGACCACCAGTACCGCCAGCAGCACCGAGTAGACCGTCTTCACCAGGAACAGGGTCGCGACCCGGGTGATGTTGCCGATCACCCGACGCCCCTCGGCGACCACGGACGGCAGGACGGCGAAGCTGTTGTTCAGCAGCACGATCTGCGCGACCGCCCGGGTGGCCTCCGAGCCCGAGCCCATCGCCACGCCGATGTCGGCGTCCTTCAGTGCCAGCACGTCGTTCACGCCGTCGCCGGTCATCGCGACCGTGTGCCCGCGTGACTGGAGCGCGCCCACCATGTCCCGCTTCTGCTGCGGGGTGACCCGCCCGAACACCGTGCCCTCGTCCACCACCGGGGCCATCTCGTCCCGCCCGGCGGGCAGCCGGCGGGCGTCGACGGCGGTCCCGTCGAGGCCGACCTTCGCGGCGACCGCGCCCACGGACACCGCGTTGTCGCCGGAGATGACCTTGGCGCGGATGTCCTGCTCGGCGAAGTAGCGCAGGGTCTCGGCGGCGTCGGGCCGCAGCCGCTGCTCCAGCACCACGAGCGCGGCCGGCCGGACGCTCCTGGCCACCTCCGGGTCGTCCAGGTCGCGGGCGGCGTGGGCGAGCAGCAGCACGCGCAGGCCCTGCTCGTTCAGCCGCCCGGTCTCGGCGAGCGCGGGGGCCTCGGCGGGCAGCAGCACGTCCGGGGCGCCCAGCAGCCACGTACTGGAATCGCCGTCGCCCTCGCTGAAGCTGGCGCCGCTGTACTTGCGGGCCGAGGAGAAGGGCAGCGACTCCACGCAGCGCCACTCCTCGCTGTCCGGGTACGCGGCGATGATCGCCTGGAGGGAGGCGTTGGGGCGCGGGTCGGACTCGCCGAGCGCGCCGAGCACCTTGCGCACGTACGACTCGTCGTAGCCGTCCAGCGACCTCAGCTCGGTGACGTCCATGCCGCCCTCAGTGAGGGTGCCGGTCTTGTCCAGGCACACCGTGTCGACGCGGGCGAGGCCTTCGATGGCGGGCAGCTCCTGCACGAGGCACTGCTTGCGGCCCAGCCGGATCACGCCGATGGCGAAGGCGACGGAGGTGAGCAGGACCAGCCCCTCGGGGACCATGGGGACGATGCCGCCGATGGTGCGGGCGACGGATTCCTTGAGGTCGTTGTTCTTCACCACGAGCTGGCTGATGACCAGGCCGATCGCGGTCGGGACCATCATCCAGGTCACGTACTTGAGGATGGTGGAGATGCCGGTGCGCAGCTCGGAGTGCACGAGCGTGAAGCGGGAGGCCTCCTCGGCGAGCTGGGCGGCGTAGGCGCCGCGGCCGACCCTGGTCGCCTGGAAGGCGCCGCCGCCGGCGACGACGAAACTGCCGGACATCACACGGTCGCCGGGCCGCTTGACGACGGGGTCGGCCTCGCCGGTGAGCAGGGACTCGTCGATCTCCAGCCCGTCGGTCTCGACACAGGTTCCATCGACGACGACCTTGTCGCCGGGGCCGATCTCGATGAGGTCGCCGAGGACGATCTCGGAGGTGGCGATCTCGACGGCGGTGTCGTCGCGGCGCACCGTGGGGCGGGCCTCGCCTATGACGGCGAGCGAGTCGAGGGTCTTCTTCGCCCGCCACTCCTGGATGATGCCGATGCCCGTGTTGGCGATGATCACGAAGCCGAACAGGCCGTCCTGGATCGGGGCGACGAAGAGGGTGATCACCCACAGGACGCCGATGATCGCGTTGAACCGGGTGAAGACGTTGGCGCGGACGATCTCGGGGAGGGAGCGGCTGCTGCGCACCGGCACGTCGTTGATCTCGCCGAGGGCGATGCGCTCCGCGACCTCGGCGGAGGTGAGTCCGGTCGTCCGGACGACCGGGACGGGCACGGGGTGCACCGGGTCGAGCTCCGCGCCCGCGTCGATATGCGTCATGCATTCGACGGTACGTGCGGTTGTGCGGCTTTACTCGTCGAGGGGGTGGAAGATCCGACCTGGGGAGGAGAGGCCTCGTACGTCGGTCGTACGGGCGGTGCACGACGGGACGGCCGTCCCCGGGGCGCGGGCCCCGAGGACGGCCGTCCCACCCCTGACGTGGGGTCAGGCGATGCGGCGGTCCAGCCGGCCGTGGTAGCGGATGGCGGAGACGGTCCCGTCGTCCTCGCGGACGAAGCCGACGAGCGAGCCCTGCGCACCGTCCTCGGACAGCGTGACGAGCGAGTCGGGGCCGGCGAGCACGGCCCGGTCGGCGCCTTCCAGCTCGATGACGTACTGGTCCTCCTCGGCCCGCGCGCCGTTGGCGATGATCGCCAGCTCTCCGGGGCGGGCGCCCGGGACGATCGAGACGGTCCCGTAGAAGCCGCAGTCGTAGGTGCCCTGGAGCGCCTCGGCGAGGTCGGAGGGCACCGGCCGGGTGCTCGCGGCCGTGGTGTCGACGCCCGCCGCGTCCAGGATCACCTTCTCCAGGTCGCGGATGAACTCCTCGCCGTGCAGCGAATTGGTCAGGACGGCGTACGCCAGTCCGGTGGACGGTACGAGCACGAGCCGTGAGGCGTACCCGATGGTCAGGCCGCTGTGCGACATGGCCGGACGGCCGCCGGTCTCGCCGAGGTGCCAGGCCAGTCCGATGTCGTGGCCCGCGATGCCCTGGCTCGCCAGGGGCTCGAAGAGGCGCTTGGGGGCCGCCTCGGAGACCGACCAGGCGGCGTACCGCAGCAGATCGCCGGCGCTGGAGACGACGCCGCCGCCCGGCACGTCCCAGCCGGGCAGTTGCCAGTGCCGTTGCCAGCCGCGGTCGACCAGGAGCTCCGGGGAGCGGTCGGGGCCGTGGCCGTGGGGCGCGGCCACCCGGTGGAAGATCGCCTCGTCGGCCGACGTGCAGGTCAGTTCCATGCCGGCGGGCTCGATCACCAGCTCGCGGAGCAGGTCGGCGTAGTGCCGGCCGGTCGCGCGCTCGACGGCGGCGGCCGCGACCATGATGCCGGGGCCGCTGTAGGTGAAGTTCGTGCCCGGGTCGAACATCAGCGGCCGGCCGGCGAAGTGCCGCAGCGAGGCCTGGATGCTGTCGTCGGCGTGGCCGGCCAGCAGCCGCGGCGCGTCGGCGATCATGTTCTGGGCGTCGATGCCGGAGGTGTGCGTGATCGTGTGGCGCAGGGTGATGCGCTCGTCGAGGCCCGAGTCCGGGCCGAGGAGCGGGGCGACGGGTGCGTCGAGTTCCAGGACGCCCTGCTCCAGAAGCCGGCCGATGACGGCGCCGAGCAGTGTCTTGGAGATCGAGCCCACCTGGAAGAGGGTGTTCTCGTCGACGGCGATCGGGTGGGCCACGTTGGTGATGCCATAACCGGTGGCGCAGGTCCGGCCGTCCAGGGCGACCCCCACCGCGGCACCGGGGACACGGTGCTCGGCGAGCAGGTCGGGGACGGCGGAATCGAGCCGGGCGCGCAGGTCGGGCACGGGGGTCTCTCCAGATTCGGGGTTCGTTCCGCGGTCGGCGCGGTTCACGCGCCGGCCGCCGTACGGCTGCGGGGATCGAGCTGGTCGCGCAGCGCGTCACCGAGCAGGTTGAACGCGAGCACGAGCGCGACGAACGCGAGCGCCGGGTACGCCGCCAGCCACGGTTCCGTGAGCATGTACTGCTGCGCGGCCGAGATCATGCTGCCGAAGTCGGCGTCCGGGGGCGCGACGCCGAAGCCGAGGAAGCTGAGCGCCGCGTAGGCGCCCTCGGCGGTGGACAGGTTGATGGCGGTCATGATGACCAGCGGCGAGCTGATGTTGGGCAGGATGTGGCGGCGCAGGATCCACCATCTCCCGCGGCCGCACAGCCGTGCCGCGTCGATGTAGCTGCGCCCGGCGACCTCGATCGTCGCTCCCCGGGCGATCCGGGCGAAGCGCGGGATGATGACCAGGCCGATGGCGAGTGCCGCGTTGACCAGCCCGCTGCCCATGATGGCGAGCACCAGGATCGCCAGGAGGTACTCCGGAATGGCGAACAGCAGGTCGGTGACGCGGGACAGGATCCCGTCCGTCACACCGCGCAGGAAGCCCGCGGCGGTGCCGATCGCGGTGCCCACCACGATGGCGAAGGTGACCGAGATCAGGGCGGCCTCGACCGCGGGGCGGGCGGCGGCGATCACCCGGGAGAACTGGTCGCGGCCGAGGGCGTCGGTCCCGAACAGGTGACTGGCCGAAGGTCCGACGAGCCGCGGACCGGCGTTGAGCTCGTTCGGCGCGTAGGGGGCGATCAGCGGCCCGAGGAGCGCGGCCAGCACGTAGAGCACGAGCACGGCGAAGGCCGCGTTGGCGAGGATGCCGCGTATCGGCCAGCGCCGGCGCACGGCGCGGGGTCCGGCGCTACTGCCCTTCGACGAGGCGGACGAGGCGGACGGGGCGGACGGGGCGGACGGGGCGGACGAGTCGGTGGACGTGGTGCCCTGAGTCGGAGTGCGTTCCGGGGTTGAAGTCATGGCGGATTCCTAGGAGCGCGCGATACGGCGGTCGACGAGCGGGAGCACCAGGTCCACGACCAGGTTGCCCAGGATGAAGGCCGCGGCGAGCACGAGTGCCTGCCCGGTCGCTTGGGTGAAGTCGCGCATCTCGATGGAGCCGAGGATGCCGCGGCCGAGACCCGGCAGGCTGAAGATCTGTTCGACGATGAAGAGGCCACCGACCAGCAGCCCGAAGATCATGCCGATCAGGGTGAGCACGGGAGGCAGTGCCGTCCGCAGCGCGTAGACGTACGTGATGCGCCATTCGGCGATGCCGTTGGTGCGCGCGGTCGAGATGTGCGGGGCGGCCAGCACCTCCAGCATGGAGGACCGGGTCATCTGCATGATCAGCGGCGCGGTGGGGATGCCCACGGCCAGCGCCGGCAGCAGCATGGTCTGCACATTGGCGATCAGGCCGTCGTCGACCGGGATGTAGCTCGGCGAGTACAGGTTCGGGAAGTAGTGCGTGGCCGCGTACAGCGCGAACGAGCCGGAGACGAACGCCGGGAAGGCGAACGCGAACAGCAGCGGCAGCCGTACGGCCCAGACGCGGGCCGACCGTGCGCGGGTGGCGGCGTACACACCGGCGGGGATGCCGATGACCACGGCGATGAGCAGGCCCAGCAGCGCCAGTTCCAGGGAGACCGGGGCCTGCTGGAGGATCACGTCGCGGTTGGCCTGACCGGAGAACGGCGAGGTGCCGAAGTCCCCGCGCAGGGCGTCGCCCAGCCAGTTCAGGTACTGCTCGAGGATCGGCTGGTCCAGGCCCAGGGAGTGCCTGATGTTCTCGATCGTCTCGGGGCTGGCCTTGGAGCCGGCGATCAGTTGTGCCGCGTCACCGGGGGTGAGGGCACGGCCGGCGATGAAGACGAGTGCGGAGAGCGCGAGCAGGACGGCGGCGGCGCCCACCAGTTTGCGCAGCGTGTAGAGCAGCATCAGGCGGCCTCTCCCGAGTCCGAGGCGGGGGTGAGCGCTCCCGGCTTGACGCAGCGGACGAGGTGGCCGGGGCGTTCCTCGACCAGTTCCGGCAGCGTCTCCCGGCAGCGGGCCTCCGCCACGGGGCAGCGCGCGGCGAACCGGCAGCCGGGCGGCGGGTCGATCGCGCTGGGGGGCTCGCCGTCCAGGACGATTCTCGGCAGCCGCGGCCCGTCGTCGCCGGGGAGGCTCGGTTCGGTGGACCGCAGGGCCACCGAGTACGGGTGCAGCAGCCCGGCGTCGAAGTCGGCGGCCGGGGCGACCTCGACCAGCTGGCCGAGGTACATCACGGCCACCTGGTCGCTGAACCGGCGCACGGCCCGCAGGTCGTGCGAGATGAACACGTAGGCCACGCCGGTGCGTTCCTGGAGCCGGCTCAGCAGGTCGAGCACCTGCGCCTGCAAGGAGGCGTCCAGCGAGGTGACCGCCTCGTCGAGCAGGATCAGCTCCGGGCGGCCCACCACCGCGCGGGCGATGCAGACCCGCTGCTGCTGCCCGCCGGACAGCTCGTGGGGGTAGCGGTCGGCGTACTCCTCGGTGAGTCCGACCTCCTCCAGTGCTTCCACGACCCGCCGCGCGCGGGTGGCCCGGTCCACGTCGGGAAGGGCCTCCCCGATGCTCTGCCGGACGGTCATGCGCGGGTCCAGCGCGCTGGCCGGGTCCTGGAACACCGCCTGGACGACTCCGAGGGCGCGGGGGGTGCCCGCGGCGGCGGCGTCCACGCCGACCCGCACGGTGCCGGCGTCGGGCCGTTCGAGCCCGACGATCACCCGGCCCAGGGTCGACTTGCCGCACCCGGACTCGCCGACGATCCCGAGGGTCCGGCCGGCGCCGAGGGCCAGGGTCACGGAGTCCACGGCGTGGACGTGGCGGCGCGGGTCGCGGAGCCTGGCCCGGCGGACCGGGAAGTACTTCCGCGCGCTGTCGACCTGGAGCACGCGGCTGGGCGCCTCGGCCGTCGTAGGGCTGGTCATGCGGTCACTCCTGGTTCTCTGCGGTACGCCTTCGGCTCTCCGCGTGCGGCCGCGAGCAGTGAGGCGGTGTAGTCGTGCCGGGGGTTGGTGAGAACGTCCGTCACCGGGCCCTGCTCGATGATCTGGCCGCGGTACATCACCATGACCTGGGTGCACAGTTCGCCGACGATGCCGATGTCGTGGGTGATGAGCAGCAGCGACATCCCCGCGGCGGTGACGCGGGTGCGCAGCAGGTCGACGATCTGCGCCTGGACCGTGGCGTCGAGCGCGGTGGTCGGCTCGTCGGCGATCAGCAGCTGGGGCCGGTTGATGAGCGCCATGGCGATCAGCACCCGCTGGCGCATACCGCCGGAGAGCTCGTGGGGGAAGCTGCGGCGCTTCACCGCGACATCGGGCAGCCCGACCTGGCGGAGGATCTCCTCGGCGATGCCGGTCGCCTCGCTCCTGGACACCGCGTGATGGGCCCGGACGACGTCGGTCAGCTGCTTGCCGACGGGGAAGACGGGGTTGAGGCTGGCGAGGGGGTCCTGCGGCACCCGCGCGATCCGCGTGGAGCGGATCCCGCGCAGGCCGGCCGGGTCGAGGCGGAGCAGGTCGCGTCCCCCGAGCGAGATCGACCCGGACACGACGTTCGCGTTGTCGGGCAGGGTCCGCAGGATCGCCGAGGCCAGGGTCGACTTGCCCGACCCGGATTCACCGACGAGGGCGACCCGTTCGCCGGCGGAGATCTCGAAGCCCGCCCCGACGACGGCGGGGACTTCGCGGTCGCCGCGTCGATAGCCGATGGTCAGATCGCGTACCGAGAGGGCTGCCGTGTCGGCGGGTGCGCCGGGCGCTGTCTGCGCGGTCGTCATCGCGCTACTCCTTCGTCACGTCGGTCAGGAAGGTGCGGCTCTGGCTCGGCGGTACCGTCACGTGGTCGAGGACGTTTCGGTAGGCGGCGAACGTGTTGGTGGCGAGCAGGGTGACGGTCGGGTAGACGTGCGTCGCCTCGTACTCGGAGATCTTCGTCAGTGCCTGCTGGTAGGCGGCCTGGTCGCCGGCGGCGCGGGCGTCGTCGAGCAGTTTCCGCAGCTCCGCGGGCGTCGGACCCTGCCGGCCCTCGGCGGGCAGCACGTACTGGATCGGGTTGGAGTAGTACGACTGCGCGTTCCAGGAGAGGTCGTAGTCCGGCCCGGTCAGCTTGGAGCTCCAGGCGGCCCGCTCCAGGGGCAGCAGCTTGACCTTGATCCCCACCCGGGCGAGCTGGGCCTGCATCAGGGTCATCAGGTTGTCGGTGCCCGGGTCGTACCCGCTGATGTACATGAGCGTGGTGGAGAACCCGTGCGGATAGCCGGCCCGGCTCAGCAGCTTCTTGGCCCGGTCGAGGTCCGGCTGGGAGTACGGCAGCCGGTCGACGGAGGGTGCCCAGGCCGACGACGGCGGGATGTAGACGCTCGGCCGGGCACCGTCGTGGTAGGCGCCCTCGGCCAGCTCCCCGCGGTCGACGGCGAGTGCCAGCGCCTGCCGTACGAGCTGGTTGTCCAGCGGCTTACGGAGGTTGTTGATCTGGAGGAAGATCGTCGAGTCGGTCTCGACCTTGTCGAGGGCCACGTCGTGGCGGCCCTTCAGGGCCGCGGCGCTCGCCGCGTCGGGGAACATCAGGTCGATCTTGCCGACCTGGAGATTGGCCACCTGGGTGGCGACATTGGGGATGTACAGCACCGAGAGGGCGGGCGCGGCGGCCTTCTTGCCCCAGTAGTCGTCGTTGCGTTCCAGCCGTAGTTCGCTGTTGGCGCGGTACGACGTCTGCTTCCACGGCCCGGTTCCCACCATGGTGGTGGCCGGGTTGGACGCGTCGGCGTGCCGGCTCATGATCGCGCACCCCCACACCAGGGGGTTGGCCATGTTGTTGATGAATCCGGCGTCCGGAGTCTTCAGCTTGAAACTGACCTTCTCGGCGTCGACCTTCTCGACGCCCTTCAGCGTCGGGAACAGCTCCTCGTCGATGCCGTCCGAGCCCTTGTGCAGCCGGTCGAAGGAGTAGACGACGTCGTCGGCGGTGAGCGGAGAGCCGTTGTGGAAGCGCACACCGTGGCGCAGCGTGAAGGTGTAGGTCAGACCGTCCGCCGACTCGTCGTAGCCGGTGGCGAGGGCGGGCTCGACCCGGCCGTCGGCGGTCGTGGTGTAGAGGCACTCGTAGGAGAGCTGCCAGGCGAACCGGTCGGCGTACATGCTGGAGCCCTGCGGGTCCAGGGTGCTGGGCGCCGTCGTCTCGGCCACCACCAGGCCGTCCGGCCGCGCGCTGTCGGCCATCGGCGCGGAGCAGGCCGACAGCAGAAGGGCGGCTGCGAGGCACGGAGCACTCGCCGCGATGGCGCGTTTGCGCGCTGGGGGCATTCGATCCTCGTTTCACCTGCGCCCTGGGTGAGCGCGACCCCAATTACGTTGTGCAGTGCAGAACTTGGTCTTGCAGTGCACGGGGCATGAATACAATGCTTGGCGTAATCGGCGCAAGACCCTGCAGGCCGAGCGAAAGGGGAAGACACCCATGAGCCGACGGCCGGCCTTCCGAGGTGACGATGACTGACGCGACCTCAGAACCACCCCCCGATCTGGTCCTTTGCGGCGGGACGGTGGTCGACGGCGGCTCCGGGCCACCCCGCGTGGCGGATGTCGCGGTCCGCGGCGAGCGCATCGTCCACGTCGGCCCGGACGCCAGGCGGTACGCGGCCGCCGCGACCGAGGTCGTCGACGTCTCCGGGCGCCTGGTGCTGCCCGGCTTCGTCGACGCCCACAGCCACGCGGACGGCCGCCTCGGCGACCCGGCCGTGACCGAGGCCCATCTGCGGCAGGGCGTGACCACCGTCGTCGTCGGACAGGACGGCGTCTCCTTCGCACCGTCCTGCGCCGCCACCGCCGGCGAACTCGACCGCTACTTCTCGGCGGTCAACGGACCGCGGCCCGGCGCCCTTTCCGCCGACGCGTCGACGGCCGGACTCCTGGCCCACTTCGACACCGGCATCGGCGTCAACGCGGCGGCCCTGGTGCCCGCCGGCAACATCCGCGCCCAGGTCGCCGGTTTCGCGCCGCGCACGCCGACGGCGGACGAACTCCGGCGCATGCGCGCGCTGGTCGCCCGCGGACTGGCCGACGGAGCGGTCGGGCTGTCGACCGGCCTCGAGTACGTCCCCGGCGGTTTCGCCGACGCGGCGGAACTCGCCGAGTTGTGCCGCCCGGTGGCCGAAGCCGGCGCGGTGCACGTCTCCCACATGCGCGGATACGAGGAACACGCGCACACCGGCATCGAGGAACTGAGACGGATCGCGGCGCGAAGCGGCGTCGCCACCCATGTCTCGCACTTCCACGGCCCGGCCGCCGCCCTGCGGCCGCTGCTCGACTCCGCCCTCGACGCCGGACTGGACTTCAGCTTCGACAGCTACCCCTACACACGCGGCAGCACCATCCTGTCGATGCTCACCCTGCCTCCGGAACTCCAGACCGGCCGTTCGGGCGGGACGCTCGCCCTGCTGAAGGATCCCGCCACCCGCCGGGAACTGGGCCGGACCTGGTTCCCCACCCTCGGAGACCTGCCGGAGCGGGTGATCCTCGCCTACACCGCCGCCCCTTCCTGGAGATGGGCCGAGGGGCGCCGCCTGACCGAGGTGGCCGCCACGGTGGACCGGCCGGTCGGCGAGCTGATCTGCGACCTGCTGGTCGACTGCGAGTTGGGGGTCGGCTGCCTGGTGCAGCAACCCGCCGCGAACACCGACGACGACGTCAGCGAACTCGCCCAGCACCGCGTGCACATGGCCGGCTCGGACGGCATCTTCATGGGCGGCGCCCCGCACCCCCGGGCCTACGGCGCGTTCGCCCGGTTCCTGCGCGACCAGGTGATGGAGCGCGCCAACTGGAGCTGGACGGACGCGGTCCAGCACCTGTCGACACGGGCGGTGGCCCGGTTCGGGCTCGGGGACCGTGGCCTGATCGCGACGGGGAAGATCGCCGATCTGGTCGTGCTCGATGCCGGCCGCGTCGCCGATCTGGCAACCTACGACGACTCACTGCAGTTCGCGGACGGTGTGGACCACGTGGTGATCGGTGGCGCGTTCGCACTCCGCGACGGCCACCTGCGCAACGCCACGGCCGGCCGCGCGATTCGACGAGGAGGCTCGTCTTGACCGACCGGCTCGCCCCCACCCCCGGCGCACGCAACAACTCGGCCTCGCTGCGCCGGGCGCTCGGAATCCTCATCAGGCTCGGCGACGACGTCGAGGGCCGCGGCTGCACGCTCACCGAGCTGGCCGCACAGCAGGGCCTGAGCAAGTCCACGGTGCTGCGTCTGCTCCAACCGCTCGTCGACGCCCGCTTCGTCCAGGTCCTGCCGAGCGGCGCGTACCGGCTCGGCTGGCGCAACGCCCAGCTCGGCCAGGTGTATCTCGCCGGGAACGACCCGCACCGCGACACCCGCGACGTGCTGAAGGGCCTGTCGGAGGCGACGAGCGAGACCGTTCACGTGGTCACGGCGGACTTCCCGCACGTGGTCTACGTCGACAAGGTCGACAGCCCGCTTCCCGTGCGGATGGCCTCGCGGGTCGGCAGCACCCAGTCGGCGTACTGCACCAGCGTCGGCAAGGCCATGCTGGCCTACGCCGACGACGCCGTGGTCGACGCGGTGATCGCGGCGGGCATGGCCCCGCGCACCGAGAACACCATCACCGACGGCGACGCGCTGCGCGCCGAGCTCGCCAGGTCCCGTGCCCGCGGCTGGGCGATCGACGACGTCGAGAACGAGGCGGGGGTGCGCTGCGTCGCCGCCCCGGTCTTCGACGTGACCGGAGCCGCGACCCATGCGATCAGCGTGTCGGCGCCCGAGGAACGCATGCCACCGGAGCGGGTCTCGCAGGTGGTGCCCCTGGTGAGAGCGGCGGCCCGCGACATCTCGCAGCGGTGGGGAGGCCGCGGATGACCACGGCGCCCCGATGACTGACCCGGCCGGAACCCGCTCGCGCGGCGCGGCCGAAGCCCGACCAGGTTCCGCTGACCACACCCGACCAACGGCGTGTCCTGCCTCGTCGAAGGCGACCAGGCAGTCCGCCCCCAGCACCCTGTTGTGAGAAGGAGCTGTTCCGTGGCCCAATCGGCGGCCCCCCTGCACCTGCCCGTGGCCCTGACCGAGACCCGTGTCGTGGCCGTCCTGCGTCCCGCGACGACCGAGCACCTCGCCACCACCGTGGCCGCGCTCATACGCGCCGGAGTGCGAACGATCGAACTGACCGCCACCACCCCGGATTTCCCGGCGGTCCTGGAACGGACCGTCAGGCAGTTCTCGGCCGACGCGGTGATCGGCGCCGGCACCCTCACCGACGAGGCCCTCACCCGCGCCGCGATCGACGCCGGAGCCGGGTTCGCCGTGTCTCCCGGCCTGGTGGACGAGCTGCCCCGGATCGCGTCCGCGCACGGGGTACCGAGCATCGTCGGCGCCTGGACGCCGTCCGAGGTGCTGCGGGCCCACGCCCTCGGCGCGGACGCCGTGAAGATCTTCCCCGCCGCGACCGGCGGCCCCGCCCACCTGCGCAGCCTGCGCGAACCGTTCCCCGGCATCCCGTTCGTCCCGTCGGGAGGGATCACCGTGGAGACCGCCGGCTTGTACGTGGCCGCCGGGGCGGTCGCGGTCAGCCTGGGCGGCGCGCTCACCGGCAGCGCGCTGCGCGACGGCGACGTATCGGTGATCGCCCGGCGCGCGGCCACCCTGTTCAAGTCGATCGAGGAAGCGGTGTGAGCGCGATGGGTCCCGAAGTCGTCACCCTGGGCGAGTCCATCGGGCTGCTCACCCAGTCGGCGAACGTGCCGCTGATCCGGCAGCCGACCCTGCGGCTCGGCTTCGGCGGCGCCGAGAGCAATGTGGCCATAGGTCTGGCCCGGCTCGGCCGCGCCGCGCACTGGATCGGCCGGCTGGGCACGGACGAGGTCGGCGAGCTCATCGCCCGGGAACTGCGCGCCGAGGCCGTGTCGACGTCGATCGTGCGCGATCCCGCGCCGACCGGCCTGATGCTGAAGACCCGCCAGGCCTCGGGCCGGGTGCAGGTCAGCTACTACCGCACGCACAGCGCCGGTTCCCGGCTCGCGCCCGCCGATCTCGACGAGGCCGTGATCGCCGGCGCGAGGATCCTGCATGTCACCGGCATCACGCCAGCCTTGAGCGCGTCCGCGTCCGACGCGGTGCGCAGGGCCGTCGCCCTCGCCGAGGAGCACGGTGTCACCGTCTCCTTCGACGTCAACTTCCGCTCCCGGCTGTGGCCGCAGGACCGGGCCCGCCCGGTCCTCGGCCATCTGCTCGGCAAGGCCGACATCTTCTTCGCGACCACCGAGGAAGCCCTGCTGTTCACCGACGAGAAGGACCCCGAGGCGCAGGCGAGGGCCATCGCCGCACTCGGTCCCGGCCAAGTCGTGATCAAGCTCGGCTCCGCCGGCAGCGTCGCGTGCGTCGACGGGGTCGTCCACCGGCAGCGGCCCCAGCCGGTCGCCGTGGTCGACCCGGTGGGCGCCGGAGACGCGTTCGCCGCCGGCTACCTCAGCGCGGTGCTCGCCGGAGAGGACGCGGCCGAGCGCCTCCGGATCGCCGGTCTGTGCGGTGCTCGTGCCGTCACCGTCGCCGGTGACTGGGAGGGCGCTCCGTTCGCGGCCGAGATCGACGACGCCGCCCTCGGCACCGACGTCGTCCGCTGACGCAGGCGGTCCCGGTCCGGGGGCCTTCGGCCGGGGCAGGCGCACCCTGCCCCGGCCCGCCCCCTCACGTCGGGTGCGCGGGTCCGCCTATTCCGCGGACGTCGACTGCTGCGGCAGCCCCGCCCGCTTGATGGCGGCGTCCCGCTTGCGGACGTACCAGATGCCGATCAGGCCGAGGCCCCCGCCGGCCAGGCACGTCCACAGCCACCAGGTGTGACCGTGGTCGTGGAACCAGCCGTAGAAGGGGAGCTGGGCCAGGAAGAGGACGAACCACACGATCGTGCCGCCGGTGATGGTGGCGACCACGGGGCCCTCCAGGGGCTCCGGCGCCTCGTGCTTGGGGGTCCACTTCGCCATGGGGGTCAGCTTACGGGGCCCGGATGAGAAGCGTCCCGCCCCTGGCAGGACCGTTGTCTACGCGCGGAGATGGTCTTTTCGGCTTCATATGTTCATACTGAAACGGTCCGAGTCTGGCCACTTCTCTTCGTAGGAATCACCAACAGAGTCGCGACAGGGACCTGGGGGAACCTGTTGGTTGTCGGTTTGGTTTGATCCTCGGTCCGGCCCGGAACCCCGTACCCACCCGCACCTTTGAGGTCACCCGCATGCCCACCTCGGCCACCGCCAAGGCTTCCGCCCCCGAGCAGCCGGGAACGCCACCCCCGTA
The DNA here is from genome assembly GCF_040643155.1 of Streptomyces sp. NPDC047453. Classification (NCBI taxonomy): domain Bacteria; kingdom Bacillati; phylum Actinomycetota; class Actinomycetes; order Kitasatosporales; family Streptomycetaceae; genus Streptomyces; species Streptomyces sp. NPDC047453. Next base: position 123,102 of record NZ_JBEYTS010000007.1, on the reverse strand, counting down.
CGGCGCTCTCGACCGCTACTTCAAGATCTCCGAGCGGGGCAGCTCCCTGTCCCGGGAGGTCCGCGGCGGTTTCGCCACCTTCTTCGCGATGGCCTACATCATCGTGCTGAACCCGATCATCCTGGGCAGCGCGAAGGACATGTACGGGCACCAGCTCAACAACGGCCAGCTGGTCACCGCCACCGTCGTGACCGCCGCGTTCACCACTCTCCTCATGGGTGTCATCGGCAATGTGCCGATCGCGCTCGCCGCAGGCCTCGGCGTCAACACGGTCGTCGCGCTCCAGCTGGCGCCGCGCATGTCGTGGCCGGACGCCATGGGCATGGTCGTCCTCGCCGGCTTCGTGGTGATGCTGCTGGTCGCCACCGGCCTGCGCGAGCGCGTGATGAACGCCGTGCCGCTCGGCCTGCGCAAGGGCATCGCCATCGGTATCGGCCTGTTCATCATGCTGATCGGGCTCGTCGACTCCGGTTTCGTCTCCCGCATCCCGGACGCCGCCCACACCACCGTCCCGCTCCAGCTCGGCGCCGACGGTCACCTCAACGGCTGGCCCGTTCTCGTCTTCATCCTGGGCGCGCTGCTCACGCTGGCGCTGATCCTGCGCAAGGTGCCCGGCGCGATCCTGATCTCGATCGTCGCGATGACCGTCCTGGCGGTCGTGATCAACTCCGTCGCCAAGGTGCCGTCCTGGGGTCTGACCACCCCGAAGTGGCCGGGCAGCCCGTTCTCCACTCCCGACTTCGGCCTGCTCGGCAAGGTCAGCCTGTTCGGCGGCTTCGAGAAGGTCGGCGTGCTCACCGGCGTCCTCTTCGTCTTCACCGTGCTGCTGTCGACCTTCTTCGACGCCATGGGCACGATCATGGGCATCAGCGACGAGGCGAAGCTGACCGACGCCCAGGGGCAGATGCCCGGCATCAACAAGGTCCTCTTCGTCGACGGCATCGCGGTCGCCGCCGGTGGCGCCAGCTCCTCCTCCGCCACCACCTGCTTCGTGGAGTCGACGGCGGGCGTCGGCGAGGGCGCCAGGACCGGCTTCGCCAACGTCGTCACCGGTGCCCTGTTCGCCGTGGCGCTGTTCCTGACCCCGATCGCCACCATGGTGCCGTCCCAGGCGGCCACCCCGGCCCTGCTCGCGGTGGGCTTCCTGATCCTGTCCGGTTCGGTCAAGGAGATCGACTGGGCGGACTACACGATCGCCATCCCGGCCTTCGTGACGATGGTGATGATGCCGTTCACCTACTCGATCACCAACGGCATCGGCATGGGCTTCATCACCTTCGTGGTGCTGCGCCTGGCGGCCGGCCGCGGCAAGGACGTCCCGGTGGCGATGTACGTGGTGGCGGCGGTCTTCGCCTTCTACTACCTGATGCCGGCCCTCGGCCTGACCTGATCCGACCCGGTTCGGCGCGGGTCATGTGACCCCGTAGAACCTCTTCGTCTCCTCGACGGCGGCCTGGAACCGCTCGTCGAAGTCATCCCGAATGAGCGTCCGGACGACATAGTCCTGGACGCTCATTCCTCTTTTGGCGGCGTGGCACCTGAGCCGTTCGAGCAGCTCGTGGTCCATGCGCAGGCTGAGCACACTGGTCCCCATGGGCACGAGGGTCGCGGGACTTTCCCGCGCGAGGCGTGGTGTTTCGGGCATGGATCACTCGAAAGAGTGATGTGATCTTCAGTGGCGGGAGTCACGGGCGTAGGGCGTGTTCCCGGTGGTATTTAGAGAGAGTAATGAGTTACGCTAAAGAACATGCCGGACCTCACCCATGGCGACGACGCTGCCGCCGTGAACTCCCTGCGCTCCGCCGTGATGCGGTTGTCCCGTCGGCTCAAGCACCAGCGCGTCGACGAGTCGCTGAGCCCCACCGAGATGTCGGTGCTGGGCACCCTGTCCAACTGCGGGAGCGCCACCCCGGGCGAACTCGCCCGCAAGGAGCACGTGCAGCCGCCGTCGATGACCCGCATCGTGGCGCTGCTGGAGGCCAAGGGGCTGGTCAGCCTGGAGCCGCACCCCGAGGACCGGCGTCAGAAGGTGGTCACGAGGACCGCCCAGGCCGAAACCATGCTGGAGGAGAGCCGCCGCAAGCGGAACGCCTTCCTGGCCGGTCTGGTCGAGGGTCTGGACGAGGACGAGTGGGCCAAACTGAGCGCCGCCGCCCCCGTACTGGAGAAGCTCGCACACCTGTAAAACGCGTACCACTCGGCGAGTGAGCAGCCGGCCAAGGAGGCGAACCCCTTTGAGTACGGGATCCGGAGCAGACTCCGCCCCCGCACCGACCACCCACGATTCCCCCGCCGCCCCCGACACCCCCCGCAAGTCCTCGATGTTCAGCTCGCTGAGGGTCAGGAACTACCGCCTGTTCTTCCTGGGCCAGGTCGTCTCCAACACCGGCACCTGGATGCAGCGCATCGCGCAGGACTGGCTGGTCCTGAGCCTCACCGGCTCCTCGGCCGCCGTCGGCATCACCACGGCCCTCCAGTTCCTGCCGATGCTGCTCTTCGGCCTCTACGGCGGCGTCCTCGTCGACCGACTGCCCAAGCGGCCCACGCTGCTCGTCACCCAGTCGGCCATGGCCGTCACCGGCCTCGCACTCGCCGTGCTCACCCTCACCGGCCAGGTCCAGGTGTGGCACGTCTACCTCGCCGCGTTCGCGGTGGGCCTCGCCACGGTCGTCGACAATCCGGCCCGCCAGTCCTTCGTCTCGGAGATGGTCGGCCCGAAGCAACTCCAGAACGCGGTCAGCCTGAACTCCGCGAACTTCCAGTCCGCCCGTCTGGTCGGCCCCGCCGCAGCGGGCGTGATGATCACCGGCGTGGGCACCGGCTGGGCGTTCCTCGCCAACGGCCTGTCCTTCGTCGCCCCCATCGTCGGCCTGCTGCTGATGCGCACCCGTGAGCTGCACGTCGTCGAGCGCGCACCGCGCGGCAAGGGCCAGCTCCGCGAGGGCCTGCGCTACGTCGCCGGCCGCCCCGAGCTGATCTGGCCGATCGTCCTGGTCGGCTTCATCGGCACCTTCGGCTTCAACTTCCCGGTGTGGCTGTCGGCCTACGCCGAGGACGTCTTCCACTCCGGAGCCGGCGCCTACAGCCTCTTCAACACCGTGATGGCGGTCGGCTCCCTGGTCGGCGCCCTGCTCGCGGCCCGCCGCGGCACCGCCCGGCTGCGCGTGCTCATCGCGGCCGCCGCGGCCTTCGGCGCGCTGGAGATCGTCGCCGCGCTGGCCCCGTCGTACTGGCTGTTCGCGCTGCTGATGGCGCCCATCGGCATCTTCGGCCTGACGGTCAACGTCACGGCGAACACCGCGGTGCAGATGGGCACCGACCCGGCCATGCGCGGCCGGGTGATGGCCCTGTTCATGATGGTCTTCATGGGCGGTACACCGCTGGGCGCGCCCCTCGTCGGCTGGATCACCGACGCCTACGGCGCCCGCGTCGGCTTCGCCGCGGGCGGTGTCGTCTCGCTCGCCGCGGCCGCCACCATAGGCCTGGTCCTGGCCCGCGCCGGCGGTCTGCGCCTGTCGTTCGGCTGGAACCGCGGACACCCCCGCGTGGACCTGGTCCCCCGCCACCACCGAAAGCAACTGGCCGCCGCGGCGTAGCCCGGGTGCGTCCGGTCCGTCGGGCAGGCGGTCAGTCGCGGGGGAACTCGTCGGTCTTGAGGACGAGGCCGACCGGGGTGTCGTTCAGGTCGACCTCGTCACCGAAGTCGAGGCTGAGGACACCGCGGTACTCGCCGTCCTTGGGCAGGGTGTGCAGGTGCCATGTTCCGGTGTACGGGTCCACGATCAGGTACACCGGCACTCCGGCGGCCGCGAACGCTTCCTTCTTCGGGCCGTAGTCGTTCCTGGCAGTGCCCTGGGAGATCACCTCGGCGACCAGCTCGACGTCCCCAGGACGCCAGTGCCCCTTCTCGTCCTTCCGGGCGCCCTCCGCGAGTGCCACGACGTCGGACGAGAAGCCGTTGAGGTGTCCGGGGTAGTCGATGCGGACGTCGGACTTCACGCGCTTGCGCGGGTACTTGGCGCGCAACTGCTCGACGATGTCCAGGATGATCTCCCAGTGGGTGTCCCGCTGTGGCGTCACGAAGATGCCCCCCTCGACGATCTCGGTCTTGAAACCTTCGGGGATGTGCATCTGCTCCAGCCACTCGAACATGTCGTCGAGTGTGGGCTCGTCGCTTTGGTCGGCCATCTCGATCCTGTCTGCCAGAACAGTCACTGTGCCGCTCCTCCCCGCTGCTGCCTGGTCGCATGCAGCCGCGCGGTACAACGATACGCACGGTGACCAGGTCACGTCCGGGAGCGCGGCGGGACACTGGGCCCATGAGACTGTTCGCCGCCGTACTGCCCCCGCGGGACGTGCTCGGCGCGCTCGCGGACGAGATCGCCGGGTTGCGGAAGCTGCCGGGCGCGGACCGGCTGCGCTGGACGCAGCGGCCCGCCTGGCACTTCACGCTCGCCTTCTACGGCGAGGTCGGCGAGGAGGTCGTACCCGGACTGTCGGCCCGCCTGGAGAAGGCCGCACACCGGACCGGGGCCTTCTCGCTCGCCCTGCGCGGGGGAGGGCAGTTCGGGCGCGGCAAGGCGCTGTGGACGGGGGCGGAGGGCGACCTCGCGACCCTGCGGCTGCTGGCCGACCGCGCGGAGGCGGCGGCGCGGAAGGCGGGTGTGACCATGAAGGAGCACCGCCCCTACCAGGCCCACCTGACGGTGGCGCGCAGCCGGGACGGCCTTGACGTACGGCCGTACGTCCAGGCGCTGCGGGACTTCACGAGCGGTGCGTGGACCGTGGAGGAGCTGGTCCTCATGCGCAGCCTGCTGCCGAGGTCCGGGGTGCAGGGGGAGCAGCCCCGCTACGAGCCGGTCGGCCGCTGGCCACTGCGGGCGGCCGGTTAGTCTCGAGTACGTGGACCCGAAAACCCGGAACCGGATCATGGCCGGTGCGCTCGTGCTGATGTTCGCCGTCGTCGCCCTGGCGTCCGCGCTCGGCAGGTGACGCGGAGCACGGACGCCAGGGACGGTACGGCCGCTCGGGCGGCGCGGGAGGTGCCTACCAGGCGAAGGCCTCCGGCGACGGACCCGGTCCCGGGAAGATCTCGTCGAGTCCGGCCAGCAGTTCCCCGCTCAGTTCCAGCTCGACCGCCCGCAGCGCCGACGCGAGCTGCTCGGCGGTGCGCGGGCCGACGATCGGGCCGGTCACGCCGGGCCGGGTGAGCAGCCAGGCCAGCGCGACCTCGCCGGGCTCGAGACCGTGTTTGTCGAGCAGGTCCTCGTACGCCTGGATCCGGTCGCGCACGGCGGTGTCGGCGAGCGCCTCGGCGGACCGGCCGGAAGCGCGCCGACCGCCCTCGACCTGCTTCCTGAGCACACCGCCCAGCAGCCCACCGTGCAGCGGCGACCAGGGGATGACCCCGAGGCCGTAGTCCTGCGCGGCCGGGATCACCTCCATCTCGGCGCGCCGCTCGGCGAGGTTGTACAGGCACTGCTCGCTGACGAGCCCGATGGTGCCGGAGCGCCGCGCGGCGATCTCGTTGGCCTGGGCGATCTTGTAGCCGGGGAAGTTGGAGGAGCCGACGTAGAGGATCTTGCCCTGCTGGATCAGTACGTCGACGGCCTGCCAGATCTCCTCGAAGGGGGTGTCCCGGTCGATGTGGTGGAACTGGTAGACGTCGATGTGGTCGGTCTGCAGCCGCTTGAGGCTGGCGTCGACGGCCCGCCGGATGTTCACGGCGGAGAGCTTGTCGTGGTTGGGCCAGACGTTGGAGTTGTCCGGGGACATGTTCCCGTACACCTTGGTGGCCAGGACGACCTTGTCGCGCCGGTCCCCGCCCTTGGCGAACCAGTTGCCGATGATCGACTCGGTACGGCCCTTGTTCTCGCCCCAGCCGTAGACGTTGGCCGTGTCGAAGAAGTTGATCCCCGCGTCCAGTGCCGCGCCCATGATCGCGTGGCTGTCCGCCTCGTCGGTCTGCGGACCGAAGTTCATCGTGCCGAGCACCAGTCGGCTGACCTTGAGTCCTGTGCGTCCGAGCTGTGTGTACCTCATGGTCCCCAAGCCAACGTCTTGGAGTGCGCTCGATGCAAGGGGAGTTGTGGACGGGGCGCCGGCGGCCGGTGGTCAGTCGCGGGGGAACTCGCCGGTCCTGAGGACGAGGCCGACCGGGGTGTCGGCGAGGTCCAGGTCCTCGCCGAAGGGGAGCTTCGTCTCGGTCGTGTAGTCGCCGTTCATGGGATGGGTGTAGACGCGGCATTCGCCTTCGTACGGATCGGCGATGAGGTAGACGGGAACTTCGGCGAGCGCGTAGGTGAGCTTCTTGGGACCGTAGTCATTGGCGGCCGTGTTCTCGGAGATGACTTCGGCCACGAACTCGATGTCCCGGTAGTGCCAGCGGCCCTTGGCGTCCTGCACCGAGCGGTCGGCCATCGCCGCGACATCACAGGCGAATCCGTTCAGGCGCCCGGGAAAATCGATCCGTACGTCCGAGGCCAGCCGCTTGGCCGGGTACTTGGCGCTCAGCTGTCGGGCGATGTCGAAGATGATCTGCCAGTGGGTGTGACGTTGCGGTGACATGAAGATGTTTCCCCCGACGATCTCGACCTTCGTTCCCTCGGGGACGGGCATCTTCTCGAGCCACTCGAACATCACGTCCAGAGTCAGCTCGTCGCTCTCCTCGGCCATCGTGATCCTGTCTTCCAGGACGGTCATCGTGGCGCTCCTCCCCGGCTGCCCCGTGGACGAGCGCAGCCGCGCAGTACAACGATACGCACAGTGACGAGGGCACGGGTGGCAGCGCATATGCCAAGAGGAGGCGACGCGGCTCACCCCTCGTACTCTCCACCCCACCCCCACCTCTGGTGCAGCGCCCCCGCGAACGCCGCCGCGATCTTGTGCTCGCCGCTCTCGTTCGGGTGGGTGCCGTCGTAGGTGTCCGTGTGGACGTCGTACGTCGGCGGCGGGGGTGCCAGGAGCAGCGGGGAGCCGGGTTCGTCCAGGCGGGCCACCGTCTCGGCCAGCAGCTCGTTGAAGCGGTCCACCTCCGCGGCGAAGAGCGGGTCGGCCTCGGCGCGGATGTTCGTGATCACCGGGAGCAGGACCGCGCGGATGCGCGCGTTGGCGGCCCGCGCCTGGGCCACGAAGGCCTCCACGTGCACCGCCGTCTGCTCGGCGTTCGTGTAGAAGCCCAGGTCGATCAGGCCGAGCGAGACCAGCAGCACATCCGCGCGGCACTCGCGTACCGCGTCGCCGACGAGCGGGACCATGTGCCCCCAGCCCTCGCCCCAGCCGGCCAGATGCGCGCGGGGGAAGTCGGGATCGGCGTAGGCGAGGGAGGTCGGCGCGTCCGCCGACTTGTCGTAGAGCGTCTCGCGCGGGCCGACGAGGGTGAACGGACCGCCGTACGTCGCGCACAGGTGCTGCCACAGGCGGTAACGCCAGGTGTACTCGCTCGCGCTGCCGATCGTCATGGAGTCACCGACGGGCATGAACCTGAGCATCCGCTCATCATGGACGATGGACGGGGGAGGTGCGATGTGAGGCCCACCACGCAGTGTGAACATCCGTGCGGGATGGCAGGCTTGGGGGATGCGCCGACCGTTCGCCCTGCTCGCCGGGGCCCTTCTGGCGGGTGCGCTCGCCGCGCCCGCCGCCCTCGCCGCCGACGGCGACGACGGGTTCACGATCAAGGACCCACGGATCAAGGAGTCCAGCGGTCTCGCGGCCTCGCACCTGCATCCGGGCGTTTACTGGACGCACAACGACAGCGGCTACGGCCCGCAGATCTACGCCGTGGACGGCAGGACCGGCGAGACCGTCGCCACCGTCACCCTCAGCGGCATCGGCAAGCCCCGCGACATGGAGGCCATCTCCATCGGGCCCGGCGACCAGATCTACGTCGGCGACATCGGCGACAACCTCGACGGCACCTGGCCGTACGTGTGGATCTACCGGCTGCCCGAGCCGAAGGAGCTGAAGGACCGGACGATCCGGGCCACGCAGTACGTCGTGAAGTACGCGGACGGGCCGCGCAACGCCGAGTCGATGGTCGTGCACCCGAAGACGGGGCGCGTCTACATCATCGACAAGAAGGAGGACGGCGGCCACCTCTACGAGGGCCCGGCCGAGCTGTCCCCCTCGGGCACGAACGTCTTCAAGCCGATCGCCCCCGTCGACCTGTGGGCCACCGACGCCGCCCTCTCCCCGGACGGCACGCACCTCGCCGTGCGCGGCTACTTCGGTGGCATCCACTACGACTGGAACGGCGGCAGGATCAAGCGCGCGGGCCGGCTCGACGTGCCGCTCCAGGGGCAGGGGGAGTCCGTCACCTACAGCGTGGACGGCACGAAGCTCCTGTACGGCAGCGAGGGATCCGAGAGCCCGGTGCAGGTGCGCGACGCGCCGGATGCCGACGGGTCCGCCAAGTCGCCGTCCCGGCAGGGCGGTTCGAACTCCGCCGGGGCCGGTCCGGACGGAGGCGGCCGCTTCGGCGCGGGCACCGTCGTCGTGGTGGCCGGCGTGGTGGCCGCGGTGTGGGGGTTGGGGCGTTTGTTGCGTCGGCGCTCTTGACGGGTGGTCGCCACCTGGCTTCCACTGGGAGGCGCGGGTGTGTGGGAGCGCTCCCACCAGTTCCGGTCCCGCGGCCCCCTCGGGAGGAAGCAGCAACATGTTCCGCACCTTGCGAAGAGCGCTCTGCGCCGCCGCGGCGCTCCTGTTACCGCTGGGCCTGGGACTCGGCCTGCCGGCCACCGCGCACGCGGCCCCCACCGCGGGCGGTGCCGGCTACTGGCACACCAGCGGACGCCAGATCCTGGACGCGTCCGGACAGTCCGTCCGGATCGCCGGCATCAACTGGTTCGGCTTCGAGACCAGCAACCAGGTCGTCCACGGTCTGTGGTCCCGCGACTACAAGAGCATGATCGACCAGATGAAGTCGCTGGGCTACAACACCATCCGGCTGCCCTACAGCGACGACATCCTCAAGTCCGGCGCCAAGCCGTCGAGCATCGACTTCTCCGCCGGCAAGAACGCCGACCTGCAGGGGCTGACCTCCCTCCAGGTCATCGACAAGCTCGTCGCGTACGCCGGCCAGGACGGTCTGAAGGTCATCCTCGACCGCCACCGGCCGGACTCGGGCGGCCAGTCGGCCCTCTGGTACACCGCCTCCGTCCCCGAGTCGACGTGGATCGCCAACCTCAAGTCGCTGGCGACCCGTTACAAGGGCAACGCGACGGTCATCGGCATCGACCTGCACAACGAGCCCCACGACCCTGCCTGCTGGGGCTGCGGGGACCAGGCGACCGACTGGCGCCTGGCCGCCGAGCGGGCCGGCAACGCGGTCCTCTCCGCCAACCCCGACCTGCTGATCTTCGTCGAGGGCATCCAGACCTTCAACGGCGTCTCCGGCTGGTGGGGCGGCAACCTGATGGGCGTCGGCCAGTACCCGGTGCGCCTCGACGTGGCCAACCGGGTCGTGTACTCCGCCCACGACTACGCCACCAGCGTCGCCCAGCAGAGCTGGTTCAGCGACCCGTCCTTCCCCAACAACATGCCCGACATCTGGGACAAGTACTGGGGCTACATCTTCAAGCAGAACATCGCCCCCGTCTGGGTCGGCGAGTTCGGCACCACGCTCCAGTCCACGGTGGACCAGAAGTGGCTGGCGGCGCTGGTCAGTTACCTGCGCCCGACCTCGACGTACGGCGGAGACTCCTTCCACTGGACCTTCTGGTCCTGGAACCCCAACTCCGGTGACACCGGCGGGATCCTGAAGGACGACTGGCAGACCGTGGACACGGCGAAGGACGGCTATCTGGCGACCGTCAAGGCACCGGGCTTCCCGAGCACCGGGGGCGGCGGCGACAACGGCGGCGGTGACGGCGGCGGCCGGGCCGCCTGCCGGGCCGCCTACGTCGTCAGCAGCGACTGGGGCAGCGGCTTCAACGCCGATGTGACGGTGACCAACACGGGCCCCACCGCGATCAAGTCCTGGAAGGTGACCTGGACCTGGAGCGGTTCCCAGAAGGTCACCAACATGTGGAACGCGTCGTACACCCAGAGCGGGGCGACCGTGACGGCGGTCAACGCCGCCCACAACGGGGCGATCGCGGCCAATGGTTCGACCGCCTTCGGCTTCGGTGGCGCGCCCGGGGGCGGGGGTGTGCCGAGCGTGAGCTGCACGGCGTCCTGACGACCGCGAGGCGCCCGGTGCTCGACGCCGGGCGCCTCACGGTTGCGGCCCGTCGTCGAACGGACGGCGTCCGGTCGTTCCGGCGCCCACGCGCGGATGGCGGAAACTGATCCATTCGGAGGCGCGTCTTGGACGGCGAGGCCGAGTGGAGGGGAAGCCAGGGTGGGTCGGGAACGGGCGGGCGGCGGTGCCGCAGCGGCGGTGCGGGTGGTGGTGCCCCCGTGGGCGCGGCGCCGGGCGGGGCGGCGTGCTCCCGGCCAGGAGGTGCAGGGGGACGCGGGGCACCGGTCGGCGTGGCGGCGGGGGCGGGTGCTCGCCGCGCTCGCGGCGCTGACGGCCGGGCTGCTGGCGTTCCACCGTGCCGTGCCCAACTCGGTGGGCCGCCTGGGCAGTCTGCTGGAGGCGTTCCTGCCGTGGCTCGGCCTGGTGGTCGTGGTGCTGTTCGCCCTCGCGCTGCTGCGCCGTTCGGCCGTGGCGCTGGTGGCTCTGCTGCTGCCGGTGGCGGCCTGGACGTACCTCTTCGGCGGGCTGCTCCTGCCCGGCCCGGCGTCCGGCGCGCGCCAACTGGTCGTGGTGCAGCACAACGTCAGCGACGAGAACGCCGATCCGGCGGGCACGGCCCGCGCCCTGGCCGACGCCGGGCCCGACCTCATCGCGCTGGAGGAGCTGGTGCCCCCGGCGCTGTCGGTCTACGAGAAGACCCTCGCCGCCGCCTACTCCTACCACGAGGTCCGGGGCACCGTCGGACTCTGGTCGAGGCATCCGCTCAGCGGCACCCGGCTCCTCGACATCAAGCCCCGGGGGATCACGGAGGCATGGAGCCGCGGGCTGCGGACCGTGGTGCACACCCCGCACGGCCGGATCGCGGCGTACGTGGCGCACCTGCCCTCCCTCCGCGTCCGGGCGAGCGGCCTCGCGTCCGGCCGGCGCGACGAGAGCGCCCTGCTGCTGGGCGAGGCCGTCGCCGCCGAGGAGCTGAGAACCGTGATCCTGCTGGGCGACCTCAACGGCACGGTCGAGGACCGCGGGCTGGCCCCGCTGACCTCGCGGCTGAACGTGGCGGAACGGGGGTTCGCCCTCAGCTTCCCCGCCGCCTTCCCGCTGGCCCGGATCGACCAGGTCATGGCCCGCTCGGCGGCCGTCGCCCACATCCGCACCCTGCCCGCCACCGGCAGCGACCACCTGCCGGTCGCCGCCCGGATCGACCTGGACTGAGAGCGTCCGACCCGGACCGGCAGAGGCACGGACCGGCAGAGGCACGGACCGGCAGAGGCACGGACCGGCAGGGGGCACGGACCGACAGGGGCACCGGCAGGGGCGCGGACCACGAAGGGCGCCCGGCGGATGCAGACCGCCGGGCGCCCTTCGCCGTCGTGTGCGGGGACGGTTACAGCTTCTCGATCACGTGGTCGACGCACTTCGTCAGGGCCTCGACGTCCGCCGGGTCGATGGCCGGGAACATCGCGATGCGCAGCTGGTTGCGGCCGAGCTTGCGGTAGGGCTCGGTGTCCACGATGCCGTTGGCGCGCAGGACCTTGGCGACGGCGGCGGCGTCGATCTCGTCGGAGAAGTCGATCGTGCCGATGACCTGGGAGCGCTTGGCCGGGTCGGTGACGAACGGGGCCGCGTACTTGGATTCCTCCGCCCAGGCGTAGAGGCGGGAGGAGGAGTCCTTGGTGCGGGCCGTGGACCAGGCGAGGCCGCCCTGGCCGTTGAGCCACTCCAGCTGCTGGTTGAGCAGGAAGAGGGTGGCCAGCGCCGGGGTGTTGTACGTCTGGTTCTTGCGGGAGTTGTCGATCGCCGTGGGCAGCGAGAAGAACTCCGGTACGTGGCGGCCGGAGGCGTGGACGCGCTCGGCGCGTTCGAGCGCGGCCGGGGAGAACACGCCGATCCACAGGCCGCCGTCGGAGGCGAAGGACTTCTGCGGGGCGAAGTAGTAGACGTCGGTCTCGGCGATGTCGACCGGGAGGCCGCCGGCACCGGAGGTGGCGTCGACCAGGACCAGGGCGCCCTCGTCGGCGCCGGCCACGCGCTTGATGGGCATGGCGACACCGGTGGAGGTCTCGTTGTGCGTGAAGGCGTAGACGTCGACGCCCGCCTCGGCCCGCGGCTCCGGGTGCGTGCCGGGGTCGGAGGAGACGACGGTGGGCTCGGCGAGCCAGGGGGCGAGCTTGGCGGCCTTGGCGAACTTCGAGCTGAACTCGCCGAAGGTGAGGTGCTGCGACTTGTTCTCGATCACTCCGTGGGTCGCGATGTCCCAGAACGCCGTGGAGCCGCCGTTGCCGAGCACGACCTCGTAGCCGTCGGGGAGCCGGAACAGCTCGCGGATGCCCTCGCGCACCTGGCCGACCAGGTTCTTGACCGGGGCCTGGCGGTGGGAGGTGCCCATGAGGGATGCGCCGGTGGCGGCGAGGGCGTCCAGCGCCTCCGTCCGCACCTTGGAGGGTCCCGCGCCGAAACGTCCGTCCGCGGGCTTGATGTCAGAGGGAATCTGGATCTCAGCCACGAACGGGAGAGTAGCGGGTCGGAGAAATCCGGGTGAAACGCATTCCGCCGGGTGAGACGGCCGCCGAATCGATCGCGTGCATGCTGGACGCATGACCGATCTCGCGGATCTTTCGGAGCTTCGGGCGGAGCTGCGCCGGGCCGTGCGCGGGGAGGTGGCGTTCGACGCCACCTCACGGGCGCTGGTCACCATGGACGCGTCCAACTACCGGCGGATCCCGCTGGGTGTGGTGGCTCCGCGGGACACCGACGACGTGGCGGCGGTGCTGGAGGTCTGCCGGGCGCGCGGAGTGCCGGTGGTCGCGCGGGGCGGCGGGACGTCGATCGCGGGCCAGGCGACCGGGACGGGGGTGGTGCTGGACTTCACCCGGCACATGAACCGGGTGCTGGCGCTCGACCCCGGCGAGCGGACCGCCGTCGTCCAGCCGGGCGTGGTCCTGGACCGGCTCCAGGAGGCCGCCGCGCCGCACGGGCTGCGCTTCGGCCCGGACCCCTCCACGCACGGCCGGTGCACGCTCGGCGGGATGATCGGCAACAACTCGTGCGGCTCCCACTCGGTGGCCTGGGGGACGACCGCGGACAGCGTGCGGGAGCTGTCGGTGGTCACCGCGCGCGGGCGGAGGCTGCGGCTGGGGCGCGAGTGGGCCGGGGCACCGGACGGGTTGCGGGAGCTGGTGGAGAGCGAACTCGCCCGGCTGCGCACCGGCTTCCCGCGACTGCCCCGCCGTATCTCCGGGTACGCCCTGGACGTCCTGCTGCCCGAGAACGGCGCGGACGTGGCGCGCTCCTTCTGCGGCTCGGAGGGCACCCTCGGCGTGCTGACGGAAGCGGTCGTACGGCTCGTCGAGACGCCCCCCGCGCGCGTGCTGGCCGTGCTGGGATACGCCGACGAGGGCGCCGCCGCCGACGCCGCGGCCGGACTGCTGACGCACGGGCCGCTGACGGTGGAGGGGATGGCGCGGGACCTGGTGCCGTCCGCGGCGGCCGGGCTGCCGCGCGGGGACGCCTGGCTGTTCGTGGAGACGGGCGGGGAGACGGCGGGGCAGGCACGCGCGCGTGCGGAGGCGATCGCGCGGACGGCCGACGCCGTGGACGCCGCCATCGTCGAGTACCCGGCCGCGCAGCGCGCGCTGTGGCGGATCCGGGAGGACGCGAGCGGGACGGCCACCCGGATGCCGGACGGCACAGAGGCGTGGCCGGGGTGGGAGGACTGCGCGGTGCCGCCGGAGCGGCTGGGCGCGTATCTGCGGCGGTTCCGGGAGCTGCTGGCCGCCCATGGGCTGCGGGGCGCCCCGTACGGGCACTTCGGGGACGGCTGCATCCACGTCCGTATCGACTTCGACCTGCTGACCCCGGCCGGGATCGGCCGGTTCCGGCGGTTCTCGCAGGAGCTGGCCGAGCTGGTGGTGGCGCACGGTGGTTCGCTGTCCGGGGAGCACGGGGACGGGCAGGCCCGCGCCGAGTTGCTGCCGACCATGTACGGGGAGCGGATGGTGGCCCTCTTCGAACAGGTCAAGGGACTGTGGGACCCCGACGACCTGCTCAATCCCGGGATGCTGGTCCGTCCGGCGCCCCTGGACGCGAACCTGCGCTTCGCCGTGCTGCCGCGCCGCCCGGTCGACGTGGCCTTCGGCTACACGGCCGACCAGGGGGACTTCTCGGCGGCGGTGCGCCGGTGCGTCGGGGTCGCGAAGTGCCGTACGACCGAGGTGTCGGGCGCCGCGGTCATGTGCCCCTCCTTCCGGGTCACGGGCGAGGAGGAGCACTCCACGCGCGGGCGTGCCCGGCTGCTGCACGAGATGCTCGCCGGTGAGGTGGTGACCGACGGCTGGCGGTCGGTGGAGGTCCGGGACGCGCTCGACCTGTGCCTGTCGTGCAAGGGGTGCCGTTCGGACTGCCCGGTCGGGGTCGACATGGCCACGTACAAGGCGGAGTTCCTGCACCACCACTACGCCGGACGGCGCCGCCCGGCCGCCCACTACGCCCTGGGGTGGCTTCCGGTGTGGCTGCGCTGGACCGCCCGTACGCGCACCGCGCCACTGCTGAACGCGCTCGCCGCACTGCGGCCGTTCGCGGCGGCCGTGAAACGGCTCGGTGGAATCACACCCGAACGAGGGATCCCGCGACTGGCGCGTGAGCCGTTCACCCGATGGTGGCGCACGCGGGCGGACGCACGGGCGGACGGGGGGGAGGGAGCGGGCGATCTGGTCGTCCTGTGGCCGGACACCTTCACCGAGCACCTGTCGCCGTCCGTGGGCCGGGCGGCCGTACGCGTACTGGAGGCGGCCGGGCTGCGGGTGGCGCTCCCGCCGACCCTGCGCCTGCGCCGCCCTCCGGTGGGCGACGGAAGCTCGGCGCTGCTGAACCCCGTGTCCGTCCTGCGGGGCCGGGGCCGCGTCTGCTGCGGCCTGACGTACGTCTCCACCGGTCAGCTGGAGCGGGCCCACGCGGTGCTGCGCCGCACCCTCGACCTGATGGAACCGGTGCTGGAGACCGCCGCCCCGGTCGTCGTCCTGGAACCGAGCTGCGCCGCCGCCCTGCGCACCGACCTGCCGGAGCTGCTGCCCGATGACCCGCGGGCCCGCCGCCTGGCCGACCGCGTCCTGACCTTCGCCGAGGCCCTGCGGCGTCACGCCCCCGGCTGGACCCCGCCCCGCCTGGACCGCCCGGTCGCCGGCCAGACCCACTGCCACCAGCACGCCGTGCTCGGCGACGCGGCCGATCGGCGCCTGCGCGAGGCGGCCGGCCTGACCGGCGAACTGTCCGGCGGCTGCTGCGGCCTGGCCGGGAACTTCGGCTTCGAGAAGGGCCACTGGGAGGTGTCGGCCGCCTGCGCCGAGGAACAGCTCCTGCCGTCGGTACGGCGGGCCCCGGACGGCGCGGTGGTCCTCGCGGACGGCTTCTCGTGCCGCACCCAGCTGGACCAGCTGGCCGGAGTACGGGGACGTCATCTGGCGGAGGTCCTGGCGGAGGGACTGGAAGGACCACCAGAGGGACCGGAGGGGTGCGTCGGCCTGTGAACCGTGGGGACGGGCGGGGCATCGTGGACAGTGGTGTACGGGTTCACGCCCCTGACCGCGTCCACTACCCTGGACCCATCAGTACATCGCGATGAACAAACCCCTAGCCCCGTAACTGGACCGCCCCGTGACCACGCCCAGCGCCGCCACCCCCTCCTCGCCGTCAACGGTCGCCTCCGCGCCGGCCACCGCGCCCTCGCCCGGATCCCCGGGCCGTTTCGGCTCGCTCGGCCCGGTCGGGCTGGTCCTGGCCGGGGGCATCTCGGTGCAGTTCGGCGCTGCGGTGGCCGTGACGCTGATGCCGCGGGCGGGCGCGCTCGGCGTGGTGACCCTGCGGCTGCTGGTGGCCGCGATCGTGCTGCTGCTGTTCTGCCGGCCCCGGCTGCGCGGGCACTCGCGCGCCGACTGGGGCACGGTCGTCGTCTTCGGTGTCGCGATGGCCGGGATGAACGGCCTCTTCTACCAGGCCGCCGCCCGCATCCCGCTCGGCCCCGCCGTCACCCTCGAAGTGCTCGGCCCGCTCGCCCTGTCGGTGCTGGCCTCGCGCCGCTTGATCAACCTCGTGTGGGCCGCCCTGGCCCTGGCCGGCGTCTTCCTGCTCGGCGGCGGGAGTTTCGACAGCCTCGACCCCGCCGGTGTCGCCTTCGCGCTGAGCGCGGGCGTGATGTGGGCGGCGTACATCGTCTTCAGCGCCCGTACCGGCCGGCGCTTCCCGCAGGCCGACGGGCTGGCCCTGGCGATGGCGGTCGGCGCGCTGCTGTTCCTGCCGCTGGGGATCGCCGAGTCCGGGTCGAAGCTGGTCGTCCCGACGACGTTCGCCCTGGGTGCGGGGGTGGCGCTGCTGTCCTCCGTCCTGCCGTACACCCTCGAACTGCTCGCCCTGCGCCGGCTGCCCGCCTCCACCTTCGCCGTCCTCATGAGCCTGGAACCGGCCCTCGCGGCCACGGCCGGCTTCCTCATCCTCGGCCAGTCCCTCACCGCCCTCCAGGCCGTGGCGATCGTCCTGGTCATCGCGGCGAGCATGGGGGCGGTGCGGACCCAGGTGGCGCGGAGCAAGGCGCCGCTTCCGGAGGCGCACCCGTAACCGGTGCCGGCTTTCGGCGCCGCACGGCGGGACCATGAATTCATGCAAGCATGCTTGATTGTTTCAAGGGCCGCTGCCATGCTCCACGCATGTCCGATCCGACGCTGGTGTTCGACGATCTGCGTGCTGAGAGTGACGAACTAGATCGGCTTGTCGCCGGGCTGGGCCCCGGGGACTGGGGGCGCCCGACGCCGGCGCCCGGATGGAGCATCGCCCATCAGATCGCCCATCTCGCCTGGACCGACCGGTCCGCCCTCCGCGCCGTCACCGACTCCGACGGTTTCCGGGAACTCCTGGACAAGGCGCTGGCCGCACCCGGTTCGTTCGTGGACGAGGGGGCCGCGGAAGGCGCGCGGCTGGCCCCCGACATGCTGCTGGCGCACTGGCGGGAGGGGCGGGCCGCTCTCGACCGGGCGTTGCGAGCGGCGCCGCCCGGCTCCCGCTTCCCCTGGTACGGGCCGCCCATGTCGGCCGCCTCCATGGCGACCGGGCGGCTGATGGAGACCTGGGCGCACGGGCAGGACGTGGCTGATGCGCTCGGTGTGGTGCGCACACCCACCGACCGGCTCAAGCATGTGGTGCGCATCGGGGTGCGGGCGCGGAACTTCGCCTTCGGGGTGCGGGGGCTGCCCGTGCCCGAGGAGGAGTTCCGCGTGGAGGCCCGCGGGCCCTCCGGGGAGCTGTGGACGTACGGCCCCGAGGACGCCGGGCAGCGTGTCACCGGGCCCGCCCTCGACTTCTGCCTCCTGGTCACCCAGCGCGCCCACCGCGCCGATCTCGCGGTACGCGCCGAGGGCCCGGACGCCGACCGCTGGCTGGACATCGCCCAGGCCTTCGCCGGACCGCCCGGTGCCGGCCGGGCGCCCCGGGGGGTGGCCGGATGACCCTGCGCGTCGGCAACGCCTCCGGCTTCTACGGTGACCGGTTCGACGCCGTGCGCGAGATGCTCACCGGCGGTGAACTGGACGTCCTCACCGGCGACTACCTCGCCGAGCTGACCATGCTGATCCTGGCCCGGGACCGGCTCAAGGACCCGGCCGCCGGGTATGCCCGCACCTTTCTGCGGCAGATGGAGGAGTGCCTCGGACTCGCCCACGAGCGGTCGGTGAAGATCGTGACCAACGCGGGCGGGCTCAATCCGGCCGGGCTCGCCGACCGGGTGCGGGAACTGGCCGAGCGGCTCGGGATCCCACTGCGCGTCGCCCATGTCGAGGGCGACGACCTCACCGCCGACCTCCCCCGGGCTCTCGGCTCCGCCCCCGAGGGAGACACCCCCCTCGCCGCCCACGCCTACCTCGGCGGCTTCGGGATCGCCGCCTGCCTGCGCGCGGGCGCCGACGTCGTGGTCACCGGGCGGGTCACGGACGCCGCCCTGGTCACCGGGCCCGCCGCCGCCCATTTCGGCTGGCGGCCGGGGGAGTACGACCGGCTGGCGGGCGCCGTCGTCGCCGGGCACGTGCTGGAGTGCGGCGCCCAGGCCACCGGCGGCAACTACGCCTTCTTCGCCGACCACGCCCTCGACCGGCTGCGCCACCCCGGTTTCCCGCTCGCCGAGATCCACGAGGACGGCAGCTGCGTGATCACCAAGCATCCCGGCAGCGGCGGGGTGGTGGACGTCGGCACGGTGACGGCCCAGCTGCTGTACGAGACGGGCGGCGCCCGGTACGCCGGGCCCGATGTCACCACGCGGCTGGACACCGTACGGCTCAGCCAGGACGGACCCGACCGGGTACGCGTCGAGGGCGTGCGCGGGGAGGCCCCGCCGCCCGCCCTCAAGGTGGGCCTCAACCGCCTCGGCGGCTTCCGCAACGAGGTCACCTTCGTCCTCACCGGACTCGACATCGAGCGCAAGGCCGAGCTGGTGCGGCAGCAGATGCGGGACGCGCTCGGCACCGCCGGGTCACCCCCGGGTGAGGTGCGCTGGGACCTGGTGCGGACCGACCGGGCCGACGCCGGCACCGAGGAGACGGCGAGCGCCCTGCTCCGGCTGGTCGTACGGGACCGGGACCCGCGGGCGGTGGGGCGGGCGTTCAGCGGGGCCGCCGTGGAGCTGGCGCTCGCCGGATACCCCGGCTTCCACATGCCGGCGCCTCCCGGGAAGGGCGCGCCCTACGGCGTCTTCGAGGCCGTGTACGTCCCCCAGGACGCCGTCGAGCAGGTGGCCGTCCTCCACGACGGCCGCCGTGTCGCCGTGCCACCGCCCGAGGAGACGCGCGCCCTGGCGGACGTGGAGCGGCCGCCGCTGCCGGACCCCCTCCCGGACGGTCCCACGCGGCGGGCCCCGCTCGGACTCGTCGCCGGGGCGCGCAGCGGGGACAAGGGCGGCGACGCCAACGTCGGCGTGTGGGCGCGCTCGGAACAGGGCTGGCGGTGGCTCGCGCACGCGCTGACGACCGAGACGTTCCGGCAGTTGGTCCCCGAGAGCCGGACGCTGGCCGTGGAACGGCACGTACTGCCCGGTCTGCGCGCCCTCAACTTCGTCGTCGAGGGGATCCTCGGCGAGGGCGCCGCCGCCCAGCGCCGGTTCGACCCGCAGGCCAAGGCCCTGGGCGAATGGCTGCGCTCCCGCCACCTGGACATACCGGAGGCCCTCCTGTGACGGTCCTTTCCTCCGCCCTGGACACCGGCTCCGCCGAGTACAAGGCCCACCGCGAGGCCATGCTCGGCAAGCTCGCCGCACTCGACGCCGAGCACGCCAAGGCGCTCGCGGGCGGCGGCGCGAAGTACGTCGAGCGGCACCGGCGGCGCGGCAAACTGCTCGCCCGTGAGCGGATCGAGCTGCTGCTCGACCCCGACACGCCGTTCCTGGAGCTGTCGCCGCTGGCCGGGTGGGGCAGCGACTACACCGTGGGCGCCTCGCTGGTCACCGGGATCGGGGTCGTCGAGGGCGTGGAATGCCTGATCACCGCCAACGACCCGACCGTGCGCGGCGGTGCCAGCAATCCGTGGAGCCTGAAGAAGGCGCTGCGGGCCAACGACATCGCGCTCGCCAACCGGCTGCCCTGCGTCAGCCTCGTCGAGTCCGGGGGCGCCGACCTGCCGTCCCAGAAGGAGATCTTCATCCCCGGAGGCGCGGTCTTCCGGGACCTGACCCGGCTGTCGGCGGCCGGCATCCCGACCGTCGCCGTCGTCTTCGGCAACTCCACCGCCGGGGGCGCGTACATCCCCGGCCTGTCCGACCACGTGATCATGGTCAAGGAGCGGGCCAAGGTGTTCCTCGGCGGTCCGCCGCTGGTGAGGATGGCCACCGGCGAGGAGAGCGACGACGAGTCCCTGGGCGGCGCCGAGATGCACGCGCGCGTGTCCGGTCTCGCCGACTACTTCGCCTTCGACGAGCCGGACGCCCTGCGGCAGGCCCGCCGCGTCGTCGCCCGGCTCAACCACCGCAAGGCGCACCCCGATCCGCCCGCCGCGGCGCCACCGGAGTACGACGAGGAGGAGCTTCTGGGGATCGTTCCCGGCGATCTGCGGATCCCCTTCGACCCGCGCGAGGTCATCGCCCGGATCGTCGACGCCTCCGACTTCGACGAGTTCAAGCCGCTGTACGGGACGAGCCTGGCCACCGGCTGGGCCACCCTGGACGGCTATCCCGTCGGCATCCTCGCCAACGCCCGGGGCGTGCTGTTCAGCGAGGAGTCGCAGAAGGCGGCCCAGTTCATCCAGCTCGCCAACCAGCGGGACGTACCGCTGCTGTTCCTGCACAACACCACCGGCTACATGGTCGGCCGGGAGTACGAGCAGGGCGGCATCGTCAAGCACGGCGCGATGATGATCAACGCGGTGTCCAACTCGCGCGTCCCGCACCTGTCCGTCCTCATGGGGGCGTCCTACGGCGCCGGGCACTACGGCATGTGCGGACGGGCCTACGACCCCCGCTTCCTGTTCGCCTGGCCCAGCGCCAAGTCCGCCGTGATGGGGCCGCAGCAGCTCGCGGGCGTGCTGTCGATCGTGGCCCGGCAGTCGGCGGCCGCCAAGGGGCAGCCGTACGACGAGGAGGCGGACGCCGCGCTGCGGGCGATGGTGGAGCGGCAGATCGAGTCCGAGTCGCTGCCGGCGTTCCTGTCCGGGCGGCTGTACGACGACGGCGTCATCGACCCGCGCGACACCCGCACCGTCCTCGGCCTGTGCCTGTCGGCCGTCCACACCGCGCCCTTCGAGGGCGCGCGCGGCGGCTTCGGCGTCTTCCGGATGTGAGGGACCCCTTGATTTCTTCTCTGCTCGTCGCCAACCGGGGCGAGATCGCCTGCCGTGTCTTCCGCACCTGCGCCGAGCTGGGCATCCGGACGGTCGCCGTGCACTCGGACGCCGACGAGAACGCGCTGCACACGCGCGCGGCCGACACCGCGGTGCGCCTGCCGGGCATGACGCCCGCCGAGACGTATCTGCGCGGCGACCTGATCGTGAAGGCGGCGGTGGCGGCCGGCGCGGACGCCGTGCACCCGGGCTACGGCTTCCTCGCCGAGAACGCCGGCTTCGCGCGGGCCGTCCTGGACGCGGGCCTGGTCTGGATCGGGCCGCCCCAGCGGGCCATCGAGGCGATGGCGTCCAAGACCCGCGCCAAGGAGCTGATGGGCGTGCGGCCCCTGCGCGAGGTCACCGAGGCCGACCTGCCGGTCCTCGTGAAGGCCGCCGCGGGCGGCGGCGGGCGCGGGATGAGGATCGTACGGCGGCTGGAGGACCTGGACGCCGAACTGGCGGCCGCGCGCGCGGAGGCGCTGAGCGCCTTCGGCGACGGCGAGGTGTTCGTCGAGCCGTACCTCGGGGGCGAGGCGGGCGGGCGGCACGTGGAGGTGCAGGTCCTCGCCGACACCCACGGCACCGTGTGGACGCTGGGCACGCGTGACTGCTCCCTCCAGCGGCGCCACCAGAAGGTCGTCGAGGAGGCCCCGGCGCCCACTCTCCCCGCGGACACCGAGCGGGAGTTGCACGAGCTGGCCGTACGGGCCGCGCGGGCCGTCGACTACACCGGTGCGGGGACCGTCGAGTTCCTGGTGGCCGACGGCAGGGCGCACTTCCTGGAGATGAACACCCGCCTCCAGGTGGAACACCCGGTCACGGAGGCCGTGTTCGGCGTGGACCTGGTCGCCCTGCAGATCCGTGTCGCCGAGGGCCACGCCCTGGACGCCGAACCGCCCGCCGCGCGCGGGCACGCGGTCGAGGCCCGCCTGTACGCCGAGGACCCGGCCCGCGACTGGGCCCCGCAGACCGGCACCCTGCACCGCCTGTCCGTCCCCGGCGTCCGCCTGGACACCGGCTACGGCGACGGGGACGCGATCGGCGTCCACTACGACCCGCTGCTCGCCAAGGCCGTCGCCCACGCCCCCACGCGCGCGGAGGCGCTGCGCAAGCTCGCCGGCGCGCTGGAGCGGGCCGCCGTCCACGGCCCGGTCACCAACCGGGACCTGCTCGTGCGGTCCCTGCGGCACGAGGAGTTCGCGAGCGGCCGTATGGACACCGGCTTCTACGACCGCCATCTCGCCGAACTGACCGCGCCCGCCCCCGACCCGTACGCGCCCCTGGCCGCCGCGCTCGCCGACGCGCACGGCCGCTCCCGCTTCGGCGGCTGGCGCAACGTGCCCTCGCAGCCGCAGGTCAAGCGGTACCTGATGGCGGGCGAGGAGCACGAGGTGCGCTACCGGCACACCCGCACGGGCCTGGCAGCCGACGCCGTAGGGGTGCGGGTGGTGCACGCGGACGCGTGTCTGGTCGTCCTCGAAGCCGGCGGCATCCGGCGCCGGTACGAGATAGCCCGGTACGGCGAGCGGGTGTACGCCGGACCGACCGCGCTCACCGCCCTGCCCCGCTTCCCCGACCCCGTCGCCCAGCGTCTCCCCGGCTCACTGCTGGCGCCCATGCCCGGCACCGTCGTGCGCGTCGCCGACGGACTGGCCGTGGGCGACGCCGTACGGGCCGGACAGCCGCTGCTGTGGCTGGAGGCGATGAAGATGGAGCACAAGATCTCCGCGCCCGTCACGGGCACGCTCAGCGCCCTGCATGCCGCACCCGGCCGCCAGGTCGAGGTCGGTGCCCTGCTCGCCGTCGTAGAGGCCACCCGGGAGGATCAGTGAGCGCCACGCTGGAAACCGATGAACACAAGGATCTGCGCGCCGCCGTGGCGGCGCTCGGCAAACGCTACGGCCGCGCCTACCTCACCCGCACCGTCGCCGAGGGACGCCCTCCCACCGAACTCTGGTCCGAGGCGGGCAAGCTCGGCTACCTCGGCGTCAACCTGCCGGAGGCGTACGGCGGGGGAGGCGGAGGCGTCACCGAACTGGCCATCGTGCTGGAGGAATTGGGCGCGGCCGGCTGCCCCTTGCTGATGATGGTCGTCTCGCCCGCCATCTGCGGCACCGTCATCGCCCGGTTCGGCACGGAGGAGCAGAAGCGCGCGTGGCTGCCCCCGCTGGCGAACGGCACCCGCACCATGGCCTTCGGCATCACCGAACCCGACGCCGGCTCCAACTCCCACCGCATCACGACCACCGCCCGCCGCGACGGCGCCGACTGGGTGCTCACCGGCCGCAAGGTGTTCATCTCCGGTGTCGACATCGCCGATGCCGTCCTGGTCGTCGGCCGCACCGAGGACGCGCGCACCGGCCGCCTCAAGCCCTGCCTGTTCATCGTCCCGCCGGACGCGGACGGCTTCCAGCGGCATCCGATCGACATGGAACTCACCGCCGCCGAGAAGCAGTTCGAGCTGGTCCTGGACGATGTGCGGCTGCCCGCGGACGCGCTTGTCGGTGGGGGCACCTCCCACGCTTTCGGCAGTGGGGGAGAGGACGCGGGCCTGCTGCAACTGTTCGCCGGACTCAACCCCGAGCGCATCATGACGGCTGCCTTCGCGATCGGCATGGGGCGTCACGCGCTCGGCCGGGCCGTGGAGTACGCGCGCGAGCGTACCGTCTGGAAGGCCCCCATCGGCTCCCACCAGGCCATCGCCCACCCGCTCGCCCAGGTCCACATCGACCTCGAACTCGCCCGCCTGATGACCGGGAAGGCGGCCCACCTGTACGACGCGGGCGACGACGTGGGCGCGGGAGAGGCCGCCAACATGGCCAAGTACGCGGCCGGTGAGGCCTGTGTGCGGGCCGTCGACCAGGCCGTGCACACCCTTGGCGGCAACGGCCTCACGCGCGAGTTCGGGCTCGCCTCGCTGATAACGGCCGCGCGCGTGGCTCGTATCGCCCCGGTGAGCCGGGAGATGATTCTCAACTACGTCTCCCACCAGACCCTGGGCCTGCCCAAGTCGTACTGACCCGCCCGCCGTGTGCGAGGAGGAACCGTGTTCCGCAGCGAGTACGCAGACGTCCCGGCCGTAGAACTGCCCATCCACGAGGCCGTCCTGGGCCGAGCCGCCCGGTTCGGTGGGGCCCCCGCGCTGATCGACGGCACGGACGGCACCACCCTCACGTACGACCAGGTGGACCGCTTCCACCGGCGTGCCGCCGCCGCGTTCGCCGAGGCCGGCGTGCGCAAGGGCGACGTCCTCGCCCTGCACAGCCCGAACACGGT
Organism: Streptomyces sp. NPDC047453; assembly: GCF_040643155.1. Taxonomy (NCBI): domain Bacteria; kingdom Bacillati; phylum Actinomycetota; class Actinomycetes; order Kitasatosporales; family Streptomycetaceae; genus Streptomyces; species Streptomyces sp. NPDC047453. The sequence goes on along the minus strand of NZ_JBEYTS010000007.1, from coordinate 98,801 downwards.
CCTGTTCCCCGTGGCCTTCTACGCCGCCACGCGCGCGGGTGCCTCGGTCACCACCTCTCACCCGCTCGCCACGCCGGAGGAGTTCGCCAAGCAGCTGAAGGACTCGGCGGCCCGCTGGATCGTCACCGTCTCGCCGCTGCTCGGGGCGGCCCGGCGGGCGGCCGAACTGGCGGGCGGGGTGGAGGAGATATTCGTCTGCGACCGCGCTCCCGGGCGCCGTTCGCTCCTCGACATGTTCGCGGGCGCCGCTCCCGAGCCGGCCGTGGACATCGACCCGGCCGAGGACGTCGCGGCGCTGCCGTACTCCTCGGGGACGACCGGCACCCCCAAGGGCGTGATGCTCACCCACCGGCAGATCGCCACCAACCTCGCCCAGCTCGAACCGGCGATCACGGCCGGGCCCGGCGACCGGATCCTCGCCGTACTGCCCTTCTTCCACATCTACGGGCTCACCGCCCTGATGAACGCACCCCTGCGCCAGGGCGCCACCGTCGTCGTGCTGCCCCGCTTCGAGCTGGAGACCTTCCTCTCGGCCATCCAGGACCACCGCATCACCGGCCTGTACGTGGCCCCGCCGATCGTGCTCGCCCTCGCCAAGCACCCGGCCGTGGCGGGTTACGACCTGTCGTCGCTGAAGTACGTCATCAGCGCGGCGGCCCCGCTCGACGCCCGGCTGGCGGCGGCCTGCTCCCGTCGGCTCGGCCTGCCACCGGTGGGCCAGGCCTACGGCATGACCGAACTGTCCCCGGGCACCCACGTCGTCCCCCTGGACGCCATGCACGACGCGCCCCCCGGCACGGTCGGCCGGCTCATCGCCGGCACCGAGATGCGCGTCGTCTCCCTCGCCGACCCGGACAAGGACCTCGGCATCGGCGAGCCGGGCGAGATCCTGATCCGCGGACCCCAGGTGATGAAGGGCTACCTGGACCGGCCCGACGCCACCGCCGTGATGATCGACCCCGACGGCTGGCTGCACACCGGCGACGTCGGGTACGTGGACGGCGACGGCTGGCTGTTCGTCGTCGACCGGGTCAAGGAACTGATCAAGTACAAGGGCTTCCAGGTGGCGCCCGCCGAACTGGAGGCTCTGCTGCTCACCCACCCGGGCATAGCCGACGCCGCCGTCATCGGCGTGCACGACGCCGACGGCAACGAGACACCGCACGCGTACGTGGTGCGCCGGCCGTCCGCCGACGGCCCGTCGGAAACCGAGGTGATGCTGTACGTCGCCGAACGCGTCGCCCCCTACAAGCGCGTCCGGCACGTCACCTTCCTCGACGCGGTGCCCCGCGCCGCCTCCGGGAAGATCCTGCGGCGGCGGCTGCGGGACCAGGGGCCCGAGCAGCCGCGGGAAGCGGGGGAGCGGCCGTGACGACGATCGCACGCACGCGCGCGCGTGCCGTCGAAACCCTCGGCCTCGACTCGCCGGGCAACCGAAACGCCCTGTCGGCGGCGCTCGTCGGGGAACTCGCCGCCGCGCTCGCCGACTGCGCCGAGGACGCCGCCGTGCGCGCCGTCGTCCTCACCCACACCGGCAACACCTTCAGCGCGGGCGCCGACCTGCGCGACCCTCCCCGGCCCGACGCGCTGGTCGCCCTGCTGCGGCAGATCGTCGAACTGCCCAAGCCGGTCGTCGCCCGCGTCACCGGACACGTCCGCGCGGGCGGCCTCGGCCTGCTCGCGGCCTGCGACATCGCGATCGCCTCGAACCAGGCCACCTTCGCGTTCACCGAGGTGCGCATCGGGGTGGCCCCCGCGGTCATATCGCTGCCGCTGCTGCCCCGCGCCGACCCGCGCGCGCTGGCCCGCCACTGCCTCACCGGGGAACGGTTCGACGCGGCCGAGGCGGTCCGGACCGGGCTGGTGACGGCGGCCGGGGACGACGCCGACGCCGTACTGGAGCCGATCCTCGACGGTCTGCGCCGCTCCTCCCCTCTGGCTTTGGCCGAGACGAAACGGCTGCTCACGGCTAGGGTGCTGGAAGCCTTCGACCGGGACGGGGCCGGCCTGACCGCGCTCTCGGCCCGGCTGTTCTCCTCCGCGCAGGCGCGCGAGGGCATGGCGGCCTTCCTCGAACGACGGGATCCGGAATGGGCGGTGTGACCACACACGACCGCGCGGAACGCGCCCCCAAGCAGGACCGCAGCCGGGCCACCCGGCAGCGGCTCCTCCAGGCCGCCGTGGCCTGCCTCGCCGAACACGGCTGGGCCGGGTCCACGGTCTCGGTGGTCGCCGAACGCGCCGGTGTCTCCCGCGGCGCCGCCCAGCACCACTTCCCCACCCGCGAGGACCTGTTCACCGCCGCCGTCGAGTACGTGGCCGAGGAACGCTCCACCGCCCTGCGCGCCCTGTTCCCCGAGGGCGCGGCCGACGACCGGCGAGCCGTGGTCGGCGCCCTCGTCGACCTCTACACCGGGCCCCTCTTCCGGGCCGCGCTCCATCTGTGGGTGGCCGCTTCCAACGAGGACCAACTGCGCCCCCGCGTCACCGAGTTGGAGGCCCGTGTCGGCCGCGAGACGCACCGCATAGCGGTCCAGCTGCTGGGCGCGGACGAGGCCCGCCCCGGCACCCGCGAAACCGTCCAGGGCTTCCTCGACATGGCCCGCGGCCTCGGCCTGGCCAACCTCCTCACCGACGACACCGCCCGCCGCGAACGCGTGGTGGCCCAGTGGTCGGCCCTGCTGGAGGAAGCACTGGGCCGCGGCCCGGCGACCGCGTGAACCGGGCCACACCCGTATCGCGCACCCCGCAGTACCCTGTGCGCATGCTTCTGCTGCTCGTGCGACGCCGCCACGTGGACTACGTGCGCGTCACGAGCATGGGCTGTCGGCGCTCCGCCTGACCCCGGCCCCTTCCGCGGCGACCCGATCGCCCGCACCTCTCACCCGGTTCCTCTCATCCGGCACCCGCGCCGCGCGCCCACCCATGGCGGCTGCCCGGGACCCGTACACCCTGCGGACGTGACCCATGACGAACACGGCGACGACCCCGTCGTACGACCAGCTCCCCATCATCGACCTCGCTGCGGCGGACCGCGGACCCCGTGAACGGGCGCTGCTGCACGAGCAGTTGCACGGCGCCGCCCACGACGTGGGCTTCTTCCAGCTCGTCGGGCACGGCGTCACCCGGGCCGAGACCGACGCGCTGCTCGACGCGATGCACGCCTTCTTCCGGCTCCCCGAGGCCGACCGCCTCGCCCTGGACAACGTCAACTCGCCCCACTTCCGCGGCTACACGCGCACCGGGGACGAGCGCACCGGCGGTGCCCGCGACTGGCGCGACCAGCTCGACATAGGCGCCGAGCGGCCCGCCCGCGTCCCCGGGCCGGGCGAGCCCGCGTACTGGTGGCTCCAGGGCCCCAACCAGTGGCCGGCCGCCCTGCCCGAGCTGCGCACCGCCGCGCTCGCCTGGATCGACCGGCTCGGCGCCGTCGCCCGCAGGCTGCTGCACGAACTGCTCACCGCCATCGGCGCACCCGCCGACTTCTACGACCCGGTCTTCGGCGAGCACGCCCACCCGCACCTCAAGCTCGTCCGCTACCCCGGCAGCGCCGACGACGGCACCGACCAGGGCGTCGGCGCCCACAAGGACTACGGCTTCCTCACCCTGCTGCTCCAGGACCGCATCGGCGGGCTCCAGGTGCAGCGCGCGGACGGGATCTTCCACGACGTACCGCCGATCGAGGGCGCGTTCGTCGTCAACCTCGGAGAGCTGCTGGAGGTCGCCACCGACGGCTACCTCGTGGCCACCAACCACCGGGTCGTCTCCCCGCCCGGCGCCACCGAGCGGTTCTCGGTGCCCTTCTTCTACAACCCGCGCCTGGACGCCCGCGTCGCCCCGCTGCCCTTCCCGCACGCCTCCACCGCGCCCGGCGTCACGGACGACCCGGGCAACCCGCTGTTCGCGGAGTACGGGTTGAACGAGCTCAAGGGCAAGCTGCGCGCCCACCCGCTGGTCGCCCAGCGGCATCACGCGGAGCTGCTGAGCCCCGCGTGACGCCGGGTGCGCCGACCGGGTGCGGTGAAGCGCTCGGTCAGCGCGCGATGTCGTCGTAGCCCGCGATCTCCCGCGGGCTGCGCGGACCGGGGCCGACGTAACGGGCGGAGGGGCGCACCAGCCGGCCGGTGCGCTTCTGTTCCAGGATGTGCGCGGACCAGCCCGCGGTACGCGCGCACGTGAACATCGACGTGAACATGTGCGCCGGCACCTCGGCGAAGTCCAGCATGATCGCCGCCCAGAACTCGACGTTCGTGGCCAGCACCCGGTCCGGGCGGCGGCTGTGCAGCTCCTCCAGGGCGGCCTTCTCCAGGGCCTCGGCGACCTCGTACCGCGGGGCGCCGAGCTCCCGGGCGGTGCGGCGCAGCACGCGCGCGCGTGGGTCCTCGGCCCGGTACACCCGGTGGCCGAACCCCATCAGCCGCTCACCGCGGTCCAGGGCACTCTTGACGTAGCCCTCCGCGTCCCCGGTCCGCTCGATCTCCTCGATCATGCCCAGGACCCGGGAGGGCGCGCCGCCGTGCAGCGGGCCGGACATGGCGCCCACCGCGCCCGACAGGGCGGCCGCCACGTCGGCGCCGGTGGAGGCGATGACGCGGGCGGTGAACGTGGAGGCGTTCATGCCGTGCTCGGCGGCGGACGTCCAGTACGCGTCGACGGCCGCCACGTGCTTGGGATCCGGCTCGCCCCGCCAGCGGATCATGAACCGCTCGGTGATGGAACGGGCCTTGTCGATCTCCCGCTGCGGCACCATCGGCACGCCCTGCCCGCGCGCCGACTGGGCGACGTACGACAGCGCCATGACGGCGGCCCGCGCCAGATCGTCGCGCGCCTTCTCCACGTCGATGTCCAGCAGCGGTTTCAGGCCCCACACCGGGGCGAGCATCGCCAGCGCCGACTGGACGTCCACGCGGATGTCCCCGGAGTGCACGGGGATCGGGAACGGCTCGGCGGGCGGCAGGCCCGGATCGAAGGCGCCGTCGACCAGCAGCCCCCAGACGTTGCCGAAGGAGATCTGACCGACGAGTTCCTCGATGTCGACGCCCCGGTACCGGAGGGCGCCGCCCTCCTTGTCCGGTTCGGCGATCTCCGTCTCGAACGCGACGACTCCTTCGAGACCGGGTACGAAGTCGGACATCAGGCGGCTCCTTGTGGTCTGTGCGGCAGAGGGTGCGACAGGGACGACTGGGGCTACTGGGATGGTGTGGCGGGATGTGACGAGTGGGGTGACTGGGGTGACTGGGACGGCGATCAGGTGCGGGACGTCGGGAATCGGGCCGTCCGCCGGCGGATCCGCGGTCGCGTCCCGTGACTCGCGGTCCATGGCGGGCATCCCTGTGGGCATCCTTGTGATGCCCCGTGCGGCCGGCTGTCACCCCACCAGCACGACAGCAGCACCATAACCCCGAGTGCCACAAAAGGGGAGTGGAGCGGCACTCAGTGCCACCCAGGACGGCGGTGGAGGGCGAGGGTACCCCGCGAAGGCGCCCGGTGGATACGGCAAGATGACCGCGTGACCGACCGAGAAGCCGGCGAAACCGCGCCCTTCGACCTCGCCTCCATGCGCATGCACTACCGGGCCGAGGGGCTGGTCGAGGCCGACCTGGCCGCCACCCCCGTCGCCCAGTTCGCCCACTGGTTCCAGCAGGCCGCGACCGAGGCCCGGCTGTTCGAGCCCAACGCCATGGTCGTCTCCACCGCGGACACCGACGGCCGGCCCAGCTCCCGCACGGTGCTCCTGAAGTCCTTCGACGAGCAGGGCTTCGTCTTCTACACCAACTACGACTCCCGCAAGGGCCGCGACCTCGCCGGGAACCCGTACGTCTCCCTGCTCTTCCCCTGGCACCCCATGGCACGGCAGGTCATCGTCCAGGGCGTGGCCCGCCGGACCGGCCGCGACGAGACCGCCGCCTACTTCCGCACCCGCCCGCACGGCTCCCAGCTCGGCGCCTGGGCCAGCGCCCAGTCCACGGTGATCGCCGGCCGCGCGGAACTCGACGCCTCCTATGCCGACCTGGCCGCCCGCTATCCCGAGGGCGAGCAGGTGCCCGTACCGCCGCACTGGGGCGGCTTCCGGGTAGCCCCGCGGTCGGTGGAGTTCTGGCAGGGCCGCGAGAACCGCCTGCACGACCGCCTGCGGTACGTCGCCGAGCCGGACGGCGGCTGGCGCGTGGAGCGGCTGAGCCCCTGACGCACACCGGTCGCGGGTGCCGTATTGACACGGCTCTGGTCCAGACCTCACCGTGATCCGCGACACACAGTCGCCCCGAAGGGACGGACCTCGCATGAGCGACCGCACGCCGGCCGGCCAGTTCCTCGACGCCGCCATCGGCCTGCTCCAGCGGGTCCGGGACGAGGAGGCCGAGCAGATCGCGGCCGCCGGGACGCTCCTCGCCGACACCGTGGCCGCCGGCGGCCGCCTGTTCGCCTTCGGCGCCGGCCACTCCTCCCTCGCCGCCCAGGACCTCGTCTACCGCGCCGGCGGACTGGCCCTGATGAACCTGCTCGCCGTTCCGGGCGCCGTCGGCGTCGACGTCGTGCCCGCCACCCTCGGCTCCGCCCTGGAACGCGTCGACGGTCTCGCCACCGCCGTCCTGGACAGCTCCCCCCTCCGCTCCGGCGACGCCCTGATCGTCGTCTCGCTGTCCGGGCGCAACGCCCTGCCCGTGGAGATGGCCGTGCACGCCCGCGCCCTCGGCGTACGGGTCGTCGGCGTGACCTCGGTGGCCTACGCGACCGGGACCACCTCCCGGAACGCGTCGGGGACGTTCCTGAAGGACCACTGCGACATCGTCCTCGACTCCAAGATCGCGGTCGGCGACGCCGAACTCACCCTCGACACCGTCGCGACCCCCTTCGCCCCCGCCTCCACCGTCGTCACCTCCGCCCTCCTCCAGGCGGTCATGGCCACCACCGCCGCCGTCCTCGCCGACCGCGGCATCGAACCCCCGCTGCTGCGCTCCGGGAACGTCGACGGCGGCCACGAGTGGAACGGCCGGATCTTCGACCGGTACGCCGACCGGATCTTCTACCGGCACTGACCCGGGCCGATCGCCGCGTACCGATCGCCCCGGCCCGGCCCGCATGCGCGCGCCCGCGGCGTCGATCCCGGCGCACGGGAATTTCCCCGGACGGCAATTCCTTCAATGTTTTGGGAACCCGGTGTGTGTTGGGTCACGTTCCAGTTGAATGATGGGCAGTGAGCGAAACGACGCGCCGTACGTGCGGACGCAGCCTGCAGGGGGTCCAGGTGAGTGCTTCCCGGCGTAAAGGGGCCACCGACGAGCTGGGGCCGGACGAGCCCGAGCCGGAGCGGGACGGTCCGGGGGGCTCCGACACCCACGACGGCTCCGATCTGCTGGCCGCCCTCCTCGACGGCATGGACGCGGCCCTGTGCGCCTTCGACGCCGACGGCGTCCTCACCCACTGGAACCGCGAGGCCGAGCGCATCCTGGGCTGGACCGCCGCCGAGGCCGTCGGACGGCACGGCTTCGCCGGCTGGGCCGTGCGCAGCGCGGACGCCGAGGAGGTCGAGGGGCGGCTGATGTCCGCCATGCACGCCCCCGGACGCCAGGTGCACGAGTTCGCGCTGCTCACCAAGGACGGCGGCCGCGTCCTGGTGCGGACCCAGTCCGCGGCCGTGCACGGACCCGACGGCAAGCCCGCCGGCCTGTACTGCGCCTTCAGCGAGGTGCACGCGCAGATCGACCTGGAGCGTTCCATCGCGCTCAGCGAGGCCATGTTCGAGGACGCCTTCTGGGGCGTCGTCCTCGTCGACGCCGACCTGCGGCCCGCCGTCGTCAACGCCTACGCCGCCCAGGCCCTCGGCACCGGCCGCACCGCGGCACTGGGCCGGCCGCTCGGCGAACTGCTCACCCAGGGCCTGGAGGAACTGGAGAGCGCGCTCACTCACGTCCTGGCCGAGGGCGCCCCGCCCGCCCCCGCCGAGTTCTGGGTGGGCGTACGCACCCCGGAGGGCGACCGGCGGCGCTGCTGGCGCAGCGGATTCGTCCGGCTCGCCTCTCCGCTCGCCGAGGAACCGGTACCGCTCGGCGTCGCCTGGCTCTTCGCCGACGTCACCGAGGCCAAGCAGGGAGAGCAGGAGGCCGCGCTGCTGCGGTTCCGCACCAACCAGCTGCACCGGGCCGTCCGCGCCGCCGCCGAGTGCGAGGACCCGGCCGAGGCCGCCACCGTCCACCTCGACTTCGCCCTCGCCGGCTTCGCCGACCACGCCCTGATCGACCGTGTGGCGGGCGGCACCGCCCCGGCCGACCAGGAGGCGCCGGCCCCGGTCCGGCTGGTCCGCGTCGCGGCCACCCCCTCCGGCGGCCCCGGGCCCAGCCTGCTCACCGGGCAGGCCGGGCTGCCCGTCCGCTACGGAACGGGACACCCCGCCCTCCAGTGCGTCGACCGCATCGGCTCCGTACGGGCCTCCGCCGGGGCCGTACCCGCCGACCGGGCGCGCGAGTGGGCCGAGGCCCGGCAGTGGCCGGGCGACGCCGTGCACGCCCTGTGCGCGGTGCTGCGCAGCCGCGGCCGCACCCTCGGCGTCGTGACCTTCCTGCGCGGCTCCGGCCGCACCCCCTTCGAGCGCGCCGACGCGGCCTACGCCGAGGACGTGGCCGCACGCATCGCCACGGGCCTGGACCTGGCGCTCCTGGCGAGGGACGACCGTGCCTGACCGCACGCGCCTGACCACACGGGGCGGCCCCCGCCGCGACGGCACACGCGTTCCGTGAGAAAAACCTGTTGAGTATCGCCGGTCCGCTTCCTAGGGTGTTGTGCACACACGAAGGGAGGTGATCCGGTAGATGAGTGAGACCCGGACGCGTGAGGTGGCTGCGGGCTAGCGGCCCGACACCCCACCCTGTGCGGTGCCGGACCAGCGCGTGACAGAGACGTGCGGCCGGCCCAATTTCAAGCAGTCACCCGACCCGCGAGCTGCCGGTACGTCCGGCCGGCTCCTCCGCCGAGGCGGAGGGACCCAGCTCGCGGGTCGTCCGTGTTTCGCGCGGGCCGCCCGGTTGTCAGTGGGATGCGTCAGAATTGACTCCAGGGCCAGCGCACGCGCCGGGGAGCCTCCGGGCCTCCGGCCGAGGTAATCGAGGGGCACGTATGTCCGGACTGATCGACACCACGGAGATGTATCTCCGCACCATCCTCGAGCTGGAGGAGGAAGGCGTCGTCCCCATGCGCGCCCGGATCGCGGAGCGCCTGGACCAGAGCGGGCCGACGGTGAGCCAGACGGTCGCGCGGATGGAGCGCGACGGACTGGTCTCGGTGGCCTCCGACCGGCATCTGGAGCTCACGGGCGAGGGCCGCCGGCTGGCCACGCGCGTGATGCGCAAGCACCGGCTCGCCGAGTGCCTGCTGGTCGACGTGATCGGCCTGGAGTGGGAGCAGGTGCACGCCGAGGCCTGCCGCTGGGAGCACGTGATGAGCGAGGCCGTCGAGCGCAGGGTGCTGGAGCTGCTGCGGCACCCGACCGAGTCGCCGTACGGCAACCCGATCCCGGGCCTGGAGGAGCTGGGCGAGAAGGACGGCGCCGACCCGTTCCTGGACGAGGGGATGGTGTCGCTGGCCGACCTGGACCCGGGGGCCGACGGCAAGACGGTGGTCGTCCGCCGGATCGGCGAGCCGATCCAGACGGACGCGCAGCTGATGTACACGCTGCGCCGCGCGGGCGTGCAGCCCGGCTCGGTGGTCAGCGTGACCGAGTCGGCGGGCGGTGTGCTGGTCGGCAGCAGCGGCGAGGCGGCGGAGCTGGACACGGACGTCGCCTCCCACGTCTTCGTCGCCAAGCGCTGAGCGGGCCGCCGGTCCGGGCGCCCTTTCCCCCGTCCGTGGTCCAGCGCGTCGAAGCGCAGCGCGCGGGCGCCGGGCGTGCGAGGCTGTCGCGAGAGCATAGGGCTTGAAGGGGTGGGGGAGAATGTGCCGGAGATGTGGGGAGAGCCCCGGCGCCGTGTGGCGCCGGGGCCTGTCCTCCCCTTCGACGACCCGGAGCCCCGAGCTCTCAAGGTCGTCCCCCTCGGACCCCTTTTCCCCGAGCGGTCCGCCTCCCGTTGAAGATCTCCCCAGGGGGGCGGCGATCAATCCTGGCCAGGCGTCACTCGAACGAGGGGTGTTGGTGACGGAGCCACAATTTTCGAATAAGTATTCGATAGCCTGAGTGTCTGCGCATGAGGGCCCCAGGGCCCGTGCTACAGGAATGTGCACGACGGCATAGGAAAGCTGAACACGGTTCCAGGGGGGTGCCAGGACCAATGGTGCGGCGCATCGACGTGACCGGGTCGGGCGGTGTACGGCTCGCGGCCTGGGAGTTCGCCGAGCCCCCGAAGGCCGTGCCGGGGCAGGCGAGGGAGCGGACACCGGGGCGGTCCGGCGCCGGACCCGACCGGACCGACGGAGTGCTGTTACTGCACGGCCTCATGGGCCGCGCCTCGCACTGGGCCGCCACCGCCCGCTGGCTCTCCGGGCGGCACCGTGCCGTCGCCCTCGACCAGCGCGGGCACGGCCAGAGCGAGAAGCCGCCGCAGGCCGCCTACAGCCGTGAGGCCTATGTGGAGGACGCCGAGGCCGCCCTCGAACAGCTCGGCCTCGGCCCGGCCGTCGTCATCGGGCACGCGATGGGCGCGCTGACCGCCTGGCAGCTCGCCGCCCGCCGTCCCGACCTGGTGCGCGCCGTGATCATCTGCGATATGCGGGCCTCCGCGCTCGGCGCCGCCTCCCAGCGGGAGTGGGAGGACTGGTTCCGGGCCTGGCCGGTGCCGTTCGCCGCCCTCGCCGACGTACGGAAGTGGTTCGGCGAGGACGACCCCTGGGTGGAGCGCCCGAACCCGGCACGCGGCGAGTTCTACGCCGAGGTCATGCACGAGAGCGCGGACGGCTGGCGTCCCGTCTTCGAACCGCGGCAGATGCTGACCTCCCGCGAGGCCTGGGTGTACGACGCCCACTGGGAGGAGCTGGCCCAGGTCTGCTGCCCGGCCCTCGTGGTCCGCGGCCTGGACGGCGAACTCGGCCGGGCCGAGGCCCAGGAGATGGTCCGCGTCCTGCCGCGCGGAGAGTACGCGGAGGTGGCGGATGCCGGTCACCTCGTCCACTACGACCAGCCGGAGGCGTGGCGCATGGCCATCGAACCGTTCCTGGACGCGGTGCTCACCGGATGAGCGCCGCCCCCACGTCCCCCGCCGTGCCGACGGCCGTCCCAGGAGGCGTTCCTGAAGGCCTTCCACGCCGAGCGCCCGGCGGTCACCGCGGACGCCTTCCTCGCCGGGCGGGCGCCCGACGGGCGCTCCAGCTACGAGCTCCTGAGCGACCGGGTGTCCGGCGCCCGGCGGGTTCTGGACCTCGGCTGCGGCGACGGCGTACTGCTGGACCTGCTGGCCCGCACCGAGGGGCGGCGGCTCGCCGGCGTGGACCTCTCGCCCGAGGCGCTGGCCCTGGCCCGGCGCCGCCCGTCCCTGCGTGCCACCGCATTGGCCCAGGCCAGGGCGCAGCGGTTGCCGTTCGCCGACGGGGCCTTCGACGCCTGTGTCTGCCACATGGCGCTGATACTGATGGGTGACGTCGACCGGGTCGCGGCGGAGACGGCCCGGGTGCTGTCGCCCGGCGGCGTCCTGGCCTGCGTGGTCGGCGGCGGTCCTCTCGGCGGGGAGGCGTACGAGCTGTTCAGCGGCCTGCTGAAGGCCGCCGTTCAACGGGCACCCGTCGGGCAGCGCATTCCGCCGCTCGGGGACCGCAGGACCCACAGCCGCGAGGGGCTCGGCGCGATCCTGGAGCCGCCCGGGTTCGGCGCTCCGGACCGGGAGACCGTCCCGATCGACCTGAGCGGCCCGGTGGACCAGGTCTGGGCGGCGCTTTCCGGCATCTACGACGTCGGACCGCTCGACCCGGTCGCCGTCTCCCGGCTGCGGGAGAGCTTCGTGCGGGAGGCGGCCGGGCTCGCAGGTCCCGACGGGCGGGTTCCGTGCGGCTTCACCGTCCACGTGGTGACGGCGCGCCTGCGCTGAGCGGCCCGCGCCTCAGCCCTTGCTGACCGCTGTGAGGATCTCCGGCAGCCGGGCCGCCGTGCGCGGAGCCGCCAGGCGCAGGCCCAGCAGGGTGATCGCCGCCCCGTACGCCGCGCCCACCGGCAGCAGCAGCCGGCTCCAGCTGTCGCCGGTGGCGCTGACGTTGGACCAGATGACGAGGACGATGAACGGCGCGCACAGCAGGGCCGCCGCGACCATGCCGCCGAAGATGGAGACGAAGGCGAGACCGGCCTGACCGGGGGCCACGTTCTTGTGGCCCTCCTGCGGGATGGAGTACGGGAAGCGGGCCGACGTCCACGCCCCGGTCGCCAGCATCGCGCCGAGCAGGGCGAAGGACAGGCCGAGCACCTCCGGCAGCCGGCGCCACTCACCGAGCAGGCCCGTCGTCAGCACCGTGACCAGGGTGGCGTACGGCAGGGTGATCAGCAGCAGGGCCAGCGCCCGCGCGCGCAGTTCGACGTAGGCGTCCCGCGGGGCCGAGATCGTCAGCGCGACCTGCCAGAACGCGGAGGTGTCCTGGCCGAACTGGTTGTACATCTGGATGCCGAGCATGCCCGCGGCGAAGCAGGCGAAGTACGGCGAGCCGGTGCCCTGGACCGCGTTGAACACCGGCACGATCAGTCCGATGGCCAGAGAGGTCACCCAGGCCGCCTTGGTCTTCGGATCGCGCCAGACGTAGCGCAGGCTGCGCTCCATGACGGTGCCGGTGCGGCCGGCCGGCAGCCATCGCGCCAGGCCGCCGCCCACGCGGGCCCGATCGCGCGCGGGAGCGTCGACGGCTTGCAGGGTCGAGGAGTCGGGCGAGGTCATCAGCCCGGTCAGGCTGCGCGCCCACACCGCCAGCAGGGCGGCCAGGGCGGCCGCGGTCAGCGCGAGCTGGGCCACCGCGACGCCGTAGGAGCCCCTGCTCGCCGAGTCCACCGCGCCCACCGCCGAGGCGGGCGGCAGCCACCGCAGCACGTCCGCCACCGGGTCGAGCCGGCCCAGGCCCGCCGACCCCAGGTGCTGCATGCCGAAGTTGACGACCTGCGCCCCGATCGCGATGACCAGTCCGCTGAGCACCGCGAGGTCCCGTCCCTTGCGGCTGGTCAGCAGCCGGATGTTGGCGGTGGCCACGGCCCGCGCGAGGGCCACGCACACCAGCAGCGTGAGGACGAGGGCGAGGACCGCGACGACGGACGCGGCCGCCCCGCGTGTCACCGAGATCACGCAGCCCACCAGCACCAGCACCGTGAACAGCGGCCCGATGCCGACCAGGGACGCCGCCAGCAGCGCGCCGACCAGCGGCCGCGGCCGCAGCGGCAGCATCACCAGACGGGTCGGGTCGAGGGTCTCGTCGCCGCTCGGGAAGAACAGCGGCATCACGGCCCAGCCCAGCGCCAGCACGGCCACGCCCAGGACGGCCACGGAGGAGATGTGCGCGTGGTCGCGCAGCGCGATCAGGCCGGTCATCTGCAAAGCGGCGAACAGCAGCGCGACGACGGCCGAGGCGATGAACGCGGCACGCCGCCCGGCGGACTGCCTGAGCCCGTTGCGCAGCAGCGACAGCTTCAGGCGTACGACGACGGGCGTGATCGAGGGGGCGCGGGTGCCGGCGCTCACCGGGAACCGCCGCCCAGCCAGTCCAGGTCGGAACCGGCGTCCCGGCTCCGCGCGCCGACGAGTTCGAGGAAGGCCTGCTGAAGGGTGGGAGCGTCGCCGCGCACCTCGGCGAGGGTGCCCTGGGCGCGGATGCGGCCGGCGGCCATCACGGCCACCCAGTCGCACAGGGACTCGACCAGTTCCATGACGTGCGAGGAGAACACGACGGTGGCGCCGGAGCCGGTGTACCGCTCCAGGACGCCGCGGATGGTCTGCGCGGACACCGGGTCGACGCCTTCGAACGGCTCGTCGAGGAAGAGGACTTCCGGGTTGTGCAGAAGAGCGGAGGCGAGTCCTATCTTCTTGCGCATGCCGGTCGAGTAGTCGACAACGAGCTTGTGCTGGGCGCCGGCGAGGTCCAGCACGTCCAGCAGCTGCGTGGCCCGCCGGTCCACCTCGTCCCCCGGCAGCCCGCGCAACCGTCCGGAGTACGACAGCAGTTCGCGGCCCGACAGCCGCTCGAAGAGCCGCAGCCCCTCGGGCAGTACGCCGATCCGCGCCTTCACCGCGACCGGGTCCCGCCACACGTCGTGCCCGACGACCTCGACGGTGCCCTGGTCGGGCCGGAGCAGCCCGGTCACCATGGAGAGCGTGGTGGTCTTCCCCGCCCCGTTGGGCCCGACCAGCCCGATGAACTTCCCGGCGGGCAGTTCGAGATCGATCCCGGCGACGGCGACCTGCTGCCCGAACCGCTTCCAGAGCCCCTGCACGCGTACGGCGCTTGTACCCACTGCGACTGCTCCCTCCGTCAGCACGAACCCTACGGGGGAGAACCCTGCCCGAGGGGTGCGGGACGGCGCTGATCTGCGGCTGCGCCGTGCGAGGGCGGGCCGCCACGCGGGACCGGCGGGCGCCGGAGAGCACGTACCGAAACGGCTACCGGTCCCTGCCGCACGCGTACGCCAGCGGCGGGACCAGTTCCTCGACGTCCGGCAGCCAGCGATTGGCCGGCGTCGGCCGGCAGGCCCACTGCACGGCCCGCGAGCCGTACCGCGTGGGCGGCGCCACCACATACGCGCCCTCTCCGAGGGCGGCCAGGTCGAGCGAGGCCGGCGACCAGCCAAGCTTCCGTACGAGGTCCGGCAGTTTCGCGGACGTGCCCGGCAGCACGAAGAACTGCATCCGCCGCTCGGGGGTCAGGATCACCGGCCCCAGCGCCGACCGCATCCGCTCCAGTCGGGCCAGCGCGAGGAACCCGGCCGTCTCCGGCACGGAGACCGCGTCGAACGTGCGCCCCGTGGGCAGCAGGACCGACGCCGTCGGCCGCAGCTCCCACATCCGGCGCGCCGTGCTCGCGCTGCCGGTCGCGAGGGACGCCCAGCCCTCGCGCGCCGGGTGCGCGCCGGGCGCAGTGCACCGGGGGTCCCCGCAGGAGCAGCGCTGCACTCCGCCGACCGCCACCAGCCAGGTGCCGGGGAACACGTCCCAGTGGCGTTCCTCGGTGTAGCGAACGGCTGTCTCCAGCAGCGACTCCCTGCGCTGCTGGGGAATGTGACCGGCCGCCTGACCGGCGCTCTGTGCGGCTTCCGCGCCCGCGATCGTCTCTTCCACGCCCCACTCAACTGCCGCGCCCACCTGGAGTTACGGGCGGGTCTGGTGGTCGGACGCGCCGGGGAGGAGCACCCTCTCGGTGCCCGGGGCGCATGGGTGCATGTGTGGGGGCGCGCAGGAGGATCTCCGGCGGGCGCTGGGTAGTTCGGTGGGGGGCGGTATTCGCCTTCACCCCGGCAATCCTCACATGTCCCGCATTTTCGGTATGTCCACGGGGCATTGATCTTCACGGCCGGAATTTTCCGCCGGGGCGCGGATCGCGTTCCGGCCGCGCAAGAGCCGTCAACCCGGTGCGAGGGCAGGCACCGCAGCCTCAGGGGGTTAACGCCATGGCCGCCAGGCCTCTCGTCGCGCGGCAGCCGAACGAACGGCTGCAGGCGCTCATCCAGGAAGCGGGCTGCTCGAACGCCGGGCTGGCCCGCAGGGTCAACATGTGCGGCGCCGAGCACGGTCTCGATCTGCGCTACGACAAGACGTCGGTGGCACGCTGGCTGCGCGGGCAGCAACCGCGCGGCCGGGCCCCGGCGATCATCGCCGAGGCGCTCGGCCGCAAGCTCGGCCGTACGGTCACGATCGACGAGATCGGCATGGCCAACGGCAAGAACCTCGCCTCGGGCGTGGGCCTTCAGTTCTCGCCGACGGTGCTGGGAGCCATCGAGCAGGTCTGCGAGCTGTGGCGCAGCGACGTGGGCCGCCGGGACTTCCTGTCCGGCTCCGCCGTCGCCGCCTCCGCGCTGGTCGAGCCGAGCCGCGACTGGCTGATCTCCGCGCCGGACCCGCAGGTGGCGCGGGCGGCGGGGTCGCGGGTGGGCCAGTCCGACGTGGCCGCCGTACGGGCTATGACGCAGGCGCTGGTCGACCTGGACCACAGCCACGGCAGCGGGCATGTGCGCCCGGTGGTCGTGCACTACCTCAACAGCGTCGTCTCCGGGCTGCTGGCCGGCTCCTACCGGGAGGCGGTGGGCCGCGATCTGTTCGCCGAGGTCGCCCGACTCACCGAACTGGCCGGGTACATGGCCGTCGACACCGGCCAACCGGGCCTGGCCCAGCGGTACTACATCCAGGCACTGCGGCTCGCCCAGGCGGCCGGGGACCGCGGCTACGGCGGCTACGTGCTGGCCGCCTCCATGAGCCATCTCGCCGCGCAGCTCGGCAACCCGCGGGAGATCGCGCAGTTGGCGCGTGCGGCGCAGGAGGGCGCGCGCGGTCGCGTGACACCGCGCGCGGAGGCGATGTTCCACGCGGCCGAGGCGCGCGGGCACGCCCTCATGGGCGACGCCCGGGCGGCCCAGCTGTCCGCCGGGCGGGCGGTGAGCGCGCTGGAGGCCGCCCAGCCGCACTCCGGGGACGATCCGGCGTGGATCGCGCACTTCGACGAGGCCTATCTCGCCGACGAGTTGGCGCACTGCCACCGGGACCTGGGGCAGGCGCAGGCGGCGGCGCGGGCGGCGGAGGAGTCGCTGGCCGGGCATCCCGCGTCGCGGGCGCGGCGGCGGGCCATCGGCTATGTGCTGCTCGCCACAGCGCAGGTGCAGCAGCGGGAGGTCGAACAGGCTTGCAGTACCGGCCTGAAGGCGGTGGAGCTGCTGCGGACGCTGCGGTCCAACCGGGGCGCGGAGTACCTGGAGGACTTCCAGCAGTGCCTGGAGCCGTTCCGGGACGAGCCGGTGGTACGGGAGTTCGGGGCACGGCTGGAGACGCGGGTGGCGGCGTGAGCGTGCGTCCGTGTTCTCCCTTCTTGTGTTCCTCGTGAGACCTGGGACATAAGCAGCGTGCCACGGGCGGGTTTTGTTACTGCCGTCACAGGGAAGGAGGTCTCGTCCCCTGCTGCGTGGCACGGGGCTCCGGGGACCCGGTAGCGTGAGCCGACGATTCCGAAGGTCCCCCATTCGTAGGAGTCCCGGTGACGCAGAGTGGACAGGGCGAGGAGCCCTCGGCGCGACCCGCGCACGAAGGCATCGTGCTGCCCTCCGACGGCGGTGAGCCCTTGCTGCCGGGCATGAGCGGCGGTTCGGGCGGCCATCCGACCGGAGCGCGGCCGGGCGGTCAGGCCCCGCCGGCGGCGGCCCCGGCCGGCGGTCAGGCCTGGGGCCAGCCCTGGGGTCCCGACCAGCAGCAGCCCCCGCAGCAGGACCAGGGCTGGCAGCAGGGTTGGGGCTCCCCGGAGCCGTACCAGCAGCAGGGCCAGTGGGACGCGCAGGGCCAGGCCCCCCAGCACCCGGGCGCGGGCCCCCTGCCCCCGGAGAACGCCCCGTCCCACGGCGCCCCGCCGTACCAGCGGCCCGGCGCGGACCCCTACGGCGCCCCCGCGCACCCCGGGCACGGACTGCCGCCCGCCGGTGCCGACCCCTACGGCGCTCCCGCGCACGGACTGCCGCCCGCCGGTGCCGACCCGTACGGCGCCTCCGGCCACTCCGTACCGCAGGGCGCGGCGCACGGGATGCCGGGCGCCGACGAGGGAGCGACGCAGTACATCCCGCCGGTCCCCGGTGGACCCGCGGACGAAGGGGCCACCCAGTTCCTGCCGCCGATGACGGGCGCGGCGGTGGACGAGGGGGCGACGCAGTACATCCCGCCGGTGGGGCCGGGTGCCCTGCCGCCGGAGGCGTCCGGCGGCGGGCCGTCCCCGTACCCGGGGCAGATACCCCAGGGCGCCGCGCCCGGTCACCACCCCGACGCCGAGGCGACGCAGTTCATCGCGCCCGTGGACGCCCAGGGGGGCGGGCGGCAGACGCCCGCCGAGTTCGACAACCTCTTCCGCAGCGACGCCGGCGGCGCGGCCCCGGCGACCCAGCAGCTGCCCCTGATCCCGCAGGGCCCGCCCGACCAGCCCCACGCCCGGCCCGCGTCCGCCCCGCCCGGCGGGTACGACGGCGACGGCGGCCGTGGAGGCCGCCGCACCGGCTCGCGCGTGCCGGTGATCGCGGCCGTGGGCGTCGGGATCGCCGTCCTCGGCATCGGCGCCGGGGCACTGCTCAGCGGCGGCGACGGGGACAGCGACAGCGGCGACAAGAACACCACCGTCGCGGCCACCGGGCCCGCCACCGACGATGCCTCTCCCTCGCCCGCCGCCGACCCGGCCCGGGAGCAGGCGGTCGAGCTGGACAAGCTGCTGGCCGACAGCGGCAGCAGCCGCGCCTCCGTGATCAAGGCGGTGGCCGACGTCAGGAACTGCGACAACCTCGGCCAGGCGGCCTCCGACCTGCGCAGCGCGGCCGAGCAGCGCAAGGGCCTGGTCACCCGCCTGGGACAGCTGTCCGTCGACAAGCTCCCCGCCCACGCCGAGCTGACGGCGGCCCTCAACAAGGCATGGAAGGCCTCGGAGTCGGCCGACCTGCACTACGCGGCCTGGGCCGACCAGGCCCACGGCAAGAAGGTGTGCAAGAAGGGCCACGCCCGGGACACGAATGAGACCAGGGCCGGCAACCGCGAGAGCGGCGTCGCCACCTCGGAGAAGGCCAAGGCCGCCCAGTTGTGGAACGCGATCGCGAAGACGTACGGCCTCACCCAGCGCCAGCCGACCCAGCTGTAGGGGCCGGCCGGCGCCGTGCGGCTCAGCTGGCGTCCTCGAGCGTCTTCGCCACGTTGACGAAGCCCTTCGTGGCCGGCACCAGCCGGCCCTGCCGCACCGTCTGAAGGGACACGTCGGCGTTGGGGAGGCGGGCGAAGCCGGTGGCGGCGAGCAGGCCCGAGTGGCGCCACCGCAGCGGCGGGGTCAGCCCGCCGGTGCGGACCTCCAGCCCGCCGTCGAGGGCGCGCCGCACGGAGGAGGTGCTCACCTCCCCGTCGGCGATCTGCTCGAGGACGGCCCGGAGCACCGTGTAGGCGATCCACGTGGTCTGCACCCCGGCGTCCTCGGGATCGACGCGGTTGTCGCCGAAGGCCGCCTCGTTGATCACCTTCTTCATGCCGTCCCAGCGCGAGTCGCTCGCCACCGGGTACCAGCCGCTGAGGTACGACCCCTCGTACGGACCGGACCGCCCGCCACTGGCGTCGATCACGGTCTGGTCGACGCTGCCGAGCACGGCGGCGGTGCGCACCTGCGGATAGGTGTCGCGCGCGCGGCGGAAGGAGTCCATGAAGATGTTCGTGCGCTCGCCGAGGACGGGGATCACGCAGCCCGTCCGCGCCGGGTCGGCGCTCGCCTGCCGCAGCGCCAGATCGGCCTGGTCGGAGTACTCGGTGGCGTCCTCGGCGGCCCGCTGGTCGTGGGCCGGTTCGTGGCCGCCGGCCCGCAGCCCCGCGTTGAGCAGTCCGGGGAGCTCGTCGCCCGCGATGCTGTCGGGCCGCACCAGGGTGACCGGGCCGCAGTGCGCGGCGAGCTCCTTGCCCAGACCTGCCAGCAGGGCGGGCTGACCGCCGTTGACGGGGTAGGACAGGGCGCGGGTGAACTCGGTGGTGGTGACGCCGTAACCGCCGATGTACGGGATGCCGGCGCTCTCCAGGGGCGGGAAGAAGGAGTCGCTGTACTGGCTGTACGAGCCCACGACGGCGACCGCGTTCTCCTTGACGGCGCGGCGGGCACACTTCGCCGCGGCCACACCGTCGTTGCCCTCGTTACAGGTCAGGACGTTGAGCTTGCGGCCGGCGATACCGCCGTGGGAGTTCACCCAGCGGGCGTAGGCGCGGGCCATGGCGGGCATGCCGGGCTTGTTGGTCGCCCGGGTGTTCTCCGGCGCCCACGTCATCACGGTGACGGAACCGTCCCCGGAGCCCCCCGTGGCACCGGGGACGATGCCGCAGCCGGCGGCGAGCGAGGCACATGCCAGCAGAGCCCATGCCGGCAGCAGGGTTCTTCTCACGGACCGGGTGAGTGAGGGGAGGAATGTGCCACGGGAGCTTCGCCTGCCGGTCATGCTCATGCACGATTCCGTCACATCACCAACCCTTTGGTGACTCTCGGTCAACGAGTAGTGACGTATGGGTGAATTGCGGGGGCAGGTGGGGCCCCTGGGGCGGGGAACGTACGATCGATGACCGTGCAAGGTTCGGAGAACTCTTCCCGTCGCGGCCGTCGCTCCTCCACCATGGGCGGCATGCCACTCAACGACATGCCGTGGTGGCGCTGGCGCAGCAATGTGCGTTCCGCGCTGCACATGCTCTCCGACCCGGTGTTCCAGCGGGACGTCTGGCTGGCAGGCGTCGAAGGGTACGGCGACGTGACCGACGCCGTCTACCGCCTGGTCGAGGACACCTGGCTGGACAACTGGTCCGCCGAGAAGTACGTCGGCACGATCTTCCGGGACTCCCAGGAGGCGGCGCTCGTCGACACCGCGGTCCTGCGGGTGCTGCGCATCATGCACCAGGTCGGCCCGGACGCGCCGGTGTCCGCCTACCTCGACCATCACGCCTGGCCGGAGGCGGTGCGGGCGGCCCGCGACGCGCATGTGCGCCTCGCGGCGAGCGACGGCGAGGACCCGGACACGCAGCCCCGCAGCCTGGAGGTGCTGCGGATCATGACGCGGTCCGCTTAGCGGACGGAGGGCCGCGCAGGGGCCCGGACGTGAGACCCTGTCCCGCATGAGCGAGCAGTCCTCCCGCGCCGCCGCGGCGCAGGCCGAACAGTACGTCCTCATCCTCTCGTGCCCGGACAAGAAGGGCATCGTGCACGCGGTGTCCAGCTACCTGTTCATGACGGGTTGCAACATCGAGGACAGCCAGCAGTTCGGCGACCACGACACGGGACTGTTCTTCATGCGGGTCCACTTCACGGCCGACGCGCCGGTGACGGTGGACAAGCTGCGCGCCAGCTTCGCGGCGATCGGCGACTCCTTCGGGATGGACTGGCAGATCCACCGGGCCGACGAGAAGATGCGCGTCGTGCTGATGGTCAGCAGGTTCGGGCACTGCCTGAACGACCTGCTCTTCCGCGCCCGGATCGGCGCGCTGCCGGTGGAGATCGCGGCGGTGGTGTCCAATCACACCGACTTCGCCGAGCTGGTGGGGTCGTACGACATCCCCTTCCACCACATCCCGGTGACCAGGGACACCAGGTCCGTGGCCGAGGAGCGGCTGCTCGAGATCGTGCGCGAGGAGAAGGTCGAACTGGTCGTCCTCGCCCGTTACATGCAGGTCCTCTCCGACGACCTGTGCAAGCAGCTCAGCGGCCGGATCATCAACATCCACCACTCCTTCCTGCCGAGCTTCAAGGGCGCCAAGCCGTACCACCAGGCGCACGCCCGGGGAGTGAAGCTGATCGGTGCGACGGCGCACTATGTGACCGCCGACCTCGACGAGGGCCCGATCATCGAGCAGGAGGTCGAGCGGGTGGGCCACGACGTCACCCCGGACCAGCTGGTCGCGATCGGCCGGGACGTGGAGTGCCAGGCGCTGGCGCGCGCGGTCAAGTGGCACGCGGAGCGCCGGATCCTGCTGAACGGGCGCCGGACGGTGGTCTTCGCGTAGCGCGGCCCGGGGAGTCGGCCCGCGGTGCCGGCCGGCGGCGGTCTCACATACGGCTGAGCGACGCCGTCGCGCACAGCACGTCCCGGATCGCCTCGCGGTCGCCGACCTGACCGGCCGCCGCCTCCCGCGGGGCCACGTGCCCCGCCGCGAGCCGGCAGAACTCGACGCCGTCCAGCGCCACATGGGCCACCTCGTGGTCCGCGGAGCCCACCGCTCCGGGCGAGTCGAGCGGGATCAGCCACTGGCCGCCGCCCAGCCCCTCGACCTCCAGCCGCAGACTGCGCCCGGGTTCGCCCGCGGTCACCAGGTGCCGGGCGTGAGCGGGGGAGGCGAGCCCGGCCTGCCGCCGGGCGGCCAGCACACCCGGCAGCATCCGGGCGGCGAGGTCGATCATGCGGTGCAGATGGCGCGGGGCCGGCGGGTCGTACGGGTAGTCCACCGCCTCCGCGATGTCCTCGGCGTGCACCCAGCACTCGAAGGCGCGGTCCAGCATCGCGTCGGGCAGCGGCAGTTCGAAGGCGCCGTACAGCACTGACGGCGCCTTCACGCAGTTCGCGGCGAAGGAGACCGTCCGCACCAGGGCGTGCGTCTGCTCCCGCCACGGCGTCCGCACCGAACGCGCCGGCGGGGAGAGCGCGGCCCGCCAGTACGCCTCGGTGCGCTCCGCGGGGGTGGGGCCGTCCGCGGCGGTGGTCGCGTCGCCGAGCGGGTCGTCCAGGCCGAGCGCCACCGCGACCAGCCCGTCGACGCTCATCAGATGCGCGATGACCCCGGCGACGGTGGTGTGCCGACTGGTGGCGTCCTCGCCCTCGAACCACCGCAGCCGCACCGGCGCGTGCCACTCGGAGTCGCCTATGTCCTGGAGCAGCGCGTCCAGGCGCGCGGTCTCGGCGTCGTAGGGCGCCGCCCAGCCGGGCACCGGGAGGTGCGGCGGCCGCTGCTCGAGACAGCTCTCCAGGACCCGGGTGCGCAGCTCCGGGTCCAGGTCGAGAGTGTCGGGCCGGTGCAGCAGCCCGACCGCCTCCCGCAGCCCCAGCGCCTCCTCCGCGCAGTCGCCGCACCCGCCGAGGTGCTCCTCCACGGCCGCCGTCTCCTCCGGCGAACACGCGGCCAGCGCCCACGCCCCGAGCAGCGACTTCAGCAGGTGGTGCGCCGGCACGCCCCGGTCCTTCGGCTCCGCCGGCTCCGCCGGTTCCTTCGGTTTCTGGGGGGCGTTCGGGGTCATGCGGCGCCTCCGTAGCCGGAGGGCGCGTCGGGGGTGTCCGTGTGGTGGGCGGTGGAGAGGAGCTGGAGGCCCAGTCGGAGGCGGCGGCGGGCCTCGTCCTCGGTGACGCCGAGGTCGGCGGCGGTCTGCCGGTAGTCGCGGCGCTGGAAGTAGGCCAGTTCCAGGGCGGCGCGCAACGGGGCCGGCATGGCGTGGACGATGTAGTCGGCGCGGGCGGCGGCGGAGGCGCGGCGCACCCTGTGCTCCAGCTCCTCGGCGGAGCCCGGCCCGCCGCGGGCCAGCGCGGCGGTCTCGGTGGTGCGCAGCCGCTGCACGGCGAGCCGGTGGGTCAGCCCGGCCACCCAGGCGCGCAGCGGGCCCTGCCGGGGGTCGTAGGCGTCGGGGTGCTCCCAGACGTGGGCGAACACCTCGCGGGTGATCTGGTCGGCGGCCCGCTCGTCGCCCAGGACCCGGTGGGCCAGGCCGTGCACGAGCGAGGCGAAACGGTCGTAGAGCTCACCGAGGGCGGCCGCCTCTCCCCGCACGAGCCGCTGCCGCATTCCGCGGTCCCAGTGGGGCGGTGCGTCCTTCTTCGCCATGAGGCCCCCTCCGCGCCGGGCCGTGCCGCGGCCCGCGTCCCGGTCCGCCCCCGTCCGGCGTGTGTGTCCAGCGTGTCCGACGTCGTCTTCTCGAATGTAGTCGGCATGTCCGACAGTGCACGCCCCTTTATGACAATGTGCGCCCCCTGAAGAGCCGCTGGTGGTAGGGGAAGTCAGGAGTGTTATGACCCTTGTCAGGCGTCTTGACCCTTCTGTCCCGCCTGGTCTTTCGCTTTCAGGTCAACTCGGATCGAACACGACCGAAGGTGACCGAAACAAGCCCCTGACCGAACGGTCTCGGTTTGCTCTACGGCGTTTGGGGGAACGGCCGCTGGGCAGCCGCGCGGAAAGAAGCGTAGGGACTGGTTCCGTTTCCGAGCGGTTCCGGGGAAGTTCCGGCTGACGGAGGGCGGGCCGTGGCGTTCAAGGTGACCGACGACGAACAGGGCGAGTGGAGCGTGCTCCGGGTCGCCGGCGAACTGGACCTGGTGACCTCGCCGGTGCTGCGCCAGAGAGTGCACGAGGTGGTGGCCCAGGGGCGTCACGACCTCGTCCTGGACCTCTCCGAGGTCTTCTTCTGCGACTCCAGCGGCGTCGGCGTGCTCATCGCCGCCCGCCGTCTGATCCGCTCCTGCCGGGGCCGGCTGCGTCTGATACTCCCGGCCCGCGGCGCGGTCGACGGCTCCCACGTCAACCGGGTCCTCGGCGCGCTCGGTGTCCGGCGCCTCTTCGACGTCTACCCGGACGTCGCGGCCGCGGTGGACGACGAGCCGCTGTCCGCCTGACCGGCCGGCCGCCCCGGCGGACAGCGCCGTCCGGTCGTCATGAGTCCGGTCGTCACGGACCGAGCCGTGACGAGCCGAGCCGTGACGAGTCGAGCGCCGTTGTCCCGGAGTTCCCCCGGTCTTGGCACAACCGTGGTTTTGGTGCCCCGGACCGCTCTCCGCGTCGTACGCTCCCTGCCAGACGCAACCCCACACGTAAGGCGGCCCGTAAGACATGGTCAGCAGCGAGTACGAGCGCAGGATCGCGGCGCGGTTCGCCACCTTCGACCAGGACGGCAACGGCTACATCGACCGCGAGGACTTCAGCGTGGCGGCCCGCTCGCTGCTTGCCGAGTTCGCCACCGCCGCCCGCTCCGACAAGGGCCAGGCCCTGTACGCGGGCGCGGAGGCCTTCTGGCAGGGCATGGCCGGGATCGCCGACCGCGACGGCGACCAGCGCATCACCCGGGGGGAGTTCGTGACCGGCGCGGTCAAGCGCCTGCGCGACAACCCCGAGCGGTTCGCCGAGATCGCCCGTCCCTTCCTGCACGCCGCCCTGGCCGTCGCGGACACTGACGGCGACGGCGCCGCCACCATCGAGGACACCGTGCGCGTGCTCCGGGTCCTCGGCGTGCCCGAGGAGGCCGCCCGGCCCATCGCCGCCGCGCTCGACACCGACGGCGACGGCAGGGTGGGCGAGCAGGAGATCGTGCCCGCCCTCGCCCGCTACTTCACCGTCCCCGAGTAGTACCCACCCCACCCCACCACCACAGCCGAACGGCCCTCGCTCGGCCGGTACTTGAGCCCCCTCCGCGGCGCCTCGCGCCGTGGCGGGCGTTGCCACGCACGCAGAGGGGCCGGGTTGTGCAACACGCCCGGGCTCGTGAGCAGTTCGGAGCGTCGATCGGCGCCTTCCGGGCCGTGCGGCACACCGCGGCACAGGCCGCCGGCGGACCTCGTGGACATCGGCGCGGCCCGGCCGCTCGCGCGCGGGGCCGCCGCGCGTCGTGCCCGCGTGTGGTGACATCGGCGGTTCGGGACGGCTCCGCGCCGCGGTCTCCCGGGCATGAATGTCACCGATCGTGGCACTGCTTCATCACGGAGCGTTGATGTCGGGTTGTGTCCCGCGCGTGACTCGTCACGTCCCGGGGTCGCCCTCGTGCTCGGGTACCTTGTGTGGGATGCGAGTGGTTCCGAGCCCGAGCCATCCCATGACGAGCGTCGCACAGTATGCCGCACGGGTACTCCTTCGCGCTGGAATATGCCCGAAGCGCTTGTTGCGGTGACGGTACGTCAACCATGCTGTCTCCCAAGGGAGTCACGTTCCGTGACCCTTGCTCTGGCTGTTGTTCTGGCCATGCAGAAAATGGCTACGATCGTGGCCTCGTGAGGCGCGAGGCTGTGTGTCCGCCGGTTCGGATGGTGTGAGCGGTGCAGGTGCTTCAAGTGCAGCTGGAGATCCGGCCCGACCCCGCGGAGGTGGGGCGAGCCCGGCGGTGGGCCCGCTCCCGGCTCGCCGGGTCGGGGATAGCGGCGGACGAGCCGCTCGCCGAGACCCTGGTCCTGCTCGTCTCCGAACTGGTCACCAACGCCGTGGTGCACACCGGTTGCCCCGCCGTGCTGCGGCTGTTCCTGTCCGCGGGCCCGGCCGGGGCGGTCACCGTGCGCCTGGAGGTGACCGACGCCAGCGCCCGGGCTCCCGTGCCGCGCTGCCCCGGCGACGAGTCGACCGGCGGCCGCGGCCTCGCCCTCGTCGACGGTCTCGCCGACCGGTGGGGCTGGAGTCCGGAGGGTGTGGGCAAGCGCATCTGGTGCGAACTCGACCGCTGTGTCACGACGGTGGACGCGGCGGAGGCGGCGGTGGCGAGCAACTGCGGCCGCACGGCCCCGGCGTACGAGGGTTTGGCCTACGGGGTCTACGGGGTCTACGGGGGTCTGGCGTACGGAGCGGTGTAGGGCGGGTGTCCCGGCGGCGAGGCCGTGCGCCGGGACATGCTTCTGTGCGCACCCCGTTGTGGTGGGGCATAACGGGTAAATCACCAAGGCGGTGTTGACGCGTCGTGTTCGCTTGATCACGCTGGTGGTCAGCGATTCGCCGCGAGGGGACGACGAGGGCTGGGGCACCGGAAGTCCTCGACGAGTGTGGGTCGCGATGTCGGCGCCGACCGGTCCCTTCAGGGTCCGAGGGGGTGGGACCGGCGCGTCGGGATCGGATGGCGGCGCGCGCTGCCGTGTTCGGGGCGGGCAGGGGCGCGCCGCCAGCCGGGCTCGTCCTGCCCTGCGCGGCACCCGGACGCTTGTCCACAGGCTGTGGACAACTCTCCGGACCTCAGACCTCAGACCTCAGGCCTCAGACCTCCGCCCCGGTCCGCGAGGAGCCACTCACCCGGAAGGTCCGCCGGTAGGCCGTCGGGGTCACCCCGAGCGCCGTCTGGAGATGCTGCCGCATCGACTGGGCCGTGCCGAAGCCGGCGTCCCGGGCCACCCGGTCCACGGACAGGTCCGTGGACTCCAGCAGGTGCCGCGCCCGTTCGACGCGCTGCTGGGTGAGCCACTGCCCGGGACTGACCCCGGCCTCCTCGCGGAAGCGCCGGGTGAAGGTCCGTACCGACATCGCCTCCCGCGCGGCCATGTCCTGCAACCGGATGGGCTCGTGCAGGCGGCCCAGCGCCCATGCGCGCGCGGTGGTCGTGGTGGCCAACTGCTGGTCGGGCACCGGCCGGTGGATGTACTGCGCCTGACCGCCGTCGCGGTGCGGCGGTACGACGGTCCGCCGGGCCACCTCGTTGGCGACCGCGGTGCCGTGGTCGCGGCGCACCATGTGCAGGCACAGGTCGATCCCGGCCGCGACGCCCGCCGAGGTCAGCACGTCGCCGTCGTCGATGAACAGCACGTCCGCGTCCACCTCGACCCGCGGGAAGACCCGCTGGAAGCGGTCGGCGTCGGCCCAGTGCGTCGTGGCGCGCCGCCCGTCCAGACACCCCGCCGCGGCCAGCACGTACACGCCGGTGCAGATGGAGGCGAGCCGGGTGCCGGGCCGGATGTACGCCAGGGCGGCGGCCAGTTCCTCGGTCAGCACCCCCTTCTCGTAGACCGGGCCGAGTTCGTACGAGGCCGGGACGATCACGGTGTCGGCGGTGGCCAGGACCTCCGGCCCGTGCGGCACGTGGATCGAGAAGTCGGCGTCCGTGTCCACCGGCCCGGGAGGCCGGATCGAGCAGGTGACGACCTCGTACAGGTGCCGTCCGGCGGTGTCCACGGGCCGTCCGAAGATCCTGTGCGGGATGCCCAGCTCGAAGGGCAGCAGCCCGTCGAGGGCGAGGACGACGACGCGGTGCGCGCGGAACTCCGTGGTCCTGTGCATGGCCCGATCCTAGCGAATGCTGTCCTTCGGGCCAGTGGAGGAGATCCGGGCCGATACCGGAAGCTCTATGGCGTGACCCAGACAACCGAACCCGCGTCCGCCACCGCGGCCCGGACGCCGTCCGCCCGCCGTGCGGCCCGCGTCCACCGAGCGTGGTTCGTCGCCGCCGTCACCTTCGTCACGATCACCGGCGCCGCTGCCTTCCGCTCGCTGCCCGGCCTGCTCATCGACCCGCTGCACCAGGAGTTCGGCTGGTCGCGGGGCACGATCGGCGCCGCGGTCTCGATCAACCTCGCGCTGTACGGGCTCACCGCGCCCTTCGCCGCCGCGCTCATGGACCGCTTCGGCATCCGCCGGGTGGTCGCCGCCGCGCTCACGGTGATCGCCGTCGGCTCCGGCCTGACCGTGTGGATGACCGCCGCCTGGCAACTGTGGCTGTGCTGGGGCCTGCTGGTCGGTCTCGGCACCGGCTCGATGGCGCTCGCCTTCGCGGCGACGGTCACCAACCGCTGGTTCACCGCGCGGCGCGGCCTGGTCACCGGCATCCTCACCGCCGCCTCCGCCTCCGGCCAGCTGATCTTCCTGCCGTTCCTGTCCTGGACCGTCCAGTCGCACGGCTGGCGCCCGGCCGCCGTCACGGTGTCGCTGGCGGCCCTCGCCGTCGTCCCCTTCGTCTGGCTGCTGCTGCGCGACCACCCCGCGGACGTGGGCGTCAAGCCGTACGGCGCCGACGAGTTCGTACCGAAGCCGGAGCCCGTGCCCGGGGCCGCCCGCCGCACCCTGGCCGTCCTGTCCTCGGCGGTGCGCACCGGCCCCTTCTGGCTGCTGGCCGGCACCTTCGCCATCTGCGGCGCCTCCACCAACGGCCTGATCCAGACCCACTTCGTGCCCGCCGCCCACGATCACGGCATGCCCATCACGGCGGCCGCCTCGCTGCTCGCGGTCATCGGCGTGTTCGACGTGGCCGGCACGATCGCCTCCGGCTGGTTCACCGACCGCTTCGAACCGCGCCGCCTGCTCGCCGTGTACTACGCGCTGCGCGGTGTCTCGCTGCTGTTCCTGCCGATGCTGCTGGCGCCGAGCGTGCACCCGCCGATGATCTTCTTCATCGTCTTCTACGGACTCGACTGGGTCGCCACCGTGCCGCCCACCCTCGCCCTGTGCCGGGAGCACTACGGCGAGGACAGCGCGATCGTCTTCGGCTGGGTGCTCGCCTCCCACCAGGTCGGCGCGGCGCTGATCGCCTACTTCGGCGGCCTCGCGCGGGACGTCTTCGGCTCCTACGACGTGGTCTGGTACGCCTCGGGCGCGCTGTGCGCCGCGGCGGCCCTGATGGCGCTCGTGATCCGGCCGCGGCCGGCGGCCCTGAGTCCCGCGGCCGTGTGAGGCCTCCGGCGGCAACGCATCCGGCGGGGCGTCGGAAGTCGTCAGTCCGGCAGCCGGGAGACCCGGCGGCCGCCCTTGCGGGCGTTCTCCTTCGCGATGGCCCCGGCGATCCTCTCGGCGTCCAGCGCCAGTTCGCGGAGCATGCCGCTGATGGGGTTGGTGAAGCCGGTGAAGTAGAGGCCGGGCGCGTTCTTCGGTGTGCGGTGGCCGCGGACGACCGGTCTGCCACGGGAGTCGAGCACGTCCAGATGGCCGACGAGCCCTTTCAGGGCGCGCACGTAGCCGGTGGCGGCGACGACGGCGTCCGGCTGGATGCGCGTGCCGTCGGCGAGGAGGACCTTGCCGCTCTCGAAGCCCTCCACGGCGGCCACGATCTCGACCCTGCCCTTGCGGACCGCGTCGACGAGACCGGCGTCCTGGACCGGGATCGAGCCCTCCTCGACCCGCGAGTACAGGCCGGTGCGGGGACGGGGCAGGCCGTGCGCCGACAGGTCCGGCACACTCAGCCTCGCCAGCGGTCTCGCGAGCACGTCGACGAGCCGGACCGGCAGCCGCCGTACGAGCACCCCGGTGTACTGGGCGGCCCACCCGGCGGTCGACCGGCGCACGATGTGCGGGGCGGTGCGCACCGACAGCCGTACGCGCGCGGCCCCGCCCTCCACCAGGTCCACGGCTATCTCGGCGCCGGTGTTGCCGACGCCGACGACCAGCACGTCACGCCCGGCGTACGGCTCGGCGTTGCGGTAGTCGCGGGCGTGCACGAGTTCGCCGGGGCCGCCCTGGTACGTCTCCCGGCCGGACCAGTCGGGCACGCGGGGCGTGTGGTTGTGGCCGGTGGCGACGACCACCGCGCCGCCGGTCAGCTCCCGTCCGCCGGAGGCGCGCAGCAGCCAGCCGGTGCCGTCCGGCGCGGGCTCGACGCGGGAGACCTCGACGCCGGTCACGATCTCCAGCCGGTGGTGCTCGGCGTACTTCTCCAGGTACCGCACCACGTCCTCGCGCGCGACCCATCTGCCGAACCGGCGCGGCATCGGCAGTCCGGGCAGCGCGGACAGGCGCCGGGTGGTGTGCAGGCGCAGCCGGTCGTAGTGCCGCCGCCAGGACGCCCCGACCCGGTCGGACTTCTCCAGGACGACCGCGCGTATCCCCCGCGCGCGCAGCGCCTGCGCGGCGGCCAGCCCGCCCGGACCGCCGCCGATGACGTAGACGGGACGGTCGGCGTGCCGCGCCGCGGAGGTGGTGGTCGAGTCGGTCATGAGCGCGAGAGTAATCGCCGATGTGGTTGATGGGTCGCGGTCAACGCGGGAATCGGTTGCAGGTTGATCACAAGTGAACGACCGTATGTTCACAACTGAACAGCTGTGCGGCCCGGGTGCGCGGCGGTGTCTAATGGGCCGGTGACCGCCGACCTTCGTGACCCCGGGAACCTCGCGACCGTACGGACCTCGGGGCACGGGCTGCTGCTGCGCCCGTGGGACCCGGAGTCCGACGCCGACGTACGGGCGTGGCTGCGCGGCATCACCGACCCGGAGTTCTGCCGCTGGAACACACCGCTCGTGCCCGTCACGGATTTCACCGGCGCCCGCGACTCCCTGCGGGCACGGGCCGCGCGTGCGCGGGAGGGCTCGGGCGCGTCCTTCGTGATCGCGGACGCCGGGAGCGCCACGACGCTCGGGCACATCGGCGTCAACGACATCCGCCCGCGGCTCGGCGTCGCGGCGATCGGCTACTGGGTCCTGCCCGAGGCCCGCGGACGCGGGGTCGCCACCCGGGCACTGAAGCTGGTGGCGAGCTGGGCGTTCGGCGAACTGCGCCTGCACCGGCTGGAACTGGACCACGCCGTCGGGCACGGGGCGTCCTGCCGGGTCGCCGAGCGCTGCGGCTTCCGGTACGAGGGCACGATGCGCGGCGCGATCTTCGAGTCAGGGCGCCGCGACGCCTTCCGGGACGCGCACCTGCACGCGCGTCTGGCCACGGATCCGGAGCCGGACGCCCCGTAAATTCGGAGGCGCCGGACGGCCGTGGGCAGGACCATGGGGCATGCCTTCCGACGACTGGTACCTGACCGACGACGTCGAGGAATTCCTGGCGCGTGCAGGGGAGTTCCTCCGCTCACGGCCCGCACCGCACACCGTGCACCTGACGGTGACGGAGAACCTGCGCATGCGCGGTGCGCGGGTCTACGGGGACGCCGACCCCGAGTTCGGCGTGCTGGCCGGGGAAGACGGGGCGGGTGTGCGCGCCGCCTTCCTCCGCACGCCGCCTCATCCGGCCTTCCTCACCGCCCTGACCGAGAAGGAGGCCGCCGTGCTGGCGGCGCGGCTGGCCGATGAGGGGCGCGCGGTGTCCGGTGTCACCGCGGACCGCGACACCGCCGCCGCGTTCGCCGGGGCCTGGCGTCGCCTCACCGGCGCCGAGGTCTCCCTGCACCAGCGGATGCGGCTCTACCGGCTGGGTGAGTTGACCGTGCCGCACCCGGTCCCGCCGGGGCGGGCCAGGGTGGCGGGCGAGGCGGACCGGAAGCTGCTGGCGCGGTGGTACGAGGAGTTCTGCGCCGCCGTCGGTGAGGCGGCCGTCCAGGACCCGGAGAACTGGGCGGACGAGCGCGTCCGGCGCGGTGGCGTCATGTTCTGGCAGGACCCGGACGGGGCGCCCGTCGCCATGGCGGGCACGGCTCCGAAGGTCGCCGGGCAGGTGCGGGTGGCCGGCGTCTACACACCGGAGCACCTGCGGGGGCGCGGGTACGCGGGCGCCGTCACGGTCGAGGTCAGCCGGGCGGCGCTGGAGTCGGGGGCCGAGGAGGTGCTGCTGTTCACCGACCTCGCCAATCCGACCAGCAACGGCCTCTACCAGCGCATCGGTTACCGGCCGGTGTCCGACTTCGCGGTGTACGACTTCGGCTGAGCCGGGTCAGGGCCACAGCAGTTCGCGGGCCCAGCCGTCCGGTGTGCGGCGGTAGCGGAGCCGTACGTGGCGGCGCTGGGCGTCGCCCTGGAAGAACTCGGCCTCGGCGGGCTGGAGGCGGTAGAGGGTCCAGGAGGGGACCTCGGTGTCCGGGGCGCTCCGGGCCCGCTCCCAGGCCGACTCCGAGGCGCGGGTCAGCTCGTCCAGGGAGTCCAGGACCTCGCTCTGGTGGCCGGTGAGGGCGGCGGCCAGGGCACCTGTCGAGCGGGCGTGCAGGTCCGAGTGGGCCTCTTCCGGCGGGGCGGCCGTGACCGGGCCCCGGACGCGGACCTGGCGGCCCCGGACCGGCCAGTAGAAGGCGAGGGCGGCGTGCGGACGGGCGGCCAGCTGGCGGCCCTTGCGGCTGCCGGCGTGGGTGGCGAAGGACCAGCCCGCGGCGTCCGCGCCGTGCAGCATCACGATGCGGACGTCCGGCCGGCCCTCCTCGTCCGTGGTCGCCAGCGACATCGTGTGCGGCTCGGGCTGCCCGGCCGCCGCCGCCTCCGCCAGCCACCGCGCGAAGAGGGGCAGCGGGGTGGTGGGTGCCGTCGCGGGGTCGAGGGCGGGCAGTTCGGTGAACTCCGGGTCCCAGACGCGAAGTGACGCCAGCAGCTCGTGAAGATCCGGTTCCATGCCCCGAGTATCGCCCCCGACGCCGGAGCTCAGCTCTTCCGGGCCTCCTGAGCCTCCGGGGCTTGCTGGGCCTCCGGGGTCTCTTCGGCCGCCTGCTGGTCGCGCAGCGCCTGTTCGACCGCCTCCCGCACGCGGGCGTCCTCGCGCAGCTTGCGCCGGGTCCGGCCGCGACGGGCACGGACGACCGCGCCGGCGATGACCGCGATCAGCAGGACGAGGATCAGCAGCAGCATCCACGGGACGGCCCAGCCGTGCGCGGTGGCCCGGACCGGATCGAGCGAGGTGGTGGAGCCCGACGCGTCGGTGAGCAGG
This sequence comes from Streptomyces sp. NPDC047453, assembly GCF_040643155.1. Lineage (NCBI taxonomy): Bacteria > Bacillati > Actinomycetota > Actinomycetes > Kitasatosporales > Streptomycetaceae > Streptomyces > Streptomyces sp. NPDC047453. Next base: position 65,973 of record NZ_JBEYTS010000007.1, on the reverse strand, counting down.
GGAGTGAGGGTGGCGGTCGCGGTCAGGCTGATGCCGGGTGTCACGCCGTGCACGGGCACCTTCACCTTCCAGCTCTCGCCCGGGAGCAGCTCCGGCGGCGAGGGGATCCTGCCCGCCTCGGTCCGCAGCCATCCGAACGGGCCCGCGACCGATACCGTCTGCCCGGCCGAGAGCATGACGTTGCCGGTGTTGTGGATCGTGTACGTGACGGTGGCGTCGCCGGCGGCGAACGGGTTGGCCGAGCCGGAGTAGTCCACGCGCAGGTTCTCGACCGCCAGGTTCGGCCTGAGGTCGCCGCCGACCCGCAGCTTGACCCGGATGCCGAGGCGCCGGTCCACGTTGATGCCCTCGGCCTCGTCGGACTGCCGCAGCGAGGTCAGGACGCCGCCCACGTAGTCGCCGGGCGTGGCGTTGCCGGGAACGGTGACCGTGAAGGGGATCTGGACGGACTTGCCGGGCCGGAGCACGACGCTCTCGCGGTCGGCGTGCACCCAGGCGCCGACGCCGACGGACTTCTTGTCCTTGGTGAGCAGGTCGAGCCGGCCGGTGTCGGTCGTGAAGCCGTCGGCGGCGTAGACGGCCAGGGTGAGCGGGGACTTGCCGCGGTTGGAGACGACCATGGCGTCCTCGACGCGTCCACCGGGGTTCACGGCGTAGCTGAAGCTGGACCGGTCGGCACCGTAGCTGTTCGGCGCCGTCCTGACCGTCCAGGTGACGTCGCCGCCCTCCGCGGCGGCCGGAGTGGCCCGCAGCCCGGTGAGGGCGAAGGCCATGAGCAGGGTCAGGGCGGCGGTACGGACGAGGGCCGTGACCGTGGTCTTCCGGCGCGTTGCGGGCAGGGGCATCTCGGGGTCCTCGGGCGGTCTGGTGCGGGTCTGGGGGCGAGCGGAGGGGGGGGGGGGGGCCGGGGGGGGGCCCCCCCCCCCCACCACCATGCGACTGAACGAAAATCCCCACGATAATATGAGGGGTGGGGGGGGGGGGGCGGGGGGGGGCGGGGGGGGGGGGGGGGGGGGGGGGGGGGGGGGGGGGGGGGGGGGGGGGGGGGGCGCCCCCCGCCCGCCCCCCCCCCCCCCCAGGTCAAGCGGTTACGGTCAGCTGCTCAGCGCAGTGATCGTGAGGGTGGCGCGGTAGGCGCCCTTGTCGACGCTGTCCGGGATCTTCAGATCCAGGTCGGCGCCCAGCTTGGCCTTGCCCCTGGGGTGGCCCTGGTCGGCCCAGCCGAGCCCGCGCGAGACGGACAGACCCGCGCCGCCGTCGTAGCCGGAGGCCACCGCCCCGCTGGCCTTGGCACCGGCGCCGGCCTGGAGCACGTTCGGCGTCCAGCCGAGGTAGGAGCCGGAGAACACCTTGTCGGCGTCCTTGAAGTCGCCCACGCTGGCCGAGACCGACCACGGAGCGAGCGAGCGGCGGCTGTCCGAGACGAGGATCGGGTTGAGCCGGCCGGTCGCCTGGAAGTAGTCGCCGTCGTGCTCCTTCGCGGTGCCGAGGTCCACCAGGCCGTTGTAGCCGTCGATGGTCCAGCCGAACTCGCCCGGAGCGGGGTTGGGCACGTTGACCTGGATGTCCTGGCCGTCGCCGTGGTACGGGTGCACGGCGACCTGGTCGACGAACGAGCCGACCGGCTGACCCTCGGGGGTGTTCGTGCAGGAGCTCTTGCCGAGCTCCACCGCCGCGTTCGGAGCCGCACAGGTACCGCTGCGGATGTTCTCGACGACGAGCTTGTCGTTGCGCACCTTGACCTTGACGTAGGTGCGGACGTTCTCCTGGTTCTGGGCCGAGTTGAACCAGTAGCTGCTCGGGTTCAGCGGGTCGGCACCGTTTCCGGCGCCGCTCGTGCCGCTGTTGTCCGGCTTGGAGATGCCGTAGTACTTCGAGCCGGAGGCCGAGTTCGCCGTCACGTACAGCACACCGCCGGGACCCGGGTACACGTCGGCGGCGCCAGGCTGCTCGTCCTTGTTCTGCTTCTCACTGTTCTTGAGAATGTAGCTGCGGGAGTAGGCGTGGTCGTGGCCCGCCAGCACCAGGTCGACGCCGAGCTTGGAGAAGGCGGCCGGCAGGTCGTTGCGGCGCACCTTGGCGTCGGCGTCCTTGGCGTGGGCGGCCGGCGAGTACATCGCGTGGTGGAAGACGAGCACCTTCCACTTGGCCTCGGAGCCGTGCTTGTTGATGACGTCGGTGACGTAGTTGATGTGCGCCGCGTCGCCGCCGCCGCCCTGGGTGGTGGCGTAGCTGTTGCTGTTGATGTCGATGAACAGCACATCCTTGTAGATGTGCCAGTAGTTCCCCCCGGACGAGTTGGAAGCCGGGTTGCCGTTGGCGTACAGCGGCGCCGAGCGGTCGGTGTTCGGCGTGTAGAGGTGCTGCTCGTACGCCTTGCCGCCGACGTCGTGGTTGCCGATGGTGGCGGCCCACGGGTACTGGCGAAGCTGGTCGGGGGCGAGGAAGGCGTTCCACTGGGGCTCGGTGTTGGCGGTCTCGACGTGGTCGCCGCCCGACACCAGCAGCTCGGTGTTCGGGTTGGCCCCGAGCGCGACGTCCAGGGTGTCCTGCCAGCCGGCCTGGTCCTTCGCGATGTTGCCGGACGAGCCGATCTGCGGGTCACCGAAGAACAGGAAGTCGTAGTCGCCCTTGAAGTCCTGCGTCTTGAAGGTGTACGTCGAGGACCAGTTGCCCTCGGAGCCGACCCGGTAGGAGTAGGCCGTGTGCTCCTGGAGGCCGGTGAGCGTGGCGTGGCGGTTGTAGCCGCCGCTGGTGGAGATGTTCTCGCCGCCGAGGGCGTCGAAGACGGTGGCGGAGGCCGGGAACTCTCCGTTGTCGAGCTGCGCCGCCGGGGCGAGCTGGACCTTCTGCGTGGTGTCGGCCGAGGAGTACCAGGTCACGGTGCGCTGGGACTCGTTGGCGCCGACGCCGAGGATGATGCCGGTGAACGTGCTGGTCTCGGCTGCCTGGACGGGGGAGGCCAGGCCGCTGCCGAGGGCCACGGTCAGGCCCAGGAATGCCGCGGCGGCACCAGTGGCCACGCGGCGCCGCGCCGACCCGGAGGCCGGCGAGGAGGGTCTCGAAATCATCAGATTCGTTCCTTTAGTGCACGAGGGTGCATGGAATGGAGGCCATCAAGGTCTCCGGATTTGGTAAATCAATCGCAAATGTGATCTTGGGATCAGCTGAACTTCGCGGTAGACCTGGGCAGTTCTCGGCCACCCTCGGCCGTTTTCGGCCGCTCTCAGCCTTCGAGCACCCGCTGCACGAACCACACCAGGCCCATGGCCGCCACGCCCGCGCACAGGGCGCCGGTCGCCCAGAGGCCCGCCCTCGGTGCACGGCGGTACAGCAGCGCCAGCAGCGGGAAGACGATCGCGATGATCCCCAACTGCACTGCTTCGATACCGACGTTGAACACCAGCAGGGACCACAGCAGGGTCCAGGACCACGGCTCGTCGATCCCCAGCGCTCCCGCGAAACCCAGACCGTGCACGAGACCGAAGCAGAACACGACGCCGAGGCGCAGCCATCCGGCCCGGTCCAGGCCCAACGGGCCCTCAACCGCCGGGTCGGGAAGGGCGGCGGCACGGTCGCCGCGCCGCGGCAGCCGCCACAGGTGCCAGCCGGCGACGACGGCGATCGACAGCGCGATCACGGGCTCCACGATCCGCTCCGGCACGTGCACCAGGCCGAGGGCGGCGAGCAGGAACGTCACCGAGTGGGCCAGGGTGAAACTCGTGGCCGCGAGCACGATCTCGCGCAGGCGGCGGGACCCGGCGATGAGCGCCAGCAGGAACAGGACGTGGTCGACACCGGTCAGCAGGTGCTCGGCGCCCAGACGGAAGAACTCCCAGAACCGCTCGTACCACGACTGGCCGATCGAGAAGGACGGATGGTCGGCGTCGAGCGCGGCGCTGCCGGAGAGGCCGGCGAGGTCGTAGGTGGCGATCGTCCGGGTGCCGCGGACATAGCCCTCGGAGTCGGGGAAGAGCGTGCTGCGCACCTCGGGGTCGCCGCCCTGTCCGGGGCAGGCCCACTCGAGCGGCACGGCGGCGTACGGCACGCCCTCCCGCCGGCCGATCGTGAAGTCGCCTGCCCGGGAGGGTGTGCAGGCCTTGCCGTCGGTGCCGACCGAGAAGCGCTCGGTGACGTACCTGACGGCCGACTCCGCGTGGGAGCCGAGCGCCGCTGCCTGTCCTTCGGTGTCCCCGGCCTCGAACGCGGCGGTGCCCGCCCGGAAGAGGGGATCGTCGTGCTCCGCGTCGGCGGCGGACACGACGAAGAGGTCGTACTCCAGCTCCAGCACCGTGCGTATGCGGCCGCCGCCGTCGCCGTTCGTGACGTGGACGTACACGACCGACGAGAAGCCGTGGGCGGAGGCCGGTTGCCCGAGGCCCAGGAAAGCGATCACCGCCGCGATGATCCCGACGAGGGCGCGGCGGATCCGTGATGACATGGTGGCTCCTTGAGGTTTCCCGTGCACGGTGCATGTCACCGGTGAACAAACTCCGGCCCATCGGCGAACCGTTGAGAAACAAGCCCCGCAAGGGCGCTCGCGGAGGCGGCCTGCGGTGACCGGGATAGCAGGATGGCGGCGCACCCCCTCATCACTCGGAGGACGATCGCCTTGCGCTCCCCGCTTCGGGCCGTTGCCACGCTGGCCGCGGCCGCCGCGCTGGTCGCCGGATGCGGCTCCGGCGACGACTGGTCACGGCCGCACGCGAAGCCCACCGCCGTCGGCATGCTCGGCGCGGGGTTCACCGACCCCTCCGCCCCGCCCACCCCGGAGGTCACGGTCACGCCGCGGCCCGGTTCCTGGAAGGGGGTGCACCCGCCGAAGGGCTACCGCGTGGTGCTGCTCACCGCGGGCGACGACCGTCCGACCAGGGCCCTGGTGTCAGCGGTCGAGGACTGGGCCGCGAGCGAGCACGTCGATCTCAGGACGGTGACCGCGGACGGCCCCCACGACCTCGTTCCCGGCATCGGCAGGGCCGTCGACATGGGTCCGGACCTCGTCATCAGCGCGGGCAACGATCTCGTCGACCCCCTCGCCGTGGTCACCGCGAGCCATCTGTCGCAGGAGTTCCTCGTCGTCGGCGCGGAGCTGGCCGAACCCACCCACAACGTGACGGCGGTCGACTGGTCGGGTGCGTCGTTCCGGGGCGAGGGCCTCGGCATGTCCTCGACGTACGACCCGGAGTCGTTCACCGCCGGGCGCTGCGAGGCCGCCGTCCGCGCGGGCGTCGCGGCCGTCCTCCACAACCTGACGGGCATCGTGATCCGGCTCGACCACGTCTAGCCCCGACCAAGCCCGCCCCGCGTGGTTCGGTTCTCCCCCCAACGCAGCAGGCGGCGGTCCACTTGGGTGGACCGCCGCCTGCCTGACAGGACTTGGGGCCTGGAGGGAGTCCGAGGCCGGGGCGCGGGCTATCGTGTCGGCTTCTTGCCGGTGATGCCCAGGTGGACCAGGAGAGCCAGGTTCGGCTTCAGGTCGGCCTGTTTCACCCCCGAGACGAAACCTTTCTGGTGCGAGGCGACCGCCGCGAGCATCGCGACCAGCGAACCGGCGATCGCGGCCGGATTCACATCCTTGTCGACCCGGCCCTTGGACTGGAGTTCGGTGACCGAGTCCGTCAGGGAGTTGTTCACGGAGTTCAGGATCTTCATACGGATCTTGTAAAAGCGCTTGTCGCCCTCGGCGGCACCGAGATCGATCACGCGCAGAATGGCGTCGTTGCGATGCCAGAACTCGAGAAATCCGTCCACGAGTTCCTGCGCCGTCTGCCAGCCGGACTTGCCGGTCCACGACCGGCCTTCCAGCAGCTCGGCCAATCCGGCGCCCTCGGCGGCCATTTGATCGGCGATCTCCAGAACGGCGCCCTCGACGTCGGGGAAGTATTGATAGAAGGTCGCGGGCGAAGTGCCCGCCTTCCTGGCGACATCGATGACCTTGACGTCCCGGTAGGGGGAGGAGCTGAGCATCTCGCTGAGGCAGTCGAGCAGCTTCTGCCGGGTCGCCTGCCCACGTCGACCGGCCACGCGGCCGTCGACGGTACGCACTTGTCCTGTCATGTCGTCAGCTTACCGAGCAGTGATCGGAGCGCGATTCGGCCGAGTGCAAATGGGGTGCGTGGGCTCAGAGAGGCTGGTGTGCCTGGTCTGCGGGTCGCACGGGACCCGGCTAGTTTGGCGACATGGCCGAAAACAGGGCATCCGTGAGCACAGAGGGCATCCCCTGCTGGGTGGACGCGCAGCTTCCGGACGTCGAGGCGGGAAAGCGGTTCTACGGTGAGCTCTTCGGGTGGAGCTTCGCGGAGGAGACGTACGGCGGATCCGTGCCCGCCCGGCTGGAGGGGGAGCCCGTCGCCGCGCTCTCGCCGAAGACGGACGGCCGTATGCCCACCGTCTGGACGGTGTACTTCGCCACCCCGGACGTCCGGGCGCTGGCCGAGCGGATCCGGGCCGCCGGCGGGCAGGTCGTGACTCCGCCCGCCCGGGTCGACGGCCTGGGTACGGCCGCCCTCGCCGCCGATCCCGAGGGCGCCGTCTTCGGGCTGTGGCAGCCGGACAGCCACCAGGGCTTCGGCAGGCGCCACGAGCCGGGCACCTTCGCCTGGGCCCAGCTCTACGCCCGCGACACCGAGGCCGCCAACGTCTTCTACGGCGGACTGTTCCACGATGCCCTGTTCGGGCCGGGTGCCGAGCCCGACTTCGGCCGGTCCGCCGTCTCCGACGTCTTCCCGCCCGAGATGCCGCCGCACTTCCTCGTCCACTTCCGGGTTGCCGAGACGGAGGCCGCCCTCGGTGCGGTGGCCCGGCTCGGCGGGCGCGTGCAGGTGCCGCCCTTCGGGGCGTCGTACGGAACCGTCACCGTCGTCGCCGACAATCAGGGGGCGTCCTTCGCCCTACTGGAGAGGTGAATTCCGCTCCCCGGCCGGGAAGAGGGGGTTTTGCGGCATGACATCCCGATGTGTCGCCGGGTTCGCAACCTGTGCGCCGGACAGGAAGAATCAGGGTGCGTGCCGCCGCGGCGGTGCGGTGGTGAGACGCTGCACTTCGGTCGCGTACATATGTGGATGGCGCGGCTCGTACGGGGAGGTGGCAGGCAAGTGGTGGATCAGCTGACGCAGCACGACCCGCGGCGGATCGGGCCGTTCGAGGTGCTGGGACGGCTGGGTGCCGGCGGCATGGGGCTGGTCTATCTCGCGCGCTCGGCGTCCGGCCGGCGCGTGGCGATCAAGACGGTCCGGACCGAGCTGGCCGAGGACCAGCTGTTCCGGGTCCGCTTCACACGTGAGGTGGAGGCCGCGCGGGCGGTCTCCGGCTTCTACACGGCCGCGGTCGTCGACGCCGACCCGCGCGCCGCCGTGCCGTGGCTGGCCACCGCCTACGTCCCCGCGCCCTCCCTCGAGGAGATAGTGACCGAGTGCGGTCCGCTCCCGGCCCAGGCGGTGCGCTGGCTGGCGGCGGGCGTCGCCGAGGCGCTCCAGTCCATCCACGGCGCCGGGCTCGTCCACCGCGATCTGAAGCCGTCCAACGTCCTCGTCGTCGAGGACGGGCCGCGGGTGATCGACTTCGGGATCGCCTCCGGGGTCTCGAACACCCGGCTGACCATGACGAACGTCGCCGTCGGCACCCCCGCGTACATGTCCCCGGAGCAGGCCAAGGACTCGCGCAGCGTCACCGGCGCCAGCGATGTCTTCTCGCTCGGCTCGATGCTGGTCTTCGCCGCCACCGGGCATCCGCCCTTCCACGGCGCCAACCCCGTCGAGACGGTCTTCATGCTGCTGCGCGAGGGCCCCGACCTGGAAGGGCTCCCGGACGAGCTGCGTCCGCTGATCGAGTCGTGCATGCAGATGGAGGCCACCGGCCGGCCCAAGCCGGCCGACCTTCAGGCCCAGCTCGCCCCGCATCTGTTCGGCTCCGGCTCCGACGACAGCGGTACGGCCTCCGCCTGGCTGCCCGAGCCGGCCGTCGGCCTCATCGAGTCCCGCCGCGGCGGCCGCCTGGCCGTGCAGCCCGCCGCGCCCGGCCCCCGCGGCGGCGGTCGGCTCCCCGTACCGCCCCCGCCCTCGCACAGCCCGGCCGTACCGGCGCTGCCCGGGCCCGCGCCGGTGGGCGTCCCCGACTCCGGTCCCGTGCGGCTCGCCGGCGCCCAGGTGCCGATCGGTCCCGGTCCGCGCGTCGCCGACGCCCGTGCCGCCGCCGTCAAGGCGCCCCCGCCCGAGGCGGGCCTGGCCGCCACCTGGTCCAGGCCGCATCCCGGCGTCAACGGCGCCGACCCCGCCGTACCGGCCGTGCCGCCGGCGCCGCCGGAGACCCCGGCCGGCTGGCGGCCGTGGCGCTTCCGCATGTCCAACGACGTCTGGGGCACCCCGTCCGTCGTCGACGACCTCGTCTACGTCACCTCCTTCGAGGTGCACGCCCTGGACGTGGCCACCGGCCGCCGCCGCTTCAAGACCCGCGACGTGGCCTGGTCCATGGCGGTCGCCGACGGCCGGGTGTACGCCTCCGACGGGCCCACCCTGTTCGCCCTGGACGCCCGTGAGGGCGCCGACCTGTGGCGCTTGCAGACCGACTCCTGGGTGTACTCCCTCACGGCCGACCGCGGCACCGTCGTCACCGGCACCCGCGGCGGGGGTGTCCAGGCCTGGGAGGCCGCCGGCGGCCAGAAGCTGTGGGAGATCGCCGGCTGCCAGACCGACTTCGAGTCCCCCGAGGCCGGCCCCGTCGTCCACGACGGCACGGTGTACGTCTGGCAGGACGCCCGCCTGCGCGCCCTGGAGGCCCGCACGGGCGAGGAGCGCTGGTCCTACCCGATCGGCGACGCGGCCTCCTGCGGCGGTGTACCGGTGCGCGTCACCCCGGCCCCCGACGGCTACGTCTACATCTGCGCCGGCACCCGCGTGCTCGCCGTGGACGTGGCGAGCGGCCACGTGCGCTGGCACTTCGAGGCCCCCGCGGTCTTCCTGTGCCCGCCGGCCTTCGCGCCGGGCCCGGCGGTGAGCGGCGGCGGCATCTACCTCGCCGACTACCTCGGCACCGTCTACGCCCTCGACGCCACCGACGGCCGCGACCGCTGGCGCATCGCCACCGAGTCCCGCGCCTCCGTCGCCCCGGTCCTGGTCGCCGCCGGACACGTCCACGTCGGCAGCGGCAGGGGCCTGTACACCCTGGACGCGGTCACCGGCACGCCCAAGTGGCGTTTCCAGGCGGGTGGCGAGATCGTCGGCTCCCCGGCGGTCGCCGAGGGCCGTATCCACTTCGGCTCCACCGACCACCTGCTGTACACGCTCAAGGCCGACGACGGTCGGCTGCGCTGGAAGCTCGCCACCGGCGGCGAGATCACCGGCTCCCCGGTGGTCAGGGACGGAGTCGTGTACGCGTGCAGCAAGGACCGCTGCGTGTACGCCCTGGACGCGGAGAAGGGGACGGGCACCGCCCGCACCACCTGATCCGCGCCAGGGCGGTGTGGTGACGGCCGTCGTACGGGATACACGGAAAGGGCCTCGGACGACGGCCGTCGGTCCTGGTCAGCGATGCTTTCGTCACCGCTCACGCAGCTGGCGCTACGCCGCGTGCGGGTCGGTCGCCACGCGAGTCCCGGTGAGCCGCCGCTACGCCGATAGGGTGATCGCATGCAGACGCGGGGGCGCAGGATCAGGTTCACGGCGGTGTCGGCGGTGGTGGTGCTCGCGCTGACGGGCTTCTCCCAGGGCCACGGGCACGGGCGCAGCCGGCACGGCAGCGGCGGCGGAGGAGGCGGGTGCAGCAACTCGCACCAGAATCACGACAGTTCGACATCGAGCGGCTCGTACGGCGGTTCGTCCAGCGGCTCTTACGGCGGCTCTTACGGCGACTCGGACGACGACGGCGGGACCAGCGGCACCGGCGGGACGTACAACCGCCGCCCCGGCTACCGTTCGACGCCCACCTCCTCCAGCGGCACCGGCAAGAGCCGCGATCTGCGGGACGCCACGGTGAGGCTGATCAACTGCGCGACGGTGAAGAGGCCGTACGCGACCGTCGAGGTCACCAACCCCAACGACAGCAAGGCCGAGTTCCAGGCCTGGGTCACCTTCTACGACACCGAGGGAACCCTGCTCCTGAAGAACTCGTCCCCGGTGGTCTCGGTACCCGCGAAGGGAACGGCGACCACCGAGGTGAAGCTCGGCGAAAGCTTCCTGTCATCGGTAGACCACTGCGAGGCGGACCCCACGGCCTCGCCCAGGAACTGACCGCCCCCGAACACACTTCGGCCGCGGCGGCCCCCCTCGGTGCCACCGCGGCCGATCCCCCGTTTGTTAGGGCCGTCAGGCCTTTTCGTCGGTGATGTGGGTGTCGAGCGGCTTGACGGTGTCGTCCTTCAGCGGGGCGTCCGTGATGTGGGTGTCGAGCGGCTTGACGGTGCCGTCCTTCAGCGGGGCGTCCGTGATGTGGGTGTCGAGCGGCTTGACGGTGCCGTCGGACTTCTTCGCTTCCGCCATCGTTGTTCAACTCCTGTGGCTCTGTGGTCGTGAGGCCCGTCCGGCGACTCCCCCGAGGGCCGCCGGACGGACTGGTAGGGACCGCTCACCCTAGTGGCGGGCCCGATTCGAGCCGTCTGCCCCCCGACGCGACGGCTTGATAGGACGAGAGTGCCGTAAGGGCATAAACAAACGATGAACGCCTCAACGGACGCTTTGGGCAGTGCGCGTGGGAAGAAGCAGTTCCTTGACGTCGGCCGCCTCGGCAGCCCCCATCGCCTCGTAGAGCGACAGCGCGTCATGCCAGCAGGCTTTGGCACGGTCGACCTGGTCGACCTGGTGAAGTGCCATTCCCAGCAGGGTCAGCACGTTGCCGCGACGCCAGTCGCCACCGATTCCCCGCAGCATGGCAAGGGACTGCTCTGCGAGGGCCGCGGCCTGCGCCGGCCTGTTCTTGGCGAGACCCACCTCGGCGAGGCGGAAGATCGTCATGCCCTCCCAGAGCCGCTGCCGGCTTTCACGGAATCCGCCGAGGGCTTGGGTGAACTGCTCTGCCGCCTCGTCGAGTTCCTCGGCCTGCGCCAGAGCGAGCCCGAGAGCGTAGCGTCCGTTCGCACCGCGCAGGGTGTGGCCCAGACGGTCGTAGATGTCGACGCCCTGCTGTGCGAGGTCGATGGCGATCGCGGTGTCTCCCATGGCGAGGTGTGACCGGGAGAGGTTGCACAGCGCGCTCGCCTCGCCCGCCAGGTTCCCGTCCACGCGGAAGTTGGTGATGGCCTGCCGCAAGAAGGCGGCGCCTTCGGCGTGGCGATTCCGATAGACCGCGATCACGCCGCAGTGATTCGGCACCCAGCAGTTCAGGGCCGCGTCGTCGAAGTCGGCGATCAACGATGCCGCATGCCTGGCCTCTTCGTCGGCCTGCGCGAAACGACCGGCCACCAGATGTGCCTCGGTCAGCGTGATGCGCGCCCTGGCCTCGGCACGCCCGTCATCGCGGGCCTGCGCGGCTTCGCGGGCCGCTGTCGCGGCTGCTCCGTAGCCAAGGCCGTTCGCACCGGACTCCGCCAGGTCCTTCGCGGCCCAGAGCAGGTCGACGGCTCGGCGCAGTCCGCTGTTGCCGACCGACTGACTCACACAGGCCAACAGGCAGTTGGCCTCCGCGTACAACCAGTCTCGTGCCGCATGGCGGTCGCTGAACCGCAGGCCTGGAAACGCCGTTTGTTCCAGGTGATCCACCAGCCGGTCCCCCGGTCGTTCGATCGCGTAGACGCCCGCCGCCGTCGCCAGATAGAAGTCCAGCAGGCGCGACATCGCTGCCTCCCGTTCGCTCGGCGGGTGTTCGTCGCGTTCCGCGCAGGCGCGGGCGTAGAGGCGGACCAGATCGTGGAAGCGGTAGCGGCCGGGGGCCGCCGACTCCAGGAGCGAGGTGTCGACCAGGGACTCCAGCAGGTCCTCGGTGTCGTCCACCGGCAGGTCCAGTACGGCCGCCGCCGCCTCCAGGGACATGTCCGGGCCGTCGGCCAGACCCAGGAGACGGAACGCCCGGGCCTGGACCGGCTCCAACTGGCCGTAGCCCAGCTCGAACGTCGCCTTCACCGCCAGGTCGCCCGCCTGGAGCTCGTCCAACCGCCGTCGCTCGTCCGCGAGTTTCGCCGCCAGGACCGAGACCGTCCAGGTCCTCCTCGCCGCCAGCCGGGACGCCGCGATACGGATGGCCAGGGGCAGGAAGCCGCAGGCGGCGACCACGTCGAGGGCCGCCTCGCGCTCGCCCGTCACCCGGTCTTCGCCCACGATCCTCGTGAACAGGGACAGCGCCTCGTCGGGGCTCATCACGTCCAGGTCCACCAGGTGCGCGCCCGCCAGGTCCACCATCCGCACCCGGGACGTGACCAGGGCCGCGCAGCCCTCCGTCCCCGGCAGCAGGGGCCTGACCTGGGCCGCGTCCCGCGCGTTGTCCAGCAGGACCAGGACCCGGCGGCCGTCCAGCACCGACCGGTACAGGGCCGCGCGTTCCTCCAGGGAGTCCGGGATCGCCGAGTCCGCCGTGCCGAGGGCGCGCAGGAAGGACCCCAGCACCGTCTCCGGTTCCGCCGCTCTCGGGCCGGCGCCCTGGAGGTCCACGTACAACTGGCCGTCCGGGAAGGCGGCCCGCGCCTGGTGCGCCACGTGGACGGCCAGCGTCGTCTTGCCCACGCCGCCGATCCCGGCCAGCGCCGACACGGCCATCACGCGCCCCTCGGCCGACGCCAGCACCTCGCTCAGCTCGGCCACGAAGGAACTGCGGCCCGTGAAGTCCGGTACGGTCGCCGGAAGTTGCGCGGGGCGCACCGCGACCACCGCCGGTTCGGCCACCGGGGAGGACGGCTCGGCGAGGGCCGGGTCGGCCTGGAGGATGCGCTGTTGCAGTTCGCGCAGTCCGGGGCGGGGGTCCACGCCCAGCTCGTCCGCCAGCAGGCGTCTGGTGTCGGCGTACACCGCCAGCGCCTCCGCCTGCCGGCCGCTGCGGTACAGCGCCAGCATCAGCAGCTCGCGCAGGCGCTCCCGCAGCGGGTGCGCCGCCGTCAGCGCGGTCAGCTCCGAGACGGCCTCCGCGTGGCAGCCCTGTTCGAGGTCCATGTCCAGGCAGGACTCGAGGAGTTGCAGGCGCCATTCCTCCAGGCGCACCCGCTGCGCCTCCGCGTACGGACCGGGCACGCCGGCCAGCGGTTCCCCGTCCCACAGGGCGAGCGCCCGCCGCAGCAGCTCGCGCGCCCGGCACAGGTCCCCGGCCGACCGGGCCTTGTCGGCGCGAGCCGCGTGCTCCTGCGCGTCGGCCAGGTCCAGCGCGCCCTCGCCCGGCCCGCGCACGGCGTATCCACCGGACTCGCTGACCAGCACCCCGGGGTCCAGCGCCTTCCGCAGCCGGGAGGCGTACGTCCGCACCGCCGCCAGCGCCTGCGACGGCGGCTCCTCGCCCCACAACGCGTCGATCAGCTCGGCCGCGGTCGCGGTGCGGCCCTCGCGCAGCAACAGAGCGGCCAGCAGAGCGCGTTGCTGCGGGGATCCGGTGGGGAGGGGCTGCTCGCCGCGCCAAGCGCGCACCGGACCGAGCACGCTGAAGCGCAGTGTCCCCGATCGCGCGGGACCCCGCTGCTCAGGCACCCGCGGTACACCTTCCATTGCTGCCCCCTGGCCCCCTGCCGCACCGTCAACAATCAGAGCCAGTTTGCCTTGTTCACGGCAGATGCGTCAGCTCCCGAGACCGCGATCACAGCCCCGCACTTCCCGCGGCACAAGGCCCACACAACCTCTCCGCACGTTCTCTGCGCGCGCCGAAGGGCGTTCGCCACACCGACCTGACCGACCGCCTCAGCGTTCCCTCAGGTCCACCCGCACCGTCAGCAGATCCGTTCCCAGCGCCCGTACCGCCGTACTGTTCAGCCGGGGCAGGCAGCGCAGGCGGGTGACGGGGTCATCGTCGGGAAGGGGATGCGCGGTGCCCTCGTACCAACGGCCACGGATGCGTACCCGAACCTCGGGGTCGGCACGAATGTTGCGGACGTACTGGGAGCGCTCCCCGAACTCCGAGACCAGCCAGAAGGAGTCGCCGACGCGGCGGCCGCCCACCGGTGTACGGCGGGGGAGGCCGGAGGTGCGGCCCGTGGTCTCCAGAACCGTCTGGAGCGGCAGTCGTCGCAGGACCGGGTTGGCGACGCGCCGCTGGAACGTCGTGACGACCCGGTGCTTGATGTCGGCGTAGCGGGACATACGGACAAGTCTGTCACCCACGCCCCAGGAAAATCGGATTGGTGAGCGCCGTCATCACCCCCGGCAGCGGTCCCGCCGCCGTCTCGTGACGCACCTCCGCGCGCACATAGCCCGCGTACGCCGGGGTCGTACGCCACTCGACGACCCCCGAGCCCGACACCGGGAACGGGCCGCTGGTGAGGAGCACCCCCTGGTCGGTCACGAGCCGGACCGAGCAGCGCGGCACACCGGAGGCCTCCAGGCGGACCGTCACAGGGGTGTCCGCGGCCACCCGCAGCCGCTCCCCGATGCCCGCCTGCTCGCCCCCGGCCCCCGTCGCGGTGAAGGCGAGCGACACGTTCTTGGACTCGGCGACGTACGAGCGGCCCGCGCGGATGCCGTCCTGGATCGCCTCCCGGGTGAGGTCGTCGGCCAGGACGACCGTCTGAGGCAGGCCCACGGCGTCCGGCGGCCGGTGCGCGTCGCTGCCGCCCATCGCGGGCAGCCAGCGCCGCTCCCCCCGCGCCGCCGCCACGAGCGTGGCGTCCCACGCGGCCACCGCCGTCTCGTCGTCCGGCGTGAAGGGGCCGTTCCACACCTCCACCGCGTCCGCCTCGCCGAAGCCGAACTTCCAGGCGCAGCCGACGCAGGTGGCGTGCGGGTGGGCGGGCACGACCAGGCCGCCCGCACGGCGGATCTCGCGGGCGAAGCGGTCGAAGCGGCCCTCCCGCGCCCGGTAGCGCCAGTCGACGAAGGTGCCGGGGTCGGTGCCGAGGGCCAGGACGTGGCCGTTCCTCGTCGTCACCTCCTCGCCCAGCATGATCAGCAGGTCGTCGCCCGCATGGTCCGCCCAGTGCGGATGGGAGGCGTGGGTGTTGTGGTCCGAGCTGTTGATGAAGTCCAGCCCGGCCGCCCTGGCCCGCGCCGCGATCTCGGCGGGGGTGCGGCGGCCGTCGGAGTACCAGGAGTGGAGGTGGCAGTCCCCCCGGTACCAGGCCTGTCCCCGCCCCCTGGCCCACTGCGGCGGGTACACCGGCCGTGCGGCCGTGCCCGGGACGCCGTGCGTCAGGGTGACGTCGAGCGCGTACGAAAGGCCCTGCGGCGCGACCGTGTAGGGCCCGAGCGCGATGTGCCAGACACCCGCGTCGACCGGCCCCGCGAGGTAGCCCGGTGTCGCGTCGTCCGCGCGGATGAAGAACTCCGAGCGCGCCCCGCC
Organism: Streptomyces sp. NPDC047453; assembly: GCF_040643155.1. NCBI lineage: Bacteria > Bacillati > Actinomycetota > Actinomycetes > Kitasatosporales > Streptomycetaceae > Streptomyces > Streptomyces sp. NPDC047453. The sequence continues at coordinate 50,580 of NZ_JBEYTS010000007.1, read as the reverse complement.
CGACCAGCCGCGAAAGCCCTGGCCGCCCGGTTCGGTGCCGTGCTGGTCGAAGATGCCGATGTCCAGCGCGTTGCCGGGGGTGCCGGCGGGAACGGCCGGCCTGTCGTACGTGTACGAGATCTTGATCTCCCGCACCCCGGCCGGGACGTCGACGGGAACGTACACGTAGTCGGGGGCGCCCGGCGGCAGCGTGCCCCGGATCGTCCGGGTCTCCTGCCCGCCGTCCGCGGTCCCGGCGCCGCTCGCGAAGGTCACGCCTCCCAACGTAGGCGCCACGGAGGCGGCCGTCACGACCGGAGTGCGCCGTCCGGGTCCGCGGCCGGACCACCGGCCCCGCCGGCCGGTCCTTCCTCGATCGGCCCTGGTGACCGCGACCGTATGCTCGAAGGATGACGACCTCCGCGACCTCCGGAACCGGCCCCACCGAGAACTCCCTGCGTCGCGCCCTCAAACGTGCCCGGGACGGGGTCGCGCTCGACGTCGCCGAGGCGGCGGTGCTGCTCCAGGCCCGCGGTGAGCACCTTCGGGACCTCGCCGCCTCCGCGGCCCGGGTGCGGGACGCCGGCCTCGAGGCCGCCGGCCGCCCCGGCGTCATCACCTACTCCAAGAGCGTCTTCATCCCGCTGACCCGGCTGTGCCGGGACAAGTGCCACTACTGCACGTTCGTCACCGTGCCCGGCAAGCTGCGCCGCGCCGGGCACGGGATGTTCATGTCCCCCGACGAGGTCCTCGACATCGCCCGCCGCGGCGCCGAACTCGGCTGCAAGGAAGCCCTGATCACCCTCGGCGACAAACCGGAGGACCGCTGGCCGGAGGCGCGCGAGTGGCTCGACGCGCACGGCTACGACGGCACCATCGCCTACGTACGGGCCGTCTCCATCCGCATCCTGGAGGAGACCGGCCTGCTGCCCCACCTCAACCCGGGCGTCATGACCTGGACGGACTTCCAGCGCCTCAAGCCCGTCGCCCCGTCGATGGGCATGATGCTGGAGACGACCGCGCGGCGGCTGTGGTCCGAGCCGGGCGGCCCCCACCACGGTTCCCCGGACAAGGAACCGGCCGTGCGGCTGCGGGTGCTGGAGGACGCCGGCCGCTCCTCCGTCCCCTTCACCTCCGGGATCCTGATCGGCATCGGCGAGACCTACGAGGAGCGCGCGGAGTCCCTGTTCGCGCTGCGCAGGGTCGCCCGCGCCCACCACGGCATCCAGGAACTGATCATCCAGAACTTCCGCGCCAAGCCGGATACGGCCATGCGCGGCATGCCCGACGCCGAACTCGACGAACTCGTCGCCACGGTGGCCGTCGCCCGGCACATCATGGGCCCGTCCGCCTGCCTCCAGGCTCCGCCCAACCTGGTGGACGCGGAGTACGAACGGCTCATCGGCGCCGGTATCGACGACTGGGGCGGCGTCTCCCCGCTCACCATCGACCACGTCAACCCCGAGCGCCCCTGGCCCCGGATCGAGCAACTCGCCGAGAAGTCGGCGGAGGCGGGCTTCGAGCTGCGCGAACGGCTCTGCGTCTACCCGGAGTTCGTCACCCGCGGCGAGCCCTGGCTCGACCCGCGGCTGCTACCGCACGTCCGCGCCCTGGCCGACCCCGAAACGGGCCTGGCCCGCACGGACGCGGTGGTCGAGGGCCGCCCCTGGCAGGAGCCGGACGAGGCCTTCACCGCCACCGGCCGCACCGACCTGCACCGCACCATCGACACCGACGGCCGCACCGCCGACCGTCGCGGCGACTTCGACGAGGTGTACGGCGACTGGGGCGCCCTGCGCGAGGCGGCCGCCCCCGGCATGGCCCCGGAGCGCGTCGACACGGACGTACGGCAGGCCCTGCGCACGGCCGCCGACGACCCGGTGAAGCTGACCGACGGCGAGGCCCTGGCGCTGCTGCACGCGGACGGCCCGGCCCTGGACGCGCTCTGCCGGATCGCGGACGACGTCCGCAAGTCGGTGGTGGGCGAGGACGTCACGTACATCGTGACGCGGAACATCAACTTCACCAACGTCTGCTACACCGGCTGCCGTTTCTGCGCGTTCGCCCAGCGCCGCACCGACGCGGACGCCTACACCCTGTCCCTGGACCAGGTCGCCGACCGGGCCCAGCAGGCCTGGGACGTCGGCGCGGTGGAGGTCTGCATGCAGGGCGGCATCCACCCCGACCTGCCGGGCACGGCCTACTTCGACATCGCGCGGGCGGTGAAGGAACGCGTCCCCGGCATGCACGTGCACGCCTTCTCCCCGATGGAGGTCGTCAACGGCGCCACCCGCACCGGCATGTCGATCCGCGAGTGGCTGACCGAGGCCGGGGCGGCGGGCCTGGACAGCATCCCCGGGACGGCGGCCGAGATCCTCGACGACGAGGTCCGCTGGGTCCTGACCAAGGGCAAACTGCCCACGGCCACCTGGATCGAGGTCGTGACGACCGCCCACGAACTGGGCATCCGCTCCTCGTCGACGATGATGTACGGCCACGTGGACCAACCCCGCCACTGGCTGGGCCACTTGCGCACCCTGGCCCGCATCCAGCAGCAGACCGGCGGCTTCACGGAGTTCGTGACGCTCCCCTTCATCCACACCAACGCCCCGGTGTACCTGGCGGGCATCGCGAGGCCCGGCCCCTCCGTACGGGACAACAGGGCGGTCACGGCGATGGCGCGCCTCCTGCTGCACCCCTGGATCCCCAACATCCAGACGAGCTGGGTGAAGCTGGGCGAGGCGGGCGCCGCCGAAATGCTCCGCTCCGGCGCGAACGACCTCGGCGGCACGCTGATGGAGGAGACGATCTCCCGCATGGCCGGCTCCTCCTACGGCTCGTACAAGTCCGTCAAGGACCTGATCGCGGTGGCGGTGGCGGCCGGACGCCCGGCGAAGCCGAGGACCACGCTCTACGGCGAGGTCCCGGAGGAACGGCGGCGGGCGGCGGCCGCGTCGGACGGCCACCTGCCGGACCTGCTCCCGGTTCTGGACTGAACCGAGGAAGACGCAGCTCACAGTACGATGATCCGACCCCCGCTGGAGGGGTCGAGTAGCAGCCGAGGAGATGCGTGCCCATGGCGGCCCGAATACCTTCGTGGGCCTGGGTCAGCGGCCTGACCGTGGGAGCGGTCGCGGCAGTGGCCGTACTGGCGGTGAAGGCCGACCAGGGTCCCCACCCCACGGCCGCGACGGCCCACCAACGACCCGCCCCCTCGGCAAGCGCAAGCCCCTCCGCCAAGCCCAAGCCCCCGGCCCCGCCGGCCGTCCCGGCCGACTCGGGCGTGGGCCGCCGGATCGTCTACGCCCTCGCCCAGAAGCGGGTGTGGCTGGTCGACGAGAGCGACAAACCCACCCTCACCTTCCCGGTGTGGCCGGGCACGGTGAGCCCCGACCCGGGCGCCTACGTGATCTCCAACCGCGTGCCCACGACGACCGGCTCGGACGGCGTGCAGATCGAGCACATCATGTACTTCGCGGGCAAGTCCGGCATCTTCATCGCCTTCAGCAACGCCGTGGACGGCGCCTCACCCCCGCCGGCCGCCGCCGACGCCAAGACGGGCGGCATCCGCATGGGCAAGCCCGACGGCACGGCCCTGTGGACCTTCGCGGCCAAGGGCACGAGGGTCGAGGTCGTCAAATAGCGACACCCTCGACGAACGCGCTCCAGGACGCGCCCCCGAACGCGAGCCGCGCACCGTCCCGGTCCTTGGAGTCACGGACGTGGACGGTGGTGGGGGAGGGGGTGGCTATGGCGACCTCGACACAATCGGGGCCGTCGTTGCCGCTGTAGCTGCTCTTGAACCACTCCAGCGCGGGGGTCATGCCAGTTCTCCCAACATTTTTTCGATGAACGCCCGTGACTCCCGGGGCGCGAGTGCCTGCGCCCGGATCAATCCATAGCGCATTTCCAGGGTCTGGGCTTCCCGTGGATCGCTGATCACTCTGTCGTGCAACTGGCCTTCCGAGTGCCCCAGTGTCTTGCCACCCTGGAGCTTCAGCAGCCGGAACGAGCCCATGATGGCCGCGTGATCATCCCGGTCGGTGGGCATTACCTGGATCTCGACGTGCCGCAACTCGCTCATCTCCATCAGGTGTTCGAGCTGTCGCCGTAGCGCCATTCTGCCTCCGATCGGTCGCCGCAGCGTCACCTCTTCCTGTACGAAGGTGATCAGCGGCCGTGGCACTCGCTCGAAGACGGCCTTGCGTGCCATGCGGGCGGCTACGTGACGCTCGATCTCGTCCTCCGTGTAGGCAGGCCGTCGCATCCCGTACAACGCCTCTGCGTACTCCGGTGTCTGAAGAAGCCCGTGGATATGAAGAGCCGCGAACGCACCCAACTCGACGGCCTCCCCCTCCAGCTTCGCCAGATCCCGCACCTTCTTGGGGTACCGCGCCCGCTCCACATCCGCCTTCATCACGGACAGCTTCCCGCCCGCGCCCAGCACCTCGTCGGCCTTGTCGAGGAAGTCGGGCTTGGGGATGCGGCGTCCGCGCTCGACGGACGAGACCATCTCGTCGCCGTACCCGATGGCGGCGCCGAGTTCGGCCTGCTTGAGCCCGGCGGCTTCCCGCCACATCTTGATCTGCCGGCCGACCGTCCTGAGTACGGCCTCGGCCTCTTCGTCCTCCATGCCTTCCCCTCCCGACGTACGAGCCGGACGACTCCGCCCCGCGTTCGTACAGCCGCGTTGCGTACCGAGGTGATGGCTGTTCAGCGTAGGGACAGATGACGACTCTGGGTGACATGAGTAAGAAATTGTCCCTCCGGATCGCTGTTCCGTTGGCCCATTTCGCCGTGCAGCTCTCCGCGACGCGCAGAGGTGCGCGACTGGCCCGCCTGCTGGCCGAACGCCAATTGGACGACTGGGGTATGGACTTCGTGGACGCGGCGCAGATCGTGGCGGAGTTGGCGGCGAACGCGGCGTTCCATGGGCGCGTCAAAGGAAGGGACTTCCGGCTCGCGCTGAGGCTGCACGGGAACGGCGTCCTGCGTATCGAGGTGACCGACGCGCGCGGCGACCGGCTCCCGAGGATCGCGGACCCGGTGCCAGCGGACGCGGAATCGGGACGGGGCCTGCTGCTGGTGGCCGCGCTCGCCGAGCGCTGGGGCGTCGCCGAGGCCCCCGCCCACGGCAAGACGGTCTGGGCCGAACTCGCACCGCGTCTCCATGGCGGCTCTTGAGGAAGCTCGAGCCGGAGGATGCGGAGGTGACGGTCGTCTACTACTTCCGTGACCCACAGGTGGTCGACTGAGGTCCGTGCCCAGACGCTCTCCGACTCTTTCGGATCACTTTCACCACACCTTCCTCACCAGTCCATCCCCTGAACAGACCGTTCCCGTTCGAATACAGTGCTGAACTGGGGACCGTACGGACGGGTAACGGCAGGAGGTCTCAGCGTGGGTGCGACGTCCGGGGTCGTCTGGGGGCGTGGCGAGCAGCAGGACTTCCGGAGCCGGGTGCGGGGGACGTTGCTCGGGGTGGCCGTGGGGGACGCCCTCGGTGCGCCGGTGGAGTCCCTGGATCTCGGAGCGATCCGGGAGGCCCACGGACCCGAGGGGATCCGCGATCTCGAGCCCGCCCACGGCCGCCGCGGTGCCGTCACGCACTTCACGCAGCTCACCCTCTTCTCCGTCGACGGGCTCATCCGCGCGCAGGTCCGCCGCGACACCGGGGCCTGGCATCCGCCCACCGATGTGCACCGCGCGTACCTGCGGTGGGCCGCCACCCAGCGGGACTGGGGGCCCGACGAGCGGCGCAAGGACGACGGCTGGCTGGCCCGCGAGGAGTGGCTGTACGCCCGGCGCAGCCCCAGCCGGCCGCTGCTGATCGGGTTCGGGGACGACACCATGGGCACCCTGGAGGCGCCCAAGAACCCCGCCGAGGCCGGTCCGGAGGCGGTCGCCCGGTCGGCGCCCTTCGGGCTTCTCGTCGGCTGGGAGCCGCATCTCGTCCTGCAGCTTGCCGTCGAGTGCGCGGCGCAGACCCACGGGCACCCCACCGCCTGCCTCGCCGCCGGCGCCTACGCCGTGATCGTGCACGCCCTCGCCCGCGGCGACGGTCTCGACGGCGCCGTGCAGAAGTCGCTGGCGCTGCTCGCCGCGTACCCCGGCCACCAGCCGGTGTCGGACGCCCTCCAGCGCGCGCTGGGCACGGTACGGCAGGGCATGCCGACCCCGGACCGGGTGGAGGAGCTGGCGGGGGAGGGGACGGCGGCGGGGCTGCTCGCCGTGTCCGTGTACTGCGCGCTGGTGAGCGAGGACGTACGCCACGGGCTGTGCCTGGCGGTGAACCACGGCGGGTCCTCCGGCGCGGCCGGTGCCCTCACCGGCGGGCTGCTCGGCGTCCTGCACGGCGAGACGGCCCTCCCGCCGGGCTGGCTGGCCGAGCTGGAGGGCCGTCCCACTCTGCTGGTCCTGGCGGACGACTTCGCGATGGAGATGACCCAGGGGCCCGCACTGCACGGGCCCACCGGGTCCTCCCCGGGGTGGCTGGCACGCTATCCGCGCGGGGCCCGGTAGCCGCCCGGGCCGCGCGCCGCTACGGCTGCTTCCCCACCACGTCGTCGCCCGCGCCCGCCGGAGCCGGTACCGCGGCCGCCGCCAGGTCGCCGTCCCCGTCCGTGTTGACCTTCTCGGCTCACCGACCTTGGTTCATGTATGTGAATGAGGGGTGGACGGGGTCAGGTCCTGGGCGGAGTCGGGGTCCGGGCACAAGCGGAGCCCCCTCGGCAAGGACGGCGAACTCGTCGAGAGGGCTCATCAATTGGCGCTTGTTGCAGTTGTCGTGCGGTTGTGTCGTCTTCTCAAGCCTTGACTGACGCCACGAAGGTGTTCCACGTGTCGGCGCGGAAGCCGAGCACCGGGCCCGTGGGGACCTTGGAGTCCCGGACCGCCATGGCCGCGACCACCGGTGACTTGACTTCGACGCACGCGCCGTTGCCCGTGGAGTACGAGGACTTGGTCCACGTCTCCGTGACGCCCTGACGAATTGCCATTTCTGCTCCGGATTGCGAGTGGAGTGGTTTACGCCAACGTTGTGCTTGATGGCGTGATCGACGCTACCTGCCGCACTCCAAGTCCGAAGTGACGATTCATCCTTACGGATGGCATATTCCAAGGGAGTCTTCCGCCTTGGCTTGGTGGAGGTGTACGGTGCGGCCTTTTCCAGCCGCGGAATGATTTCCTCCGCCCAACGCCCCGGAGCATGCCCTCCGTTCAGCGCATGTGCCCCTTCGCGATGTCCGCGATGAACTGACGTGACTGCTCCACGTTCAGGGCCTGCGCCCGCAGGTGCTCGTACATCACGCTGTACTTCTGGACGTCGTTCGCCTTCTCCAGATACAGGTCGCTGGTGACGCCCTCGATGTAGACGACGCTGGAGTCCGCCGTGTCCGGGAACTCCAGGATCGCGTACTGGCCGTTGAGGCCCGGGTGCGCGCCCATGTCGAAGGGGATGACCTGCACGGTCACGTGCGGCAGTCGGGACTGCTCGACCAGGTGCTCCAACTGCTCCCGCATCAGGGCGGGGCTGCCGACGATCCGGCGCAGGGCGGCCTCGTCCAGGACCGTCCACAGCCGCAACGGGTTCTCGGCGGCGGAGATTCGTTCCTGCCGGCGCATTCTGACCTGCACCCGCTTCTCGATGTCGGCGGGCGCCGTCTCCGGCAGGGCGCCGGCGATCAGCGCCTCCGCGTACTGGTGGGTCTGAAGCAGCCCCGGGACGACCTGAGGGTCGTAGATCCGCAGGCTCGCCGCGTCCGTCTCCAGGCCGATGTAGACGCTGTAGGGGATGTCGCCGAAGGAGTGCCACCAGCCCTGCTGGCGCGAGTCCTTGGCCATCTGCATCAGCGAGTCGACGATCCGGTGGTCCTCCACCTCGTAGACCCCGCAAAGATCGCGCACGTCGCGCTGGCTGATGCTGCGCCGGCCGTTCTCCAGGCGGCTGATCTTCGACTGCGACACCAGCAGTCGCTCGGCCACCTCCTCGGCCGTCATGCCCTTGAGTTCGCGCAGCCTGCGCAACTCCTGGCCCAGCCGGCGCCGCCTGACAGTGGGATTGACATTGGACGCCACGGGACGTGCACCTCCGGCCGCATGCCTCTACTTTGCGTATCTGCTGCTGAGCAGACTGCCACCAAGGTGCTTACTACCGCTGGGAAACGCCGGATATGCAGCGGGTACACGTCAGTTCGGGCACGTACTCCGCACCGGGACATGGCCGAATGGGCGGCGGGACGCGTACGAGGTGTACGTTCCCGCCGCCCCTGTCGATCCTGCGGCTCCCGGACCGTCGCTCCGGGGCTGGGGACTGCGGTGCGGCGTTGATCTGTACGGTGCGGCGTTCCGAACCGTGCGGCTCAGTGGGCCACGGCACGGGCCATGGAGCCGTGGCGTGGCTGCATCGGAACTCCGCGAGCGGGTTCCGCCGCGGGCCTGGCGCCCGCCCCGCCCTGGCGAGGTGCCGAGGCCGCGCTGCGGCGTGGCTGTGCCGCCACGCCGTTCTGGACGTCCATCACGGCGTGCGCCACGAGGCCGCCCATGGGGTCGTGCCGGATCAGGTCCCTGAGCCGGGACCGTGACGACCGCCCCTCGTTGCCGGGGTACAGGTGCTTGCCGAGGCCGACCGCGTGCGCCAGCGCGGCGAGCGCCGCCGTCCGCGGGTCCGGCGGTACGCCGGTGCGGATCGCCGAGTCCAGCCGGGACCTGATCTCCCGGCTGATGGCGGTGTCCGTCGCCTGGTAGCGAGTCGTCGGCAGCACCCCGCACATCTGGCCGGCCACGGCGTGCACCATGCCGCACCGCTCCAGATGCGAGAGGTAGGTCTGGCGGAGCCCGAGACGCGGCCCGCCGATCCAGTGGACGGCCCGTACCGGAGCGCCGCGCCTTCGCAGCAACTCCAACGCGCAGTCCAGAGTTGGATCTCCTGTCGGCCGTGGTGCCACCACGGCGATACGATCCCCGTCTGGGGCTATCCGTCCGGCCAGCGCCAGCTCCACTAGCTGTGCTCCGGCCAGACCTAGGTCGAGCGACTGCGGCTGTGCAGTGGTACCCGTGGCCGGGTCCAGTGCCAGCAACAGAAGCTCCTCCGGAAGTGTTCTGCGGCTCCTGCCCATCCATGCCTCCCCGCGTGGATGAATGACAGGGTGACCCCTCTCACATTGGTCTGTCGAGGGTGCGTGACCGGTTCGTAAGGGAACCGGTAGGTATGTCGTTCTCGTCTACCGCATGGGTTTGGTCCGTACACAGGACACTGGTACATGGTTCGGACAGTGGTACGGCCAAGGGTCCGGCTGCGTCGTCCGGGTGGCGGTTCAGATCGTGATTCACGGTTCGGTAGCGGCACGTTGGGCGTGCGGCACATGAGGAGGCATCGGTGGCGGGCGAGTCCCCCGACAGGTCGAAGCAGCGCGAGTCGTCGGTACAAAAGACGTCGGGGAGCGCGGGTCCGGTTCCCGAGTCCAGGAACGAGGCCCGCGACCCGCGGCTCGCGCTGACGGGGGAGTTCGGTGAGTCGGCGAAGTCACGTGAGCCGGGCTCGGCAGGTGGCTCCGAGGGGCGCGGCGGGGTCGATACGGCCACTCGGGTGCTTTCGACGCGGGACGTGAAGACGACGGCGAAGACCGACGACACCGACGACACCGACGACGCTGGCGATGCCGATGACACTACGGGCGCTGCCGCAGGGGCCGGCGCCGACGGTGACGGGGCCGGGGCCGGGGCGCCGGGTGACGCGCGCCTGCGTGCGGCGGTGGCCGCGTGGGTGGACGCCGGGGACGACGAGAAGCGCTCGGAGGACGCGGGGGCCGCGGGGGCCGCGTCTGGGACCGAGGACGCCGACGCCGACGCTGACACCGAGGCTGAGGCCGCGGAGGGCGCCTCTGGCGGGGAGGCAGCCGAGCGCGGGAAGGCCGGGGCCGAGTCCCGGGCCGCCGACGAGGCCGCGGTCGCTTCCGAGGCGAAGGACGCGGAGGACGCCGACGACGCTGAGCCTACGGAGGCCGGGGTCGCGCCGGAGGCCGACGCCGAGGGGTCCGAGGACGCCGCGCGTGGGAAGGCCGGGGCTGAGCCCGAGGCCGCCGCCGACGCCGCGGTGGGCGCTTCCGAGGCGGAGGTCGCCGACGACGCTGAGCCTACGGAGGCCGGGGTTGCGCCGGAGGCCGACGCCGAGGGGTCCGAGGACGCCGCGGTGGGCGCTTCCGAGGCGGAGGACGCCGACGACGCCGAGCCTACGAAGGCCGGGGTCGCGCCGGAGGCCGACGCCGAGGGGTCCGAGGACGCCGCGCGTGGGAAGGCCGGGGCTGAGCCCGAGGCCGCCGACGACGCCGCGGTCGACGCTCCCGACGCGGTCGACGCTCCCGACGCGGAGGAGGTCAACGAGGCTGACGACGCGAAGCGTTCCGAGGCCGGGGCCGCCCCTGAGGCTGCCGAGCGTACGAAGGCCGGGGCTGAGCCCGAGGCTGACGCCGAGGGGCCCGACGCCGACGTTGACGACGCCGAGGACGCCGCCGATGACGGCGATGCCAAGCGTGACGGCGGCGCCGAGGGCTCCGGTGACGGCAAGCGTGCCGAAGCCGACGAGGTCGCGGAGGACGACGAACCCGAAGCCGGTGACAGCGGCTCGGAGGGGGTGGCCCCGGACGAGAAGCCGCCCGTGGACCAGCCCACCACCATGCTGAAGATCGGCGGCGCCGCCAAGCCTCAGGTCGACCAGCCCACGACCATGCTCAAGCTGGGCGGCGACAAGAAGCGGGCGCCCGAGTCCGACGCCGAGCGGACCAGCAAGTTCGTCGCGCTCAAGCACCTCGACACCCCGCAGCCCCGCAAGCCGCAGCCCGCGCAGCCGGACACGCCCACGTCCAAGCCCGTACCCGCGGACGCCACGGCCGCCGTTCCTCAGGTGGGTCCCGAGCGCACCACGCAGCAGCCGCTGCCTCCCAAGCCGCCGCTGGACCTGCTGGCCGAGCTGACGAACACTCCGCCGCCCCCGGAGACCCCGCTGCGCACCGCGGTGCGCCGCGTCAAGATCTGGACCCCGCTGGTCATCCTCCTGCTGATCGTCTTTGCGGTCGTGCAGGCCGTGCGCCCGCTGCCCGACCCCGCCTTCGCGCTGACCGCCGAGGACACCTACACCTTCCAAGGCGACCAGGTGAAGCTGGCGTGGCCCGACGAGGGCCAGGGCTGGATGGACGTGGACGGCGTCGGCACGATGGACCACTTCGGCGAGCAGAAGCCGGTCGCCATCGGCTCGGTCGCCAAGACCATGACCGCGTACATCATCCTGCGCGACCACCCGCTGAAGGCCGGCGAGGAAGGTCCGAAGATCGAGATCGACGCGACGGCGGAGAAGGAGGGCGGCTACGACAAGGCCGGCGAGTCCACGCTCAACACCATGAAGGTCGGCGACTCCCTCACCGAGAAGCAGGCCCTGTCGGCGGTCATGATCCCGTCCGCGAACAACATCGCGCGTCTGCTGGCCCGTTGGGACGCGGGCTCCGAGGCGGAGTTCGTCAAGAAGATGAACGCCGCCGCCAAGGAACTCGGGATGGCGAACACCACGTACACCGACCCCTCGGGTCTGAAGGAGACCACCGTCTCCACCGCCGAGGACCAGGTGAAGCTCGGCAACGCGGCCATGAAGATCCCGGCCATGGTGGCCATCACCAGCGCGGCCAGCTGGACGGATCCGACCGGGAAGTACTGGAACAACTACAACGAGTTGCCCTACGCCATCGGTGCGATCGGCATCAAGACCGGCTCCACCACCGCGGCCGGCGGCAACCTGCTCTTCGCCGCTCACAAGCAGGTCGGCGGCCGGACGGTGACGATCGTCGGCGCGATCCTCGGCCAGCACAAGGGACAGTCGATCCTCGACACGGTCAACGCGGTCAGCAAGACCGCGCTGCTCGCCGCGAAGGACGTGCCGACCTCGGCGAAGATCGTGAAGAAGGGCGATGTCGTCGGGTACGTCGACGACCAGCTCGGCGGCCACACGCCGGTCGTCGTCACCAAGGACGTCACCGCGGTCGGCTGGGCCGGTCTGCGGGTGAAGCTGTCCCTGGTCACCAAGGACGTACTGCCGCACACCGCGAAGGCCGGCACGGAGGTGGGCATGCTCACCGTCGGTGACGGCGGGGACGGTGCCGTACAGGTCCCCGTCGCCCTCCAGGAGGACCTCGCCGAGCCGGGCTTCCCGGCCAAGCTGACGCGCCTCGGCTGACCTTCGCGTCATCCGGCGGCCGTCGCCGTACCCGCGCACCCCGTCGACCAGCCCCACCCGGGAGCTGATCCGGCGGGGTGCGTGCTAGCGTCACGAAACGGGCATGTCGCCGGTCGCGGGACGCGGCCGCGAACAGAGAACAGGACACGGGGAGTGCCGTCAGGTGGCCACAGCGGATCCGACACGCGCCGACGACGCCGAGCCGGGCCCGGGGAACGGTGCGCGAATAGGCGCGTCCACGACTGACACGGACGGTGACCGCGGGCGGCCGGACGGCCCGGTGGGCGACCCCGGGGGCGATCGGGACGGCGAACGGTCCCGCGCCCGGTCGGCGGTCATGGCGCTGAGGGAGCGGATGCTGCGGCACCCGGTCCTGTCCGTCACCGTCCTGGCCGGTCTGCTGCACATCGTCTGGTTCTTCACGTTCGCCAACAGTGGCGGCGACCTCGCGGCGCAGGACGCCTGGGCCGAGTTCGTCGGCCGGCACCCCGACTCGGCGTACAACCTCGCCTGGTACGGCGGCATGCACCCGGTGTCGTACAGCGTGGTGTCGCCGTATCTGATGTCCCTCCTCGGCGTCCGTACGACCATGATGATCGCGGGCACGGCCTCGGCGGGCCTGCTGACGCTGGTCCTCATCCGCAGCCGCTCGGTCAGGAACCCGCTGTGGGCCGCGCTGATGGGCGTCTTCGGGCTGCTGTGCAACGCGGTGTCGGGCCGGGTGACCTTCGGGCTGGGGACGATGTTCGCGCTGGGTGCGGTCGCGGCCGTGTTCTGCTGGCCGCACCGCTGGCGCTTCAAACGCTGGGCGAAGGCGCTGGTCGCGGCCCCGCTGGCCGCGCTCGCCACCATGTCCTCGCCGGTGGCGGGCCTGTTCGTGGGCCTGGTCGCGGTCGCGCTGTTCTTCCAGAAGCGCCGCCCGGGCGCCTGGGCGCTGGGCCTGGCGCCGGCCGCGGTGGTGGCCGCGTCGGCCTGGCTGTTCCCGTTCTCCGGCACCCAGCCGATGTCGTTCGCCTCGGTGATCCTGCCCCTGGTCTACGCCGTGTTCGCCGTCGTCCTCGTCCCCCGGGAGTGGAAGACGGTCCGGATCACGTCCGCGGTGTACGGCCTGGCGGTCGTCCTGGTCTGGCTGATCAGCTCCCAGATCGGTTCCAACATCACCCGGCTGGCCATGCTGTTCGGCGGGGTGGTCCTGGTGGCTGCGCTGCCGTTCGCGGTCCCGCGCTCGCGCACCTGGTACACGATCGTGCTGGCCGTCGCCGTCTTCGTCGGCTGGATAGGGTTCAAGTCGGTCGACGACATCGTCAACACCACGCCCGCCGCCTCCTGGGCGCGCGAGCTGGCCCCCCTGGTCAACCAGTTGCAGCAGGTGGGCGCGGAGAAGGGCCGCGTCGAGGTGATCCCCGCCCGCTCCCACCGCGAGGCCTCCGCGCTGGCGCCCTACGTCAACCTGGCCCGCGGCTGGAACCGGCAGGCCGACATGCAGCGCAACCCGCTCTTCTACGACGACACGCTCAACTCGGCGAACTACCACGACTGGCTGCAGCGGTGGGCGGTGCACTACGTGGTGCTGCCCAAGGGCGAGGTCGACGGCAACGGCGGCGAGCGCGAGCGCGCGCTGGTGCAGGAGGGCATGCCGTACCTCAAGCAGGTCTGGGGCGACGCCAACTGGCAGCTGTTCAAGGTCACCGACCCGGCGTCGCTCGCCGAGCCGGACGCGGTCGTCGAACGCGCCGAGCAGGGCGAGATGACCCTCCAGGTGCGCAAGGCCGGCCGCGTCCTCATCCGCATCCCGTACTCGCCATGGCTGAGCCTCGTCGACGACCAGGGCAAGAGCCTCAAGCCGCCCCAGGAGACCGACGCCTCCAAGCACCGCGCCGAGGGCGAGCCGAAGACGTACGACAACGTCAACGGCTGCCTCATGGAGACGGAGCGGGACGCCGAGGGCGACAAGTGGACCGTGCTGGTCGCGCCGAAGGCGGGCACGTACCGCCTGGCGGCGCCGTACCAGCTGCCGCGGGGCACTCCGTGCCCGGACGAGTTGAAGTGACCGCTGCCGGGTGCGGGGGCGCTGGGGACTGCTGCCCCCAGACCCCCGCTCCGGCCTGCACGGCCTCGTCCTCAGGAAGGCCTCGTCCTCGGACGCCGGGCGGGCTGGTCGGTCCGCTCACCTCACCGGAAACGCCACGTCGCACACCGGGTCCTCCGGCCCCGACGCGTCCCAGTCCGCGAAGTACACCTCCCGGCAGGGTCCCGCCTGCTCCAGTCCCCGTTCGGCGATCCACTGCTCCACCGCGCCGAACGCGGCCAGGATCTGCGGATGGGCCACCTGCGCCTTGGTGATCCGGGTGTAGGCCAGCCGCTGCGCCGGCTCCACCCGCACCTTCGTCTCCCAGGCCCGTCCCCGCGCCTCGGCCCACGCCCGGGCGGCCGCCTCGTCGGCGACGGGCACACAGGCCTCGGCGGGCCCGTCGCTCTCCATGGACACCTCGGCGTGGTAGACGACGAACGGCGCCGCCGTGACACCACCGCACTCGCCGGCCGCCGCCAGCAGCCGGGTCAGCGACGCCCCGATCCACGCGGGCAGCTCGTCCGCCAGGGTGTGCCGCGTCTCGCTGATCACCACCTGGCCGGGTACGTCGACCGTTTCCACCTCGAACTTGCCGTACATCTCGGAGCTCCTCCCCGACAGTCGTCCACGGAGGTACTCGGCGAGGGTCCGCTGGCCGGCCACCCGTGTCTCGACGGCCGCCCAGTACGCGGCGAGCCGGTCGGCCGCGTACTGGGCCGTCCACCTCGACGGCCTCGACCACCTCGGCGACCTGGGCGAGCGGCATGTCCAGCTCGCGCAGCAGTGCCACGAGCCGGGCCCGCTCGATCTGGGACCCGCGGTAGTAGCGGTAGCCGCTGGACGCGTCGACGTGCGCCGGGACCAGCAGGCCGAGACGGTCGTACAGCCGCAGGGCCTTGGCCGACAGCCGGGCCCGCGCGGCGAACGCGCCGATGGTGAGCAGCTCCTCGTCCACGCCCTCATCCTCCGTCACCGGGCGGCCTGTTCCGCCCGGCGGAAAGGACGCTCCGCCCTGCCCCAGGGGCAAGGTCAACACCTCTGGGTCGGGCCCTTCGGGCGAGGCCCGTGGGACGGGCGTGGGTCGGGCGCGGGACGGGCCCTTCAGGCGAGCTGCTCCTCGACGGCCGCGACCAGCTCGGCGGCCTCGGGACCGGTCTGCGGGGAGAACCGGGCGACGACCTTGCCGTCCCGGCCGACCAGGAACTTCTCGAAGTTCCAGCGGATGTCCCCGCTGTGGCCCTCGGCGTCGGCGAAGCCGGTCAGACGCTCGTAGAGCGCGTGCCGCCCCTCCCCGTTCACCTCGACCTTCTCGGTCATGGGGAAGGTGACGCCGTACGTGGCGGAACAGAACTCGGCGATCTCCTCGGCGCTGCCCGGCTCCTGCCCCATGAACTGGTTGCACGGAACCCCGAGCACGGTGAAGCCCTGCGCTTCGTACCGCTCGTGCAGTTGTTCGAGCCCGGCGTACTGTGGGGTGAGCCCGCACTTGGACGCCACGTTCACGATGAGCACGACCTGCCCCGCGTACTGCCCGAGGCCGGCCGGCCCGCCCTGGAGAGCGCCGATCTCCACGGCCAGGGGGGAGTCCGGGGTGGTGGCACCGCTGCTGTCTGAAGTCGTCATGACCGGATGCTAGCCGCGCGGGGACGGCAGCACCGAGCGGCGGCCCCCTAGGGCCTCTCGTTTGCCCGGGCTCGACCCTGCGCCGGTTCCTGCGCCGGAACCCGGGTCGGTCCGCGCGCCGGTCTCTGCGCCTGTCCGCGTGCTCGTCCCCGTGCCTGCCCTTGAGGCTGCCGCCTCGATGAGGACCTGGCCCGCCCCCGTCCGGGAGTACAGCACCGATCGTCCGGCTCGTCGGCGCTCCACCAGCCCCGCGTCCAGCAGTACGCGCAGATGGCGGCCCACGGAGCCGAGCTTCTGCCCGGTCACGGCGGTCAGTTGCGTGGTGCTGAGCGGCGAGTCGAGCAGGATCAGCACCTGCGCACGAGTACGGCCCAGCAGCGCGCCGAGGCCCGCGGGCACGGCGGAGCGGCGCGCGTCGGTGTCGGCGAGGGCACCGGCGCAGGGGTAGACGACGGCGTACCGGCGCTGCGTTTCGTCCCACGACACCCAGCCGGCTTGCGGGGTGACCGGTACGAAGACGAGCTGGGCGCCGGAGATCTCGCGCGGCGGATACTCGTGCAGGTTGACCTGGAACCGGCTCTCGCCGAGCCAGCGCGTGCCCGGCCGCAGGGTGTCCAGTACCGCCGCCCAGCCGCCCCGGCTGACCCGCGCGGTCCGTGCCGCGACATCGGCTTCGAGGACGCGCCGCCGCCGGGCCCAGTAGGGCCGTACGGAGTCCGCCCACACGTACTCCAGGAGCCGGGCCGCGCGCTCGGGCAGGTCGTCCCGCTCCAGCGCGGCCGGCAGCGACCCGGCGAGCGAGGTCCGCAGGTGCGCGCGGGCGCCCGCAGGGTCGGTGGCGCGCACCCGCTCGACACCCTCCTCGAAGGACTCCTCGTCCCGTGGCGTGGGGGTGAGGAAGTCGGCGATCCAGTCCCGGCCGAGTCCGGCGCGGACGAGGAGCGCGGTGACGGGGTCGTCGGCGAGGAGCCGTCGGTAGGCGGGCAGGTGCGCGTGCAGCCACGCCTGTTCGCCGGGATGCCCGCCGGTGCCAGCGTGCAGCAGCTTCAGGCTCGCGAAGGTCTCGGCGAGCGGCGAGAGCAGGAACCGGCTTCCGGCGAGCGTGTCGGCGTTGACCTGCCACCAGCCCATGGACCCTCCCGCTCCCGGCGACCTTTCGCACCTGTGCGAAACAATAACCACCGGCTCCGTGCCCGCCCGAGACTCCGGCGCATGCGCAGTTATCAACAGCTCTTCCGCACCCCGGAGTTCACCCCGCTCTTCCTCTCGTCCTGCGCGCAGACGGTGGCCCAGACGGCGAGCGGACTCGCGCTCGGCACCCTGGTGTACCGGGCGACGGACTCGCCGCTGCTCTCCGCGGTGAGCATGTTCGGCCCCTCGCTGGCCCAGGTGCTCGGCGCCACCCTCTTCCTGTCCGGCGCGGACCGGCTGCCGCCGCGCCGTGCGCTGGTGGGCGTGTGCCTGTCCTTCGCCGCGGGCACGGCGCTGCTGGCGGTGCCCGGCCTGGCGCTGTGGGCGGTCTTCGCCGTGGTCCTCGCGCAGGGGCTGGTCGCCTCCCTGGGCGGGGGCGTCCGCTGGGGACTGCTGAACGAGATCCTGTCCAAGGACGGCTATCTGCTGGGGCGTTCGGTGTTCAACATGATGAGCGGCGTCATGCAGATCGCCGGGTACGCGACGGGCGGGGTGCTGGTGGCGGCCCTGTCACCGCGGGCCTCGCTGTTGCTGTCCGCGATGCTGTACTCCGTGGCGGCCGCGGTGCTCCGCCTCGGCCTGACCCACCGGCGGCCCCGTGCCTCCGGCCGCCCCTCGGTCTCGGCGACCTGGCGTACCAACGCCCTGCTGTGGTCGTCCCGCCGGCGCCGTCTGACCTACCTGGGCCTGTGGCTCCCCAACGGCCTGGTGGTCGGCTGCGAGTCCCTCTACGTCTCCTACGCCCCCGCCGCGGCGGGCACGCTGTTCGCGTGCGCGGCGCTCGGCATGCTGGCCGGCGACGTGACGGTGGGCCGCCTGCTGCCTCCGGCGGTACGGCGCCGGGCGGCCACGCCGCTGCTTCTGCTCCTGGCCGGTCCGTACCTGCTCTTCGCTCTCCACCCGCCCGTGCCGGTGGCCGCCTGCCTGGTCACCCTCGCTTCCGTCGGCTTCGGCGCGAGCCTGGTCCAGCAGGAGCACCTGATGAACTCGACCCCCGACGAACTGGCCGGCCACGCCCTGGGTCTGCACTCCGCGGGCATGCTCACCCTCCAGGGCGTCGGCGCCACCCTGGCCGGCACGATCGCCCAACTCACGTCCCCCACAACGGCGATGACGGCGACGGCGGCGGCCTCGACAGCGGTGACCCTGACCTTGGCCATCGCGTCCCGCCGCCCTAACACCGATAAGCGCGAACCCTCTTCACCCAGGCCCTCCCACCCCACCGCCCAAGCAGCCCCACCGCCAGCGCAAGAAGAAGAGCACCCCAGTCGATGACATGCGGCAACCCGGGAAAGAACGCGAAGAACGCAACAACGACCCCAAACCCAACCCCAAACCCACAAACCCCGGCCCAGCGCCGCATGACGCCGGCCCGCTCCTCCGCCGGCCCATCCGCCTTCCCCTGCTGCCGCTGCTGCTCGCTCATACTCGGCTCACTTCGTGACGTGATGACACTGACTCACCCGCCGCACGCCATTGACGTGGAGGTGGGCGCATGTCTTGCCATAACGAGGCAGGGTCTGAGGAGAGTTGCTCCGCATGGGGTCGATCTTGCACTCGTCGTGCGTCCTGCCGCGCGAAGTGCGATAGGTGCGGTTGCCGGTGTCCGCGTAGGTGAAGTCGATACGCCAGTTGCAGAAGCCACTGCTGAGTGCTCCCACGAAGGCGCAGTCGACGCCGGCGTTCTGGTAGGTGATCCGGAGTGCGCTGCCGCGGATGATGTGCGTGAACATGCAGCCCGTGGGGACCTTCATGGTCACGCCGCCCACGCTGTACTCGAAGGTCCGCACGGGGGTCGAGCCGACTGCCGAGGCGCTGGCACCCGTCGCCGAGGTGAAAACCAGCGTGCCGGCGGCACCGATGGCGGTGATGAGCCGCGCGACCTGAGGAATGGCCATGGTGATCCCCTCCTGATGGCCCCTTGCCAATCACGGGGGACAACCGCGCCCAGGCAGGGCGAGTTGCGGGACTCCGACCTGTTTCACCGTCCCAGGTGACCACGGAACACCCCTGCTGACCTGCAGAAACGTTATGGACGGCGCGGCGGGTTGCACCACCCGCCGCGGCGCGGATGGCCGCGGTGTTCGGTGGGTGGGTTGGTGTGGTTGGTCTAGTCCTTGACCGCCCCCGCGTTCGCGCCCCGGACGAAGTGGCGTTGGAAGCAGAAGAACAGGATTGCCACGGGGAGGGTCGACAGGAGGGCCGCGGCCAGTTTCAGGGGGTACTGGGTGCCGCCGCCCAGGCTGCCGGAGACCATGCGGGCGAGGCCGGTGGTCAGGGTTTCGTACTGGCTGGACTGGGTGGCCACGAGGTAGTGGGTGAACTCGTTCCAGGAGCCCTGGAACGCCAGGATCGTCACGGTGATCAGGGCGGGCCGGGCCATCGGCAGGACGACCGACCAGAAGGTGCGGAAGACACCGGCGCCGTCGACGCGGGCGGCCTCCTCCACCTCCCGGGGGATCGACTCGAAGAACTGCTTCATGATGAAGACCTGCGCCGCGTCCACCAGCAGCGGCAGGATCATGGCGGCGTAGGTGTCGAACAGCCCGAAGGTGTTGAGCACCAGGAACCTCGGGATCAGCAGCACTATGGGGGGCACCGCGATCACGGTGAGGAGGAACCCGAACAGCAGCGTGCGGCCGGGAAAGCGCAGCCGGGCCAGCGCGTACCCGGCCATCGACGCGAACAGCACCCGCCCGGTGGTGACGACGACCGCGACGAACACCGAGTTGCCCAGCCAGCGCAGGAACGGCACACCGTCCCCGGCCTGGCTGATCCCGAACAGCCGCTGGTAGGCGGCGGTCGTCGGGGTGACCGGGAACAGCCCGAGGGGATGGGCCGCCGCGTCCGGGTCCGTCTTGAACCCGGTGACCAACTGGATGGCGAACGGCATGAGATACAGCAGCCCGAGCGCCGCCACCAGCGCGTACCCGAGGATCCGCACGGGCCGGGGGAAGCGTCCGAGCACCGGACGGCCCTGCGCCCGGGCGGCCGTGGAAGGGGCGCTCATCGGTTCCTCCGGGGACGGGCGGCGCGCTCGCGCAGCAGGAAGCGCTGGACGGCCGTCATGGTCAGGATCAGTACGAGCAGGACGAAGGCGATGGCCGCGCCCTGGCCGAAGTCGGCGTCGTCGAAAGCGGTGGAGTAGGACAGGAACGCCGGCGTGAGCGTGGTGTTGCCGGGCGCGCCCTGGCTCATGACGTACACCTGGTCGAAGACCTGCCAGGTGGCGATCAGACCGAGCGTGAGGACGAGGAACAGCACGGGCCGCAGCGCGGGCAGCGTCACGTACCGCAGCATCTGGAAGCGGCTGACGCCTTCGATCGCTGCTGCCTCCTCCAACTCGCGCGGGACGTCCTGAAGGGCCGCGAGGAAGATCAGCATGAAGGTGCCGGAGGTCGTCCACACCGCGAGCAGGATGATCGTGCACATCGCGACCGACGGCCCGGACAGCCACTCGAACCAGGACAGCCCCATGAAGGAGTGGTCGGCCAGCGCACCCGAGGGATGGCCGGTGTCGACGATGCCCAGGCCGCCGAGCAGCAGGGACAGCACTCCGCGCGGGTCGTTGAACCAGTTCGGGCCCTTCACCCCGATCCAGGACAGCGCGGTGTTGACGGCTCCACTGCCCTGGAACAGGAAGAGGAAGATCGTGGAGACCGCGATCGAGCTGGTGACCGAGGGGAAGAAGAACGCGGTGCGCAGGGCGCCCCGGGCGCGCAGCAGCCGCTGATTGACGATGAGTGCCAGACTCAGGGCGAGGAGGGTCTGGAGCGGCACGGTCAGCAGCACGTAGTACACGTTGTTGCGCAGGGAGGTCGCGAACAGGGTGCGGTCGAGCCCGTCGTGGGCGAGCAGCGCCCGGTAGTTGTCCAGGCCGACGAAATCCGCCTGTGTGCTGAACGGGTTGGACTGCCCGTCCCAGTGCAGCAGGCTCACCCACAGCGCCATCAGGGTCGGGAGGACCAGGAAGAGGCCGAGGACGAGCACCGCGGGGCTGACGAACAGCCAGCCCCACGCGCCCTCCGCGCGGCGCCCCACCCGCCGGGCGGGCGCCGCAGACTTCGGGCCGGGCCCGCCGGGCGTGTCAGGTTCGCCCGGCGGGCCGGCCGTACGGGACCCCTGGCCGGCGCGGGAGCGCGGCTCCGGACGGGGGTGGTGTGGCGTACGCGCGGACACGGTGGGTCAGTTGCCCTTCGTGAGCGCCGCTTCGCCGTTGCGCTGCAGGTCGGCGAGGATCTTCTTCGGATCGGCGGTGGCCAGGCCCGCGAGGTCGGTGTTGAACTGGCCGAGCACCTTGTCGAATCCGGCGAGGGTCACCGGGCCCTGCGCGTAGGCGCTTCCGTCGACCCACGCCTTCGCACCGGGGTTCTGCTTCGCGTACTCGGCCAGGGCGCTGGTGCGCGAGGGCATCACGCCGAAGGCGTCGGCGTTCTTCAGCTGCTGCGTGCTGGAGTTGAGGTACGTCACCAGGTCCACGGCCGCCGCCTGGTGGGCGCTCTCGGCGGCCACGCCCCAGCACTGGCTGAAGGCGAGCGTGCCCTGGCCGGCCGGACCGGCGGGCAGCGGGACCACCTTGTACTTGACGTCGGGGTAGTCGGCCTTCATGGCGCCGTCGAGCCAGTTGCCCTCGATGGTCATGGCGGCCTTGCCCTTGCCGAAGGCCTCGCCACCCCAGTTGGTGTCGACCTGGTTGGCGTACTTCATGGAGCCGGACTTCAGCAGGGACTGCACGTAGGTCAGCGCCTGCACGTTCTGTGCGCTGTCGGCGGTCATCTCCGTCTGGTCGGCGTTGGTCATCCAGCCGCCGGCCTCCTTCATGAAGACACCGAGCCGCGCGTGTTCGGCACCCACGACCAGCCCGGTCGTACCGTGCCCGGTCAGCTTGCCCGCGACCTTCTTCAGCTGGTCCCAGGTCGTCGGGTAGTCCTTCTCGGTCAGCCCCGCCTTCTGCCACAGGCCGGTGTTGACCGCCAGCGCGAGCGTGGAGGTGTCCTTGGGCAGGCACACCAGCTTGCCGTCGTGGGTGAAGGAGGCACGCAGCTGCTCGGAGAAGTCGTCGGCGTCCTTGACCTTGTCGCCGTAGGCGTAAAGGGAGCCTCCTCTGGTGTAGTTCGCGAACTGGTCGGAGTTGACGTAGAAGGCGTCCGGCGGCTTGTGCCCGGCGAACGCCTGGGCGAGCTGCTGGTTCATGTCCTTGGCGACGTCGACGGTCACCTTGTTGCCGGACTCCTTGGCGTACGCGGCGGCCGCCTCCTTGACGGCCTTGGTCTCGGCGTCGCCGGAGCTGGCTATCAGCACCGTCAGGTGCTGGCTGGAGCCGGTGTCCTGTTCCGTCTTCCTGCCGCCGCCGAAGCTCGACGAGCAGCCCGCGGTGGCCAGGAGCGCCGCGCAGGTGGCGAGGGCCGTGGCGGCCGTACGGTGGGACATGGATTCCTCCGGTGATCGGGGATGTGAGTGGCGGCTCCGCCCGGCGGCGCGCAACACGGCCGGGGGGTGGAGGAGGAGAGAACTCGGGTTGGGACGGCGCCAGTTGGGACGGCGCCGACCCTGGTGCCCGGCGTCTGCCGGACCGTCGTCAGACGGCGGGCGCGACCTCGCCCGCAGCGGATGCGCGGGTGCTGTCCCGGACGACCAGGGACGGCGGCAGCAGGATGCGTTCGGGCGGCGCGTCGGGAGCGGCCATCCGCGCCAGCAGCAGCCGTACGCACTCCCGGCCGACCTCCTCCAGCGGCTGGGCGATGGAGGTCAGCGCGGGGGACAGGAGTTCGGCGGTCGGCGAGTCGTCGAAGCCGACCACGGCGACGTCGCGGCCGGGGACGGATCCGCGCTCGCGCAGCGTCTGGTAGCAGCCGAGCGCCAGCATGTCGCTGGCCGCGACCACCGCGGTCGCCCCCGCGTCCAGCAGCGGCTTCACGGCGGCGCGGGCCACGTCGATGTCGTTCACGCTCTGCGCGCGGCGCCCGCGGGTCGGCAGCCCGTGCCGTTTCATGGCCCGCTGCCAGCCCTCGGCGCGGTCGTCACCGGCGCCGGAGGAGCCGCGTCCCCAGCCGAGGAAGGCGATCCTGCGATGCCCCAGGCCGATCAGGTGCTCCACGGCGGCGTCCGTGCCCGAGGCGCCGTCGACGTCGATCCAGTCGCCGATCTGCCGCCGCGACCACATCCGGCCGAAGGCGACGAACGGCACGTCCCGCTTGGCGAGCCATGCCTGGCGCGGGTCGTTGTGCTCGGTGCCGCTGAGCACGAAGCCGTCGACCTCGTGCTGGTCGAGCAGTTCCTCGTAGCCGTCCAGGGTCGGCGAGCCGGGCTGGCAGGCGAACAGCAGGATCCGGTAGCCGGCCTCGTCGGCGGCCTGCGACAGGGCGTGCAGGAACCGGTCGAGGACGGGGCTGCTGGCCGGGGAGGGCAGGATGCCGTAGCCGATCAGCTTGCTGGAGCGGGTGCGCAGCGTCTGCGCGGCCCGGCTGGGGCGGTAGCCCATCTCGTCGATCACCCGGCGGACCCGCTCCAGGGTCTCGGAGCGCAGCAGGTCGGGCGAGTTGATCGCGTTCGACACGGTCTGCGGGGAGACTCCGGCCCGGCGGGCGACCATGGCGAGCGTCACCGGGCCGCCCCTGGCGGGCGGGTCGTTGCTGGAGCGGGCCATTGCGGGCCTCCGGCGTGCAGAGGGAACGATGAGCGTGTTTTAGCGTTCCAAAAGCATTGTCAGCGCTCTGACGAGTCACTTAGTGTCTTTGGAACGATCAAACGCTGAGAGGTTCTACTCCCTTGGACTCGACTGTCAAGACCCCCGACACCAACGGCTCGGTCACGCCGCCCCCCGCGGTGACCGAGGGCCTTCAGCCGTTTCTGCACGACGCGGTCGTCACGCTGTACGCCCCGACCTTCGTGATCTCGCGCGCCGACGGGGCCCTCGGCGGCGGCGCGGACGGCTTCTTCCACGGCGACCGCCGGGCGCTCTCCCGGCTGACCGTCGCGGCGGACGGCATCCCGCTGGCGCCGGTCGGGCACGGGCTGCGCGGGGCGGACCGGGCGGACTTCCGGTCGATCCTGCGGGGGCTCGGAGAGGTGACGGCGGACCCCGCGGTCGCCCTGCACCGCCGCCGGACCACGGCCGCCGGCCGGCTCGAGGAAGTCCTCGAAGTCACCAACGCGGGCACCCAGCCGGTCCGTTTCCGGCTGACGGTCACGGCCGCCACCGACCTCGCCACCATGGAGCAGGTCAAGTCGGGGCGCCTGGTGGAGACGGCACCCCCGCAGGCCACGAACTACGGCGGGAGCGAACTGTCCTGGGAGAGCGACGGGTTCGCCGTGCGCCTGACCAGCGAGCCCGCGCCCGACGCGCTGGACGTCCCGGCGGGCCGGCTGTCGTACGACATCGCCCTGGCCCCGGGCACCTCGTGGACGGTCACCCTGCGCTGCACCGCTGCCCACGCGGACGGCGACCAGTTCCCGGCGCCCCCCGCCGACTCCCTACCGTGGCGCACCCCCGTCCTGCGCAGCGCGGACCGGGGCCTCGACCGGTGGCTGGAGCAGTCCCTCGCCGACCTGGACCGCCTGCGCCTGACCGACCCGCGCTCGCCCGGGGACCGGCCGGACCAGTTCCTCGCCGCGGGCGCTCCCTGGTTCCTGACCCTCTTCGGCCGCGACTCGCTCTGGGCCGCCCGTATGCTGCTCCCGCTCGGCACCGAGCTCGCGGCCGGCACCCTGCGCACCCTCGCCCGCCGTCAGGGCGGCGTCACCGACCCGGCCTCCGAGGAACAGCCGGGCAAGATCCTGCACGAAGTCCGGCGCGACACCTCGGCGTTCAGCGACACGTTCTCGCTCCCGCCGGTGTACTACGGCACGGTGGACGCCACCCCGCTGTGGATCTCGCTGCTCCACGACGCCTGGCGCTGGGGCCTGGCGCCGGAGGAGGTGGAGCGGATGCTGCCGCACGCCGAGTCGGCGCTGGCGTGGATGCGCGATCAGGGGGACGCCGGCGGCGACGGCTTCCTCAAGTACGTCGACCTGTCGGGCCGCGGCCTGGCCAACCAGGGCTGGAAAGACTCCGGCGACTCCATCCGGTACCGCGACGGCAGCCTCGCCCAGCCGCCGATCGCGCTGTGCGAGGTGCAGGCGTACTCCTACGAGGCCGCGCGCGGCGGAGCGGCGCTGCTGCGGTCCTTCGGCCGCCCGGGGGCCGACGAGTGGGAGGAGTGGGCGGACCGGCTCGCCGCGCGCTTCCGCGAGCGCTTCTGGGTGGAGGACGAACGGGGCCCGTACCCGGCGGTCGCGCTGGACGGCGACGGCAGGCCGGCCGACACGGTCACCTCGGGCTTCGGCCACCTCCTGGGCACGGGGCTGCTGAACCACGAGGAGAGCGCGCTCCTGGCCGCGCGGCTCTCCGGCGGCGACCTGGACGCGGGCCACGGTCTGCGCACGCTGAGCAGCGAGGCGGTGGGCTTCAACCCGTACGGCTACCACATCGGTTCGATCTGGCCGCACGACACGGCGATCGCCGTCCACGGCCTGGTCCGGTCCGGCTTCCCGGACGCCGCGGCGTCGCTGGCGGACGGCCTGCTGACGGCGTCCGCGGGCTTCGACGCCCGGCTGCCCGAACTCTTCGCGGGCCACGGCATCGAGGCCGGCCCGCGCCCCGCGCCCTATCCGGCGTCCTGCCGGCCCCAGGCGTGGGCGGCCGCGTCCTCGGTCCTCGTGCTTCAGTCGGCCCTCGGCCTGAGCGCGGACGTCCCGGCCGGCACCCTCACGATGACCCCGGGCTTTTCCGGCGCGTACGGCCCGCTGACGCTCACCGGGCTCCAAGTCGCCGGAGGCCGCCTGGACATCACGGTGAGGGCCGACGGATCGGCGGAGGTGTCGGCTCCGGAGGGGCTGGCGGTGATCACCGGCTGATCCCTTGGCGAGGGGCCCGGCTGCGGGCGGCGGGCTGTGGGTCGCGGTAGGTACGGGCGGGGGAGGGGACGGGCGGCGGCGCGCGGTCGGTCGGTCGTAGGAGGTGGCGTCACTCGTCGTCGGGTGGCGAGGTGGCGTCACTCGTCGTCGGGTGGCGCCGAGGACTCCGCGAGCCGTTCGCCGATGTCGTCCGCCCATTCCTGGGCCCAGCTGCGGAGCTCGGCGATGGCCCGGTCGTCGAGCCCGCAGGCCGCGAACTCGCGGTCGTCGATCCATTCGGCGCCGACGAGCCGGGTCTGCAGATCGGTGAGGTCGAGGGCGTCACCGGAGTGGCGGCGGCCGAGTTCCTCCAGCTCCGGGTGGCTCCACCGGTCGGCGGCGGCGTGGACGTCGACGAGGTCGGGGGCGAGCCCCTGACCGGCCAGTGCGCGCACCCTGGTGCCGACGAGGTCCTCGACGGAGAGGACCGGGCCGAACTCGCCCGCCTCCAGCGGCCGCCACAGCACTTCCTTGAGCACCTGCACGGCGTACTCCTCCCCGGCCCCAGCCCCGCCCCCGGCCTCCGGGATACCGACCACCAGCCGGGCCGCCAGCGGCTCCGTCCCCGACGCCCGCACCCGCCAGCCGCGCTCCTCCAGGCCGCCCCGCACCGCCGCGACGATGTCCCCGGTCTCGACCGGGCTCTCGGTGGCCACGTCGACGTCCCGGCCGGGCCGGTCCACCAGTCCGTGCGCCCGCACCGCGTCCCCACCGGCGAGCGCCAGCCCGTACGGAGCCCCCACCGCCAGCAGGTCGCCCAGCAGCCGCCGCCGCACCTCACCGGCGTTCATCCGGCGCTGCCGCCGTCCGCGAACGGTCCCTGCCCGGACCGGGAACACGAGCACTCGGCCGCGGCGCACCGTGAGGGGATCATGCCCCGATTATCTCCGCCGGGCGCCGAGCGGAGCGGGAACAGCGCCCGGCGCGCGTCGGCCCGGAACGCCGCTCGCGAAGAAATTCCGCGGGGGGTGTCATCCGGAAGGGAACCCGGAGGGGTGAACGGGTGGAGAGGCGCCCTCCTTCCCACAGCCAGCCTGGATCCCCCAAGGGTCCGTGTTCCGCTAGGAGTTGCCCGTTCATGAAACGGACGCTGAAGTATCTGACCTGCGCCGCCGTCACCGCCGCCGTGGCGGGGATGGCCACGGTGTCGTACGCCGTACCCGCGAAGGCGCCGCACGGCACGGTCACGAAGGCGGGGGCGGCGCAGGTCCAGGCCGCTTCGGTCTCGAAGGCCCGGGCCGCCACGGCCGTGCAGGCGACGGCGAAGAAGACCGCCCCGACGCCCCGTGTCGTCGCCCCGGTGAGCACGTGACGGCCGTCCCCGGCTTCGAGCTCTGGCTCAGTCCGAACCGAGGACGGAGACCACCGACATGCCACTGCGCTGCGCCGTGCTCGACGACTTCCAGGGTGCCGCCCTCGCCTCCGCCGACTGGAGGCCGGTCGAGGGAGATCGTCGCGTTCCGCGAGCACATCTCGGACGAGGGCGAACTCGCCAACCCCTCGCCGACTTCGACATCGTCGTCACCCTGCGCGAACGCGTCCCCTTCCCGGCCGCCCTGTTCGACCGCCTGCCCCGCCTGAAGCTGCTCGTCGCCTCCGGTATGCGCAACTCGGTCATCGACTACGCCACCGCCGAGCGGTGCGGCGTCACCGTGTGCGGGACCGGAAGCTCCTCCACCCCGCCGGTGGAACTGACCTGGGCGCTGCTGCTCGGCCTCGCCCGCGACCTGGTGACCGAGAACAACGCGCTGCGCGCGGGCGGTCCCTGGCAGTCCACCGTCGGCGCCGATCTCCAGGGCCGCCGCCTGGGTCTGCTCGGCCTCGGCAAGATCGGCAGTCGGGTCGCGCAGGTGGGCCTCGCCTTCGGGATGCGGGTCGGCGCCTGGAGCCGGAATCTCACCAAGGAGCGCACCGACGAGGTGGGCGTGGAACTCGCCGCCTCCAAGGAGGAGTTGCTGTCGAGCAGCGACTTCGTCTCCGTCCACCTCGCGCTGAGCGACCGCACGCGCGGCCTGCTCGGCGCCGCCGAACTCGCCCTCCTCAAGCCCACCGCGTACCTGATCAACACCTCGCGTGCCGACATCGTCGACCAGGACGCACTGCTCGCCGTCCTGCACGAGGGCCGGATCGCCGGTGCCGGAGTGGACGTGTTCGACGTCGAACCGCTCCCCGCCGGCCACCCGATGCGCACCGCCCCGCGCCTGCTCGCCACGCCCCACCTCGGCTACGTCTCGCAGGCCAACTACGCGACGTACTACGGCGACGCCGTGGAGGACATTCAGGCGTACCTGGCGGGCAAGCCGGTACGCCGTCTGGGGTGACCCGGGCCTGCGGGTGGGTGGCCGGGCAGCTGGTTGGCCGGGACCGCCTTCTCCCCTTTCCGCCGTTGCCGCCCGGACCACCGGCGAAGGCCACTTCGCACCGGTCCTAGGTCCGGGCCTAAGCCTTCAGCCCGTTACGCCGCCGCGGAGTCCCGCCTACCTTCCCTGCCATGGATACGACGGGAATTCTCGACGAGGCGCTCCAACGACTGCACAGCTCGGGGCCGGAGCGGCTGGGGCGGCTCACCAATCACGCGCCGATGGCCGTCGAGGCGCTGGCCGCCCACGGACAGGCGCGTTCGGTGCACCGCTGGCTCGATCTGTACGCACCCAGGCTGGAGGAGTTCCCGTCCGGCGTCGAACCGGTCACGGCCGCCGACTGGCGGCGCGCGCTCGGTGATCCGCGCCGCGCAGCCGACTGGATCGGCTACTTCGGGCGGGAGGTCGCCGAGCGCCCCTGGCGCGACGTGCTCGGTGAGTGGTGGCCCCGGCTCCTGCCCGGCATGTACGGCGGCTCGACGCACCCGGTGATCCGGGTGGGCCACGCGGTCCGCACGCTCCTCGCCGGCGAGGCCACCGAGCCACGTCTGACCGAACTCGCCCACGGCCTCGGCTACTGGGCGGCCCGACACCACCCCGTCACGGCCCTCGTCCCGCTGCCCGGCGCCGACAGCGCGGCCGCCGCCCTCGACGCGGTGACGCCCATCGCCGAACGGGACGGCGGCTTCCCCACCCGGCTCGCGCGTGTCAGGGGCCTGCCGACCTGGGCGACCGCGGCCACGGTCACGGATCCCGACGCGGCGCATCACCACCTCACCGAGCTGGTGCGGGCGGCCACCCACCGGTATGCCACCCACGGCCATGGCGAAGCGACGATGCTGGTCCACGCGGCCACGGCGCCCAACGCCGTCCTGCGCGTCCTGCCCGCGCTCCCGCGCCCCCTGTGGGCACCGAGCCTGCGGGCCGCCTGGACGGCCTCCGCGGCGGTGACCGCGATGTACGCGCCGGACGCCCCTGCCGCATACACCCCACCGGGCACCCCTACCCCCGAAGAGGTCGTCGAACGAGCCCTGGAGCACGGCGACGAACACGTCATCAAACTGACCGACACGGCTCTCGACGTCGGCGACGAACGGGCTCTGGCGGCAGCCCTGCGCTCCATCGAGCTGAGTGAACCACTGGGCTGACGAGGCTCGGCGGACGGGTGTGACGTACCGCGGCCGCGCCACGGGTGCTCACCGACCTGCCCACCGTGCCCTGGGTGAAGAACTACGACGTCGACAAGTACGGCGGCGGCGTCGCCTGGCTGGACGCGGACGGAGCGGCACACGTCGCACCGAGCGGAGTACCCACCCAGGCCCTCACCGCGACCGCCACGCGAACCGACGCCGCGTTCGCCCCGAGGGCCGGCGCCACGTGGAACCCGGCGTGGCAGCTGTCCAAGCCGTACACCGACGCCCAACTGCTCATCAAGAGCAAGAAGAAGGTCGTGCGCACCCTCACCCCCCCGCACACGGCACCGCCCTCACGGTCCGCTGGGACGGCACCCTCACGGACGGCAAGCCCGCCGCCACCGGCACCTACACCTGGGAACTCACGGCCACCCCCGAGGACGGCACAGGCGCCCCGCTCACCCTGACGGGCACCATCACCGTCACGACCGGTTCGTAACGGGAAGGCCGACTGGCGGATCCCCCAACCTGGCGCACAGGAAGCCGGGTTGGGGGATCCGCACGGCCTGATGTGCGGCTGCGCTGAAGCACCATCGCCTGGGTGGACGACCCTGTGGCGTCCGACCGGCCCCGAGGAACTGAAGCCGGAGCCGGAGCTGGTGCGTGGGCTGGACCAGCGCGCCCGGCCGCCTGCGCCCTCCATGGTTCGCGGCTCCCGGCAGCGGTGGAACGGTTCGGCGTCCGCCGGCGTCGTCCCTCCCCGGGGCACGGTGGCCGTGCCCCGGGGAGGGGAGACCGGGTGCACACGGACGGCTTCGCCACGACAAGGCAGTTCGAGGACGAGCGCGAGCGCAGGCGCGCCCAGGGCGACCCGGACTGGGGGCAGAGCGCGACGCTGCACCCGGCGGTGTGGGCCAGTATTCAGCGCTTCCAGGTCGGCGAGGACGGCGACGGCGCCAACCTCGTCGGCAAAGCGGATGAGGCCGGTGACCCCGACTACGCGCAGGCAGTCCGGCTCTTCGTCGCCGAGGAGCAGAACCACGCCCGTCTACTCGCCCGTGTGCTGGCGGCGGGTGGTGTACCAACCCTGCCCGGCCACTGGAGCGACACGGTCTTCGTACGGCTGCGGCGTCTCATGGGCCTGCGCATGGAACTGCTGGTGCTGATGATCGCGGAAGTGGTGGCTCTGCGCTATTACCGGGCCCTGCGCGACGGCACCGACGACGCGCTCACTTCGGATGCGGCAGGGCGGATCCTGTCCGACGAGCAGCGCCACGTCCCCTTCCACTGCGAGCGACTGCACGCCTCCCTGGCGGAGTTGCCCCGCGTGACGCGCCGCCCGGTGATGGCCCTGTGGCAACTTCTTCTGCTCGCGGCCTCCCTCGTCGTCGCCGCCGACCACGGCCCGGCGCTACGACGCCTCGGCATCGGACGCCTGCGCTTCGTGGCCGATGTCGTGACCTCATCCGGCGCGGTCGTCTCCGCGGTGCTGGCGCCTCGCCCGGACGCATGGACGAGCACGGGCTGACGACAGCCGGCCCACTGCATCCCCAACCGCCCTGAGCTCGGGAAACCGCGAGGGTCGAGGGCCGTACGGCTCCCAACTGGTCCGGTCGCGTCGCGGCGCGGTATTTCAGTCCTCAATTGTCACTGGCATGCCATACGCTGCCCGTCCACGCACCCGTCGTCGGTGCGAGGGGGGCACGCGGCCTGTCCGTTTCCGCCCGGTGACAACCGGGCTTCTTCCGTGGGGGTTCCATCACTGTGCGCAGGCGTAGCATCTCGACCGCGACGGCACTCGCGGTCGTCCTCAGTTCCGTGGCCCTGACCACGGGCGTGGCGGGTCCGGCGGCGGCCGACTCCGCGAAGGTCCTTCCGGTGAAGTCGGTCGGCGACATGATCGTGGACGGTACCCACCAGCGGGTCTACGTCTCCGACCCGACCGCCGGCAAGATCGTCGTCACGGACTACACGGGCACCGTGAAGGCGACGCTCACCGGGCTCTCCGGCGTGACCGGCCTCGCGCTGTCCGCCGACTCCGGGCAGGTGTACGCCGCCGTGAAGGACGGCAACCGGATCGTCTCGGTGGAGACGGGGACGTACACCCAGACCGCGAGTTACCCGGTCGGCGCGGCGCCCGGCGACCTGGAGGAGGTGGACGGCCGGATCTGGTTCTCCTACGGCGGCGACTTCGGCTCGCTCGACGTCTCCGGCCCCGAACCCGTCGTTCACCTCGCCCAGCGCGGCGACACCGACTCCTACCCGGGCGCCGGGACGCTGCTGGCCGCCGACCCGGCCGTCCCGGGCGTCCTGGTGGCGGGCAACGGCTCCATGCTCGCCGTGTACGACGTCTCTGCCGACGGCGCCACCCTGCGCGCCGAGGGCGACATGGGCAGCGGCGTGAAGCAGTTGGACCTGATGCCCGACGGCAGCCAGGTGCTCACCTCGTGGGGCCCCGGCTACAGCCTCGGCGCCTACTCGACCACCGACCTCACCGAGCTGGCCGGCTACCCCGTCGGCGCGTACCCGAACGCCGTGCGCATCGCGCCCGACGGCACCATCGCGGGCGGCAGCTTCTCCTGGTACGACCCCGACGTCCACATCCACCGGCCGGGTGACCGGGTGCCGGTGCGGGAGTACGACTTCCCCAACACCGGCAACGACAGCGGCGCCGACACTCTCGTGGACGGAGCGCTGGCCTGGGCGCCCGACTCGAGCCGGGTCTTCGCCGTCTCCGTGAACTCCTACGGCACCCACACCCTGCGCGCCCTGACCGACCCCACCAAGGAACTGCCCACCCTCAAGGTGTCGGCACCCGCCAAGTCGGAACGCGCCAAGCAGCTCACCGTCAAGGGCAAACTGACCTCGAAGACGCTGCCCGCCGCGGGCACCGCCCTGAAGGTGACCCGCACGGACGTCGAGTCGCCGAACGGCAAGGCGCTGGCCGCCGTCAAGACCAAGGCGGACGGCAGCTTCTCCTTCACGGACACCCCGCCCGCCGGCGGCAAGGTCACCTACAAGGTCTCCTACGCGGGCGACGCCGCCCACATGCCCGCGTCCGGCTCGGGCGTGGTGGACGTCTCCCGCAAGGCGCCCGCGCTGACCCTGAACAACAACGGCAAGCTGTACTCGTACGGCAAGAAGGTCACCTTCACCGCGCACCTCGGCACGACGTACAAGAACCGCACCGTCTCGATCTACGCGGACCCCTTCGGCCCCGACAAGCCGAAGAAGCTGCTGAAGACGGCCAAGGTCAACTCCAAGGGCAACCTGTCGGCGACCGTCGGCATGACCCGTGACACCACCGTCACCGCCGTCTTCAGCGGCGACGCCCGCTACACCGCCAAGACCGTGAAGTCGACCGCGTACGCCCGGGTGAACGTCTCCACCGCCGTCTCCAGGCACTACAAGACGGGCAAGATCGGCTCCACGACGTACTACTACTTCCGCAAGAAGACCGACCCGCTGTTCACCACGACCATGACCTACTACCCCGGCCGCAAGCAGCGCTTCCAGCTCCAGGTGTACTACCAGGGCTCCTGGTACGACTCGGGCTCCGAGTACTTCGCCCTGTCCACCAAGGGCAAGTCGTCCGTGAGCCTGGAGGCACCGGGCACGTCCGGCATCCGAGCCCGCATGCGCTCGTCGTACATCAACGGCTCCTCCGGCGACAACGTCAACTCCACGACCCACGGCGCCTGGAAGTACTTCACCTTCACCAACTGAACCCCGCCCGAGCCGAACCGGTACGGCTCCCGACCCGCGGGGCCGTACCGGTTCGGCGCGGAGGCGGCCGTGCACGTCGCAGGAAAGACGCGCTTGCTCCGGGGCGGGTCATCGTCCGGGTGAACGTCCTTTGCATCCTGTCTCCACATCACCGTAATGCGGAGTTCGGCAGAAGTTCTCCCGCCGGACGACTCCGTGGCCTTCCGTCCGAAAGGGACACGCCTAGCCTTTCTTTCCTTACCTGTGATCCGTGCTGACCCGGGTCAATTCGTCGCGAGATGATTGAGGTCATCGGTTTCATGAAAAGCCGCTCCCTGCTTCGCAGTTCGGCCTCCCGGCGCCTGCTCCGTCCCGTCGCCGAGCTGCTCGACAAGCGGATCGAGCGGCAGGTCCGCTCCGCCGTCGCCCGGTCGCAGGCGCAGAACGAAGAGCTCCAGCGCGACATCCAGGTGCTGAGACAGCATCAGTACACCTTCGACCTGCTGGTCGGCCCCCGCGCCCGCGGCGTCTCCCGGATCGTCGTGCCCGGCGCCATGGACCGTCTCCAGGCCGAGGTCGCGGCGCTCGGCGGCGGCGACCGCCAGGCGGCCGAGCGCAACGTCACCGCGGCCTACCGGCTGCTGGTCGCACTGGAGTCGCTGGGCGTGGGCCGGATCGCGGGCGGCACCATGAACATCTGCGGCAAGCTCGGCTCGATACCGCTGCTCGACCCGCCCAACGACGAGGTACTGGAGATCGGCACGCTGTACGGCATGTTCTCCGCCGGACTCATCCGGATGCTGGAGCGCGACGGCCGCAGCCCGAGCCTGACCATCGTCGACCCCTTCGCCGGCGTGCAGCTGCAGCCCGGCACCGAGCAGCGGCCCGACCCCACGGGCACGCCGGTCGACGAGCACGCCGTCCGGACGAATCTGGCGCTGGCCGGCCCCGCGGGCGTCGCCGCCCGGATCCAGCGGGGCTTCTCGGAGGACCCCGAGACCCGCGCGGCCGTCTCCGACCGCCGCTACGGCGTGATCATCGTGGACGGCGACCACTCGGCCGAGGGCGTCGCCAAGGACCTGGAGTGGGCGGAGGAGATCGCGGCACCCGGCGGGATCGTCGTCCTCGACGACTACCGCGACCCGAAGTGGCCGGGCATCAAAGAAGCGCTCGACAAGCACGTCGCGGGCGACACGCGCTTCACGTACCTCGGCAAGGCGGCGCGATCGGCCTTCCTGCGGGCGTCCTGAACACCTCGACCACCGGGTCGTCCAGGAACAGGGCTTCCAGGGATTCGGGGTCGAACGTGACCCGCAGGATGTCCCCCTCCAACTCCACCGTGCGCACACATCCGGTCAAGCATCGCCCGACGCCAACCCGTTGATCACCAACTGCATTTCCGGGTCAAACGCGGACGTGAGCGCCTACGTTGGCAATCCGACAGCGGCGGTCGCCGTATCCGGGGACGATCCTTCAGGTCTTTGCCGCCGGCGACCGCATCTGGATCACCGTCGTCTCTCACACCTGGAGGTACCCGTGGCCACGCCACTTACTGCTGCCCAGTTCCTCATGGCCCTGAAGGCTGAGGGCGTGACCGTCGTCGAGGTCGGCGACTGGAAGAACCACAACCGCAACGCGAAGGGCCCGTGGGGTCCGGTGCACGGGGTGATGATCCACCACACCGTCACCAAGGGCACGGCGAACACGGTGAAGATCGTGCGCGACGGGTACGCAGGACTGCCCGGCCCGCTCTGCCACGGCATGATCGCCAAGGACGGGCGCGTGCACGTGGTCGGCTGGGGCCGCGCCAACCACGCGGGGTTGGGAGACCCGGACGTCTTGTCCGCGGTCATCGCAGAGCGGCGGCCGCCCGTCGACGACGAGGCCACCGTCGACGGCAACCGGGCCTTCTACGGCTTCGAGTGCGAGAACCTCGGTGACGACAAGGACCCGTGGCCGACCGAGCAGATCGAGGCCATCGTCCGCGTGACGGCCGCGATCTGCCGGCAGCACGGGTGGGGCGCCCGGTCGGCGCTGCGGCACCTGGACTGGCAGCCCGGCAAGGTCGACCCGCGCGGGCCCGGTATGGACTGGGAGCAGGTCCTCGACCGCGTCGCGAAGCGGCTCGACACCAAGCCGCCCACCACCAAGCCGCCCGCGCCGGCCAAGCCGAAGGTGTCGCTGTCCAAGCTGATCGCCGCGGCGAAGTCGAACCCGGCCGCGAAGGGCACGCCTGTCACTTACGCCGGGGTGCGCACCGTGGAGGCCGCTCTCGTCAACGAGGGCCTGCTCGCCAAGACCTACCTGGACGGCCACTACGGCACGGCCACCAAGGACGCCATGAGCGGCTGGCAGGAGCGGTGCGGGTACCGCGGCCGCAAGCCCGGCGAGCCCGCCGACGGCATCCCCGGCAAGGACTCCCTCACCAAGCTCGGCAAGAAGCACGGCTTCACCGTCACCGCCTGACCGAAGGGCCCGGCTGTGCACGGCTCGGACTGCCTCGTAGTCTCGTTCCGTCAGCACGGCAAGGACGGGGGCGTTCACTCGATGGCAAAGCCGGTACGTGCAGCACTGGGGGAAGTCTGGCTCACCTGCCAGGTCTGCCAAGGAGACCTGTTCCGAGAGCGGGAAGTCCTGCTCAACAGCACCGGCATGGAGTTCATGAAGTTGGCCTGGGCCAACGAGAGCGCCACCGGGCTGATCTGCTGGCGGTGCGGCTACGTCCACCTCTTCGTCAACAGGGACATCCAGCTCTACCGAGCGGACAAGTAACAGAGGGAGACGCTGACCTGGGCGGCACCGGGGCATCGCGCGCGGGTCAACTCATCGAGCGTTCCTCAGGCACAGCCTGCGGTGCAGGAGGGCCGGGAAACAGCGGAGCCCGGGCGCCACTCAGGCGTCCGGGCTCCGTGGTCAGCGGTGTCCCCCCCGTTCTGTGTTCTATTCGGTGATGTCGATCTTGCCGTGGGACGTTTCGGCCGATGCCGGAGCCGATGATTCGACCTGCGCCGGGATCTTCGTCGTGCCGCGTCCGGAGAGGCCCTGGAGGAGCTTCGCGAGGTCGACGCCGGTGGTGGAGCTGAGGAGTTCCATGCCCTGGGCGACGTTGTCGGCGACCGCGCGCGGGAGTTGGCCCGCGCCGTCCGTGGAGATGACGGTCAGCTTGTCCACGGCCGACAGCGGCTCGGCCGCCTTGCCGACGACCTGCGGCAGCACCTCGACCAGCATCTGGAGCACCGCCGCGTCGCCGTACCGGTCGAAGGCGTCTGCCTTCTTGTGCATGGCGTCGGCCTCCGCCGCGCCCTTGGCGGCGATCGCGGCCGCTTCGGCGTCACCCTCGATACGAACGGCCTCGGCGAGCGCCGCACGGTGGGCCTTCTCGCCCTCACCGGTGAGCCGTGCCCGCTCAGCGGCCGCCTCGGCCTCCTTGACCAGGGCGATGCGGTGGGCCTCCGCCTCCTGCTCGGCCCGGTAACGGGCGGCGTCGGCGGGCTTGCGGACCTGGGTGTCCAGTTCGCGGTCGGTCAGCGCGGCCTGCCGGGCGGCGACCTTCTCCTGCTCCTGCAGGACCTCCTGCTGCCGGGCGGCCTCGGCGAGCGGGCCGGCGGCGTTGGCGCGGGCGGCGGCCTCGTCCGTCTCGGCCTTGATCTCGGCCTGCTTCAGGGCGTAGGTGCGCTGGGCGATCGCGATCTCTTCCTCCGCCTTGAGACGGGCCTGTTCGGAAGCGCGTCGGGCGACGGCCTCGGCGATGTCGGCCTCCTGCTTGGCGCGGGCCGCCTCAGGCCGGCCGAGGTCCTCCAGGTAGGAGCCCTCGGTGGTGATGTCCTGGATCTGGAAGGCGTCCAGCACCAGACCCTGCCCGGACAGGCTGGCCTCGGCCTCCTCCGCGACCTGTCCGGCGAAGGCGGCCCGGTCCCGGATGATGTCCTCGACGGACATCCGCCCGACGATGGAGCGCAGCGCGCCGGACAGCACCTCCTGGGTGAACCCGACGATGCCGTCCTGCTGCTGGAGGAAGCGCTGGGCTGCGGCGCGGATCGAGTCCTCGGTGCCGCCGACCTTGACGATGGCGACGCCCTCCAGGTTGGCCTTCACCCCGCGCAGCGTGACCGCGCCCCGGACGGCCACCGGAATGTGCCGACTGGACAGGTCGAGGGTGAACTTCTGCTGGACGAAGGGCACGACGAAGACACCGCCGCCGACCACGACCTTCTGGCCGCTGTTGTCGGTGGAGACGCGGCCGGTTTCGGGGTCGGTGGACTTCTTGCCGCGCCGTCCGGTGACGATGAACGCCTCGCTGGGACCCGCGACCTTGTAGCGGGTGACGACGGTGAGGGCCAGCAGGACCAGGAGTACGACGACTCCTATCACGGCAATCAGTACAGGGCTCATGTGTGGAATCCCCTCAGCCCTCCCCGGGGGACGGCGAATTGGAACGGATCAGGAACGGACGCGGAAGGAAGATGAAGGAAGATGAAGGGGCGGGCGTGTGGGCCGCGTGGTGTGGCGCGCCGCTCCGACGGTCAGTCTTCGACCGGCCGGACCGCGACCGAGGTCGCGGACAGTACCGACTCCACCCAGACCTCGGCACCCTGCGCCACCGGCACCGAACACTTCGCGGCCAACTTCAGTGGCTGCCCGGCGAGATACACCAGCACCTCGCCGTACCCCTCGGCCGGAATAGCGGTCACCACGGAACCAGAGCCGCCGACGAGATCGCCGCCCTGTGGAGCGGCCGAGCCCTGCTCCCGCATCAGGACGCGGCTGAGTTTCCACGTCAACCAGCCCGCGGCGACGCCCGCCACCACGCCGATCGCCGTTGCCCCCGTGACCCCCAGACCGGTGGTGCCGAGCGCGATCGCGCCGCCGAAGCCGAGCATGGACACGAATCCGGCGATGACCGGCAGCGACAGCAGCCCGTCGAACAACCCGTCGAGCACCCCGCCGAACAGGCCTTCCAGGATCCCGTCGAAGATCAGCGAGAGCACCAGCAGGACCAGTCCCGCGATACCGAGACCCACAAACCAGTTCATTCGGGCCCCGCTTTCGTTCGGCGATCTCCCCGGCCTGCATATTGCCATGCGATCGGGTGGCAATACATTGCCTGCCCCCGGCAATCTTTACGCGCACTTGATGCCGCCTTGGTACGGCCTTCGCCCGGACGTCGACGTTCCGCTGCGGCTCGTGACGCCGAGTACGGACGCGAAGCTCAACGACGGTACGGGCCGCCGCCCTGAGGGCCGACGCCTGTACGCCCGGAAGCCGTGCGCTGCCCGCAGACGCACCGCCCCCGGGTGGGAGACGGCGCGCACCACGGTCAACGCTTCCGTTGCCGGACCACGGAAGCGGCAGCGTCTCATACGTAGTCGCCCCTGGCCGCCGAGTAGTGCACCACGGCGGCCGTTGTGCCGTCGGCGAGGATGCCGGTGATCCGGAAGTACGACGTCTCGCCGAGCGGCAGGCGCACGAGGGCGCGGTAGATGCGGTTCGGGGCCGCGGCGATGGAGGTGACCGGTTCGTACGTCCTGGTGGTCACGTTCCAGCGCTCCACGCGGTGCTCGGTGATGCCGGCGCAGGCCGTCATGTCGGAGCAGGCCCACTCCAAGCGACCGGTTCTGGTCACGGCGTCGGGGTTGAGGACGGTGAGCGTGCCGGAGTCCTCGCCGAGGGCGTCGTCGGGCCTGTTGTCGAGTTCGGTGGTGGTGACGGTGGGGGCCAGGTCGAGGCCGATGTGGTTGCCCCACTCGTCGATCGCTACGACGAGGAAGGTCACCGTCTCGCCGTCCGCCGGGCTGGCGCACAGCATCGCGTTCGGCAGGGCAGTGGGCTTCTTGGGGTCGACGGCGTCGGAGCACCCGTCACTGTTGTAGCCGGTGCTGCCGTCCGGCCGCCGTACGACGCGGGTGGCGGCGTAGCTCAGTCCGCTCTCGGCGGGGGCGTCCCAGCTCAGCAGGACGCCGTCGGCGCGGGGCGTGGCGGTCAGGCCGGTGAGCGGGGCCGGGGGAACGCTGTCGGGGGTCACCGAACGCGGCGCGGACATCGGGGACGCGTTGCCGGCGGCGTCGGTCACCACGGCGGCGTAGGTGTAGGTGGTGCCGTCGAACGCCGGCAGTTCGTCCACGTACGCGTAGGACCACGTCGGCGACGAGTCCTTCGACGCTGTGCCGATGAGTTCGGGGCTGTCGCCGAGGGTGTCGCCGGTGGACCGGTAGATGCTGATGGTGCCGCCGATCCTTATCTCCTCCTCGGTCCGGCCGTCCCAGTTGATCTTCAGAGAGCTGGGGGTGTTCGCCCTGTGGGACACGGCGATGACGGGTGCCGTCGGGGCGACGGTGTCGACCGGGGTGACCGTCAGGACGGGTGTGCTCTCGGACAGGTTCCCGGCGCGGTCGGTGACGCAGATGTAGTAGCGGATGGGCTTGCCGTTGCGGGGCAGTTTGGTGTCGGTCCAGGCGGTCCTGTCGGTCAGGACCATGGGGATCCAGTCACCCACCGCGGTCTGCCGGTAGACCCGGTAGGAGGCGAGGTCCATCTCCTTGTTGGGCGCCCAGGAGAAGGTGGCGGAGTCGGTGCCCTCGTCGTACACCACCTTCGCCCCGGTGGGTGCGAGAGGGGCGACATGGTCCACGGTGGCGCTGGTGCGGGGCGCGTAGGCGAACTTGACGGCGGCGGCACCGGTCCAGTTGACGTAGTCGATGCGGAGGGTGTGGGTGCCGCGCGGGATGGTCAGGTTGACGGTCCGGGAGACGGTGCTGGAGCCGTTCTTCCACAGGTCGATCTTGCGGGCGCCGTCGAGGTACACACGGATGCCGTCCTGGCCGGAGGCGGTGAACGCGAAAGGACCTCCGGAGCCGAAGTCGCGGGTGATCTGCCAGCGGACGCCGAAGTTGTCCTTGCCGACGCCGGGGACCCCGGGCGAGTTGGTGCCCCAGTTCTCGTTGATCACGGTGTCGGTGTCCGTCCGCTTCGGCGCGCCCGAGAAGGAGGTGTTCGCGAAGAACTGGCGCAGGAAGACCGGGTTCCCGGTGACCGAGACGTCGGAGGTCCCGGCGGACATGTTGCCGGACTTGTCGACGGCGCGGACCTCGTAGAGGTGGGTGGTGCCCCCGGCGGTGGTGTCGGTGAAGGACGTGCCGGTGACCGTGGCGACGGGAGCGCCGAAGGACGTCTGGTCGGGGGTACGGCGGTAGACGCGGTAACCGGCGATGTCCATCTCCTTGTTCGCCGACCAGCGCAGAACGTTCCGCCCGGGGCCGGCGTCACGGGCTATCGACAGCCCGGTGGGTGTGAGAGGGGCGACACGGTCCACGGCGGCGCCGGTGCGGGGCGCGTAGGCGAACTTGACGGCGGCGGCACCGGTCCAGTTGACGTAGTCGATACGGAGGGTGTGGGTGCCGGACGGAATGGTGACGTTGACCGTCTTCTTCACCGTCGTCGAGACGTCCTTCCACAGGTTGACCTTACGGACACCGTCGAGGTGGACGCGGATGCCGTCACGTGCTTCGACCGGGAAGGAGAAGGGGCCGCCGGAGCCGAAGTCGCGGGTCACGGTCCAGCGGACACCGAAGTAGTTCGACGGCAGGCCGGAAGCCGGGGCTCCCGTGCCCCAGTTCTCGTCGATCTTCGAGTCGCAGTCGGTCTTCTTCGGCGTACCGGAGAAGGTGGTGTTCGCGAAGAACTGCCGTTTGTAGACCGGCGAGGCGCACGTGGTCGCGGCGGAGGCGGGCGTGGCGACGGCGGTGAGCAGGCCGCCCGCGGTGGCGAGCACGATCGCGGTCGCGGTCGCGGCGGTCGTGCGTCTGTCTGCGTTCATTCGGTCCTCTGGTCAGGATCGGGACGGCGGATGAGGCCGCCCTGATCACGACTTGCGAGGAGGGGTGTTGGTTGTACGGCTGTGGGGACGTGGGCGGAGGTACGGCGCCTCAGATCCAGGAATCCCCGATCTCGCGGCGACGCAGGTGCCGCTGCCGCGAGCCGCACCGACGGCGGCCGCTGAACGGCGCTCGTGGGTCTCGAGTGGCGCCGCACGGAGCCGCCCCCGACCACCGAGTGGGGCCGGGGGCGGCTACTGTGGTGCGACGGCTCAGAGAGCCTTGTCGTTGACGAAGAGCCTGGCCGGGCCGCTGGAGGTCCTTACGCCGGTCTCGATGTTGCCGTACGTGGTCGTACCGTCGGTGATGCTGTCTGGCGTGATCGAGCCGTCGATGATGGCGCCGTCCGTGACGGGGCCCTCGGTGATCGCGCCGGGCGTGATGACGTTGCTGAGAGCCGTGATCTTGCCGGCGTTGGCGCTGCGCAGGCAGTCGTCCGGGTTCTCGCCCGGAGCCGAGTCCCACTTGCCCCACTGCACATCGGTCACGGGCTGGAACGCATAGTCGCCGAACCGGTATTCACCGAACTTGTAGTCACCGAACGACCAGTTGCCGAACGACCAGTCACCGAACGACCAGTCACCGAAGGAGACCGGGGAGTTCCAGCTGGTGGCCCCGGTCTCGTACGACGGCTCACCCTTCCAGCCGTTGAGGATGAAGCCGGTGTACTGGTTGGCCTTGCGGGCCTCGACGTTGAGGTCGTAACCGAGGATGCCGGTGAGGACGCCGGTTCGGCTGCCGGTCCGGGTGCCCTCACGGGAGGCGTCCCGGCTGCCCTCTCGGATGCCGACGTGCGAGACGGTCCGGGTGCCGGTGCGCTCGCCGTCGCGCACGCCGTCGCGGTGGAACGTCTTGGTGCCGTTTCCGTTGGTGTAGGTGCAGGTCAGATCCTGCGACACGACCTGGGTGGCTACCTGGGCGCCGGTCTGGGTCCCCAACTGGACGCCGACCTGCGAGCCGATCTGCGCGCCGGCCTGGGTGGCCTCCTGTGACAGCGACTGGGACGCCGGCTGCTTGGCCGTGAACGCGAGGCTCTTGCTGTCGACGGCCTTCTGAAGCGCCGCGTTGTTGTAGCCGAGGGCGGACTGGACGTCGCCCTTGCCGATGAAGCCGGCGCCCGTGGTCGGGTCGAAGTTGACCGACGCCGAAGCGGGGGTGGTGCCGAGAGCTATCGCCGCCACAGAGACCGCGACGCTGCTGATGAGAATGCCGCGAGTGCGCATGTACTGGCTCTTTCGTCGTGCCGTCAGTTTCTGTGCCATTGCTGGCGTGTGAGGCCGTGTCGGTGCGCCTCTCCTCCGGTCGCTGGCTGCGTGGCTGGGACAGCGCCCAGTGCCGCAGGGTCAATTGGCGCAGTAGGTGGAGAGAGGGTGAAGGTCGTATGAAGTTTTCGCGACCGTCTTGTGATGAACTTTGAATTGGCGAGCCGAGTTACCTACGCGATCTGGCACGGGTCCGGCACGGGTCCGCCGCGGCCGTCTGCCCGGCGCGGCCTGACTCATCAGGTCCGCACACCGTGCGCAGGCGCACGCTTTCCAGGTCTGTCGGTGGGTCGCTGGGCGGTGTTCGGGGGCGTTCGCGTGCGGTCATGGGCGGCTGGCTGTGGTCATGGTGGCGACTCCGGGTCTGGTCTGAACGCAGGTGAACGCGACTGAACGAGACGGAAGCCGAGGCGGCCGCGTGGTGGCATCGATGG
Organism: Streptomyces sp. NPDC047453; assembly: GCF_040643155.1. Lineage (NCBI taxonomy): Bacteria > Bacillati > Actinomycetota > Actinomycetes > Kitasatosporales > Streptomycetaceae > Streptomyces > Streptomyces sp. NPDC047453. The sequence continues at coordinate 7,797 of NZ_JBEYTS010000007.1, read as the reverse complement.
TCGATCAGCAGTTCGAACGGGCGGTCCGCGTCAGCGATCAGCGGAGGCCGCTCAGGGCGCGAGGATGCCGATCCCCGGCCACGACGTACCCGTTCTCGGTAGCAATGGCCGACTGTGCGACGTCCTCCAAGTTGACGCACTTCGGCTGCCTGTGGAGCGAAATGCCCGAAGGCAGAGCGTGTCCGTGCGCACCAAGTCCCATCATCACTTTTAACGTACCGCTTATGAGGACTAACTTTCTGTCACCGCTGGCGCGAAGGCTGTCAACGCTGACAGCCGCCGTGGTGATCTCAGTGGCTTCTGCGGCAGGCGCGGCCTCGGCCGGTGGGACGTTCCTCGGCCGTTTGCACACGGTGCGTGAGATCGCCTCCACGGTCCCCGCGAACGGCGACGTGAACCCCTACGGCACGGCCGTGGTCCCGCGTGACGCCGGGAAGCTCCACAAAGGCAACGTACTGGTCAGCAACTTCAACAACAGCCAGAACCAGCAGGGCACGGGCACCACCCTGGTCCAGATCAGCCCGCGCGGCACCGCCGCGCTGTTCGCCCGGATCGACCCGGCCCACCTGCCCGGCCGCTGCCCCGGCGGTGTGGGTCTCACGACCGCCCTGAGCATCCTGCCCGGCGGGTGGGTGGTGGTCGGCAGTCTCCCGACCGCCGATGGCACCTCCGCCACCGCCAAGGCGGGCTGCCTGCTCGTACTGGACAGCCACGGCAAGGTCCGCGAGACGCTCGCCGGAGGCGGCATCAACGGGCCGTGGGACATGACCGCCGCGAGCTACGGCGACCGTACCGACCTGTTCGTGACCAACGTGCTCAACGGCACCGTGGCGGGCGACGGCAGCGAAGTGGACCGGGGCACCGTCCTGCGCATCACCCTCAAGCGCCATCACAACAAGCCACCGCAGCGGCTGAAGACCACCAAGATCGGCTCGGGCTTCGCCCAGAAGACCGACCCCGCGGCCCTGGTGATCGGCCCGACCGGTGTCGGCCTCGCCAAGGACGGCTCGCTCTACGTCGCCGACACGGTCAAGAACCGGATCACCGTCATCCCGCGCGCGGTGACTCGCGAATCCAGCGCCGGCACTGGCCGGGTGGTCAGCAGGGGCGGCAGGCTCAACGGCCCCCTCGGCCTGGCCATCGCGCCCAACGGTCATATCCTGACCGTCAACGGCGGTGACGGCAACATCGTCGAGACCACACCGGCAGGCCGCCAAGTGGCCTTCCGCCAGCTCGACAACAGCGGCACCCCGCCCGGCGCGGGCGCGCTGTTCGGCCTGGCGGTCGACCGGGATCGTGACGCCGTGTACTTCGTCGACGACGCCACCAACTTCCTGAACGTCCTCAAGTGATCCACGACAAACGCCAGAGGCCCCGGCTCGCCCCGTAGACGGGCAGGCCAAACAGGTCAGCCACCTCCTGACGTCCAGTAGGTGGCTGACCTGATACTGCACTGTCGGGGGTGGCGGGTTTCCAACCTGCGACCTCTTCGTGCTGAAGCAACTTGGGCGAGCGCTTGACCTTGGGCTGGTCTCGCGTACCTGGGCCGATGGGCCGCGGGCGTTGTCACGCAGTGAGACACGCAGGCGGGTTGCGTCTGGGTGAGGCCCGCATGGACGAACGGCCACCGGCGTTCGATCCGAGTCCGCTTCGGCTGCCGCCGTCGACTGGTGCGGCAACCGGACGGAGACGCTGGTGTGCGCCTCCGCCCGGCGCCGTGGATGTCAGCCTGCCCCCCGACGCGCACTCCGGCGGACCGGTGGATCGGGGTAGCCGGGGGCCGGACCTCGGGAGCAGTCAACTGTCCCACCGCAGGTCGGCGTGGCTGTTGTGCGAGCACCTCTCCTGGATCCGACCACCGTGATCAACCGCCTGTAGGTGCTCGTATCGCTCGTTCGGGTGCGTATCCCGTGCGGGTGCCAGCCCCGATGTCCAGGATTGACCTCGCGATGTGGTTCCTCGTGAAGGTGAGAGAACATGCCGACGTACATCACGCTGCTGAACTGGACCGATCAGGGGGTCCGAGACTACAAGGACACCGCGAAGCGCGCTGAGACCTTCGGCGCAGCGGCACAGAAGATCGGGGCGAAGCTCCTGAACATCTACTGGACCGTCGGTCCATACGACCTCGTGGCCGTCGTCGAGGCACCCGACGACGAAACTGCCACCGCAGCACTCCTGCATCTCGGCGGGGTGGGCAACATCCGTTCCACGACTCTGCGGGCCTTCGGCCAAGGGGAGATGGAACGCATCATCGCCAAGGCGACTGTCTGACGAACTCCACTCACTGCAAGCGAAGGCCTATGGTGAGCCGGCTGAGCAGGGCGCCTTACAGCCCTGCTGAGGGGCCCGAGTCGGCCACCTGTGTACAAGTCAGGGCTACCACTTGCCGGTCGAGGTCGTCGGATTGCCGTTGACGGCCATGAAACCGCGGTGCGTGAGACGGAGCCTGATACGGGCGCTGCCGAGCGACCTAGGAGGGCGGTCCAGGCCGCCTGCAGTCCACTGCTGCCATCAAAACGGCCCGGACCATGATCGGTCCGGGCCGTTAGTGCCGGTGCCCCCGCAGGATTCGAACCTGCGACACCCGCTTTGGAAGTCATCTCATTTGGCTCAGTGGGATGTTGGTCATGGTGGGGGTTGTTGAGCGGCTAGTGCCGGACGAGTTGTGGGAACTGTTCCAGCGAGTGGTGCCGGAGGCGCCATCGCGGCCTCAGGGCGGCGGCCGACGCCGACACGGTGACCGTGAAGTGCTGGCCGCGATCGTGTTCGTGGCGACGTCGGGCTGCACGTGGCAGCAGCTTCCCGCAGCATCGTTCGGGCCGTCCGGAGCGACGGCCCACCGCAGGTTCACCGAGTGGTCGAAGGTCCGGGTCTGGGCCAAGCTGCACCGCCTGGTCCTCGACGAACTCGGAGCCCGCGGCGAGCTGGACTGGTCCCGGTGCGCGATCGACTCGGTGAACATGCGGGCCCTGAAAAAGGGGACCTGACAGGTCCGAATCCTGTCGACCGGGGCAAGTACGGCTCGAAGATCCACCTGATCACCGAGCGGACCGGTCTGCCCCTGCCCGTCGGAATCTCGGGCGCCAACGTCCACGACAGCCAAGCCCTGATCCCACTCGTGAAGGGCATACCGCCCATCCGCTCCCGCCGGGGTCCCCGCCGGCGCAGGCCCGGCAAGCTCCATGCCGACAAGGGCTGCGACTACCGCCACCTGCGGAAATGGCTGTCCCAGCGGGGCATCCGGCACCGCATCGCCCGCAAAGGCGTCGAGACCTCGCAGCGGCTCGGACGGCACCGGTGGACCATCGAACGCACCATGTCCTGGCTCGCCGGCTGCCGACGGCCCCACCGTCGCTACGAACGCAAGGCAGAGCACTTCCTTGCCTTCACCAGCATCGCCTGCACCCTCATCTGTTATCGCCGACTCGCCAAATGAGATGACTTCTTAGGAGAGCGGGTGGGGCATCGGGCCGGTGACCTGCCGCTTCGGCGGCCGAGCTGGCGGGCACCGAAGCGCCCTCCACCCCCCCTCGTTGACCGCTGCTGACCCCGGCATCTGGCACGACTATGGCACGGCGACCTCTTCGTCCCGAAGCTGCCGAGACCCTGTTCATCAGTCCGGCAGGCAGGAGCGGAATCGGTGGAGCAGTTCAAGTGCGGCAGGGCTCTCTGCGTCGAGGTCTGACCTTGTTGTTCGACAGGAGGACCCGGCCCCCAGATGCGGGCACCGTGACAGCGGAAGCAGAAGGCGATCTCGAAAAGCTGAGCGGTGGAGCTGTGCGCCCGGATTCCCCAGCCTGGGAGGAAGCAGCGGTACAGCTCACTTCCTGGTAGGTCGGCGATCAGGGACAGGGCCTGCTGGGCTTGGTCTCCCTCCCAGATCGCGGCAGTGACGCCGGCCAGGTCCTCCGAACTGAGGTGCCTGACGGGGTCGGTGATGCGGACGACCTCGATGAGCTCGGTCTTCCCATGGGTTAGCGGCAGCAGCATGCCCCCAGACTCTCCGATCGTGACTTCGCTGACCAGGAACGGCCGCGGCGGCCGAGGCGGCGGGTACGGCGATGGCGGCGCCAGCGATGGATGTCAGCGGAACAGTTCGGGCATCGGGCAGGCCTCCAACGGCTCCTCCGGCCGGTCGGCCCAGCGCCACCAGACATGCCAACCGGTACACGTCCACAGCGCCCGGCAGGTCCGCCGGCCATCGTCCTTGCGCTTGACGAGGACGAAGCCGCCGAACTTCATGGGCTGGCTGTACTCGGGCCAGGCCGGGGCGTCGGTCACGTAGCGCACCCTAACGGAGCGACCTCTTCGTCCCGAACGCGATCAACCCCATGCCTGACCTTCCCAGCCGCTTAGCTGGCCCGGGAGTTGACCGTGGTCATCGTCCGTGGACGTCCAGAACCGTCGCCGATCGTTCATGCCGTTTGGCCCCTTGAACTGGAGCCGTGCGGATCCTAGAGCCACCAGGTCGACTGGCTCGGCCGCAAGCCGCCCACCCTGCATCCGCCAGCAGGCGGGCCTTTCCCGCGTTGGGGGGCGGGCGACGGACGGGCGATCGGCGGGCACCGGGAACGGAGCGGCGGGCCAGGCGATGTGGTTGGGAAGGATGCCGACGCAGGTGCGGGACAACAGCACGCAGGCCGGCGCAGTGGCAGCAACGCCGCTTGCGAACACCCGCTGATCTCACCGCACTTCGGATGTCATATCCTCCACTGGCGCGCGGTACCGGGGGGTACCGCTCAGGGTCTCTCAGGGGGGAGTCACCGTGCTCGTACTGTCATGCCTACTCGTTCTCGCCGCCGTGGTGATGTACTTCGTCGCCCGTGCCCAAAACTCGTTCCCGCTTCGGCTGGGTGCCGGCGCCGCACTGCTCGGCAGCGTGCTCTGTGGCATCGCCAGCACTGTGTACGTGGTCAGCGCCTACGAGGTCGGCGTGCCGGTGACGTTCGGCAAAGTGGGTGCGCCGATGACGTCCGGGATGCATCTGAAGGCGCCATTCACCGATGTCACGCCCTTCTCGACCCGTCCGGTCGACCTCAACCTCTCCGACAAGGATGTCGTCGAGGTGCGGTCCTCCCAGGGCGGTGTGATGTACGCGGAGTTGACCGTGAAGTGGGCGGTCACACCGGACAAGGCGGGAGAGCTGTACCGGCTGGCAGGGAGCGAGGACGCTATTCAGCAGCGACTGGTCTACCCCGACAGCCGGGAGATCGTCCGGAACGTCTTCGCCCGCTACACCAGCGAGCAGGGCTACGCCTCGGCCCGGGAGAAGATCAACGCGGAGATCGGCGAGTTGATCAAGGAGCGACTCGCGCCCCGCGGTATCCACATCACCGCCGTGAACCTGCGCAACGTCAAGCCTTCGGACGCCCTTCAGAAGCAGATCGACCGCAAGATCCAGCAAAAGGAGGCCACCGAGCGGGCCACCGAGGCAACCCGCACGGCGGAAGAGGAGGCCAAGCGCCGCAAGATCGAGGCCGAGGGCATCGCCCGCGCCAACAAGATCCTCAACGACTCTCTCACCGACAAGGTTCTGATGAACCAGTGCATCGACGCGTACAGGGAAGCGGCCAAGGAGAACCCGGTCTACGCCGTGCCCTGCGGCTCGGGCAACGGCACCCCGGTCATCGTGGGCGGCAGCGGCCGGAACTGATTCCTCTTGCCGGCCGAGCCGGCGCATCGTGCTCGGCCCGCACAGGCACGCCCGGTGAACCTGTTCCCGGGCCCGGCCGCACCTCTGTGGCAGTCCGTCACGGAGCGTGCAACCCGGCCGACGTCGAGCTGCTGACCTTCATCCGCCGGGCGCCCTCGGTCTCCACCTCGACGACGTCCGCGAAGTCCTGGAAATCCGCCGTGGCGGCACACCCCCTGCGACGCCGTCCGCGACCTGCTCGACGCCCGCATCGGTCAGGCCCGGCGGCGTCGGGTCGTACGGCTGCTGGTCGCCGTGCACTTACGCCGTGGAGCATGCGGAGCGCCCTGGGACGACCCTCGTCGTCACCACGAATCAGCCTCACACTGGCAATTGGCTCCGACGCCCGGGCAGCCCGGTACTGCCCTCCGGGGTTGCCGACGCCATCGGGGCCGCCCTACGGCAGGGTTGGATTCCCACGCGTGCGGGATCACCGTTCCACCTCGACCAGTCCGCCGGCTTCTCTCCCTCGCTTTGAACTCGCCGTAGGGTGAGCACCGCTTTAGGAGTTCGATCACCGTGCGGTGCAGGGTGCGGAAACGGCGTTGAACGGCTCGTCGTTGGTCCGGCTGTGGCCGCTTCGGTGTGGCAGCGTTCGCCGACGTTGATGTCAGGTGTGGATGTCAGGCGGGCTGGGGCACGATGCTTTCCGCACGGTAGTCGTAGCCATCCCGCTTGAAGCCGGGGGCTTCCCATGTGAGGTCCACCTGCTGCCCGGGCGACAGTGTGCGGTAGCCGGTCGCCTGGATGTCGGAGTAGTGGCCGAAGCAGCCACCGGGCGTCTCGGGGGAGTCGAGCACTCCCCACCCTTCCTCATCGTTCCACTCGCGGACAGTCGCAGTCACCATGAGGGGAATCCTACGGGTCTGTCTGAGCTCTCGGACCCAGAGCCGCGTGCCGTCCCTATAGCTCGGCTTCAGCCTCGGTGGACCAGGAGTAACCGAAGCCCGGGGGTCGTTCGTCGGCAGCCTGGGGTGGCCGCTGTCCCCGGCGCACCTTCTCGCGCCAACGGTCCGCAAGGCCGGCCTCGAACCTTGTAAGGCGTACGTCGAAGTCCGGTACCTGCTCGTAGTAGGCATCCGCGATATCGCCCACATCGGCGTCGTGCAAAAGTTCGCACACGGAGCACAATGCCGGGTCGCGATACGCCAGACGCCCATCCTCCTCCCAGTAGCTGTGCTCGATCACCTGACCGGGACGGCCGCACCAATCACACGGCTCGGGAGTTCCCACGGCGCCCTTGTCCATGGGCGGACTGTACAGCGAGGGTGGCCCTGGTCAGTTCTCCGGGCTTAGGCATGGCTGTACCAGTGAGCTCTTTCCAACCTCGGCAGGATCGCTGACGTAGATCACCCCTGGCTGGGGCAGACGGGGGCACCCGGGGCAGGATGGGCGCCGTGCCCACCATGGTTGTTGAGATCCACGTACCGCTGCTGCCGACGCCGAACCTGGCGGACGGCGCCTACCCGTTCCCATGGATCGAGGAGCTTGAGGAGTTCCTGACCGATCTCGAAGACCAAGGCGAGGTAGAGGTCTTCGACGACGGAGAGGAGGACGAGGGCGCCCACGTCTTCTTCATCACCGGAGCCGGCGAAGACCGTCTCCTGGCGGCAGCTTCCCGCGTGGCCAGGCTGCCCGGAGTGCCTGCGGGAACCTTCGCGGTCGTCAGCAACGACGAGGCTGAGGAGTTCGGCCTGGGGCAACGGGTGGCGCTTCCCCTGCCCGCGGCCTGAGATGCCCTGCGTCGAGTTTCCCCTCGATGCGAACTTTGGGCGGGACGGTCGTTGAGGTCTGCCGGGCTGGTGAATCGGTCGTCGAGCGCTGGTGACGGTCGGCTGCGGACGCCACGGTTGCTGTACATCTGTGCTGTACTACAGCGGCTCCGGAGCCGGCCAGCCGTCTCAGTATGCGGGAACCGACTGCTCGTTCACCGCGTCAAGTCCAACTGGTACTGAAGGAAGGTGCATATGAGGAAGCTGGTTGGTTCGCTCGGCAGTGGCCTGCTGATCGTCGGGATCACCGCGGGGGTGTGGTGGAACTGGTTCCACGAGCCCTATGCCCTGGCCGACGCGCCCAAGGTCGACGTGACGGTGCGCGCGGAA